>JBDRJR010000087.1:0-19254 GCA_043814705.1 Verrucomicrobiota bacterium | reverse complement strand
CAGAAGGCAGAAGGCAGAAGGCAGAAGGCAGAAGGCAGAAGGCAGAAGGCAGAAGGCAGAAGGCAGAAGGCAGAAGGCAGAAGGCAGAAGGCAGAAGGCAGAAGGCAGAAGGCAGAAGGCAGAAGGCAGAAGGCAACCATTAAGCCATTCGAAGAAAATTTGACAGGATGACAGGATTCCGGCAAAAGATGAAAACGTTATTATTTCGGATTACTGGCTTGATTTTATTGCTGGCGAGTGCCGTCCCCCTGCCGGCACAGACCAATGTGTTCCCAATGCCGGCAATGAACAGACCGGCCAAACCGGTTGCGTCAGCCGCGGCGCCGAAGCCGGGCTGGGCCTTAACCGTCAATCTGGGCGGCGATGAATTTTTACCTTTTGTCTGGATTGGGCCTTTAAAAATGTGGGTCGGTAAATTCGAGGTTACTAACGGCCAGTACAGCCGGTTCGATCTGGGCCATGCAAGCAAGGCTTATTACGGCCACATATTCGACGAACCCGACCAGCCCGTGGTCTGGGTTTCCTGGGAGGACGCCAACAACTACTGCGCATGGCTGACCCGCACTTTCGGCGATCAGATCCCTAACGGCTACATTTTTCGTCTGCCGACTGAGAAGGAATGGCAGATCTTTGCCGCCTGCGGCGACCGTCGCCGGTATCCCTGGGGCAATACCTGGCCGCCGCCGGATACATTTAATTATCGGGGCAAGGAAGGGGCCGGGCTAATCTACCGGCTATTCCACCACGAACCCTATATCGGAGGACATGATGACGGATTTATTGTCACGTGCCCGGTAAAGCGGAGCGGGAGCAATGTCTGGGGTTTATTCGGCGTAGGCGGGAATGTATGGGAATGGTGCCAGGATTGGTTCGACGACCAGCAAATCACGCGGTCCCTGCGCGGGGCAAGCTGGAATAACGCCGAACCGGACATCATTGCCATCACCAACCGCAGTGATGCCTACCCCATGCGATGCAACCCGATGATCGGATTTCGGGTCGTGCTGGCGCCGGCGGATTAAGTATGGGAGTAAGGAAGTGAAGGCGTATGGTCGTTAAATCTTAAAGCGTTGGAAACCACGATAAGAAACAGGTTGTGTCTACGCCCCTACTCCATTACGCCCATACTCCCATACATCTGGTTTATCTCGCCGTAGACACGGTCTTGCCCTTGGATTTAACATTTTTCTTGGACTTCGCGCCGGACGCTTCCTTCACATTCATGGCTTGGAGATGAAGCTTCTGGATTTCCGTCTGGAGTGTCTGATTAGCCTGTTCCAGTTCCTGGATCTTGGCCTTATCCGCGGCGCACGCCTGGAGCTGAACGTTCAAATTCTGGATTTCCGCTTGCAGGGATTGATTGGCCGCTTCCAGCTCGGCGATTTTCTGCTTGCCGGCGCACCCGAACAATAACAGGGAGGAAATGCAGACCGCGGAAACCAGGAGAGCGTATTTCATGACAACTGCCTTTCTGAATTTTTGGTTTTATTTGTTGACAAACGAGAGGTGAATTTACGTGTCCATCCTGCGGATTGCAATCAAAAAATGCCCCTTACAAAAATGTTCAATCCGCGCCGGGAATGGTGGGCGGGACCAGCGTCAGCGGCGCGGGCATGGGTTCAATGACCCGCATTTGCCGCCAGCGGCCCTGACGATAACGCCAGCGGAACACCAGGGCCAGCACGCAGATATAGGCCGATACAAAGCCCCAGATGGCATAAAGCCCGGCCTGGAAATAAATCACGCCCACCGTAACCGGCAGAACAAGCAGAACCAGTGACAGGCAGGCAATCGTCCATCCGATAAATTTCGTGTCACCCGCGCCGCGCAGGGCGCCCGAATAAATCAAATTGATCGCGTCAAACATGCTGTAAAAAGCGACCAAGCGCAAGACACCCGCCGTCAGGCGCCGGACAGCCTCAAATTCCCCGGCATTATCACCCGACGCCTGGAAAATATTAATCAGCCATTCCGGCGCCAAAATAAACAGCGCCGCCAGCGCCCACATATAGGCGCAGGTCAAATGCAGGGCGCTGCGCGTGGCGGCCACGCCATCCTCCGGGCAACCGCGTCCAATGGCCTGGCCCACCAGCGTGCTGACGGCAATCGAAAAACCAATCATCGGCATAAAGGCCAGCAGGTTGATCGAACAGGCAATATTGGTCGCCGCCAGCGCATCACGGCCCAGCCGCCCCGCCATCAGCAAAAACATGGTAAACCCGAAAATATCCACAAACACCTGAATTCCGGCCGGTGTTCCGAATTTTAACAGGCGTCCGAACAGAAGACGGTCAAAGGCCCATGTCCGGCGCACGCCATAAACCCGGTCATTTGGTGCGCGGAATATCATGCCGATATAAAGCAGAAGCATAACCGCCGAGCTGGTCACCGTCGCCACAGCGGAGCCGGCCATACCCAGTTCCGGGAAGCCCCCGCGCCCATTGATAAGCATGTAATCCAACGGCACATTGAGCGTCACACCGATTAGATTGATAATCATGATGGGCATGGTTCGGCCCCGCCCGGAATAAAAACAACTTAGCGCGTTCTGCAGAAGCCCGAACACGGCGCCCAGCATGAGAATCCGGAAATAAACCGTCTCAAGCTCCTGGATCCGCGGCGCATGTCCGGCCAGCCGGAACAAACTTTCCCCGGAAAATGACAGACCCGCCAACAGAATGCCGGCGGCCAGCGCCAGATAGATACCCTGCCAAAGCGCGCTTCCAACCCGCCGGGGCAGATGTGCGCCGGCATATTGCGCTACAAAGGTGTTGGTGAACTCAACCACTCCCATGAAAAAACACGCAAACATGAAGGCCAGCAAACCCGCCGGCACGGATGCCGCCAGGGTGTCCAGCGAGTAACGCCCCAGGAACAGCCGATCGGTGAACAGCATGACCGTATGCGAACTCATGCTGATGATCAGTGGCAGGCTGATTTTGAATACCTCGCGATAGCCGCTGGGCTGACGCCAGTTTTCCATAATGCGTTGGGAAAAAAAGCCCATAAGGTCACCCGCGCATCTTACAAAGATTACTTTTAAAAATTAACCGTATATACTAAATTTCTCTTGCCCCGTCCATTGGATAACCGATATGCTCTATTAAGACAGTTTATAAATATTAACTTTCCGGAGATTCAGGTATGGGCGTCATTCGCACCGCCATTGTGGGTTATGGCCGCACGGGCAGTACTCTGCATGCCGACCCTATCGAAAAAAACAAGGCATTCCACCTGGCCGCCGTCTGCGATGTGGATGCCGCCGCGCGCCAAAAAGCCGTCACCCGGTTTGACTGCCGGCCTTACGACGATTATCACCGCATGCTCAAGGAAGAGCCGCTCGACCTCGTGGTCATCCTCACCCGCAGTGACCAGCATTGCCAGATGACCTGCGACTGCCTGGCGGCCGGCATCAACGTGCTCGTGACCAAGCCCTGGGCGGTCAATGCCGACGAAGCCCAGCGCATGGTCCGCACGGCCGAATCCTCCGGCAAGCTCCTGTTGCCCTGGTTACCCGCGCGCTGGGGCAGTGACCTGCGGCGCCTGCGCCAACTGGTAGTCGAAGAACAGGCTATCGGCACCGTGTTCCTGGTCCGGCGCGTGGTAGGCAGTTTCGGCACTCGCAACGACTGGCAAACCGAGCGGCGTTGCGGCGGCGGTTATCTGCTGAACTGGGGCCCGCACATTGTGGACACGCCCCTTCAGCTTTTGGGTAGTCCGGTAAAATCGGTTTACGGACGGCTTAAACAGACGATTAACCCGGGCGATGTTGAAGACATTTTTATGGGTATACTGACGCTCGCCAACGGCGCCCTTGTGCAGGCGGAATACACGATAGCAACCGAATCTCTGCCGACCTGGTTTCTTCAGGGCACCCGTGGCACAATCGTGGTGAACGGCGAACATTTAAAGGTGAATGCCACAACACCCGCACAGCCCTCGGATCCCACCCAATATGTCGCCATGAAAGCGGCGCCGGATCGGATTCTGGAAGAAACGTTGACCGGCAACCTGACTGGGGACGAGCATCAGATTTACAAGGAAATTGCCGCCGCCTTGCGTGGCGAAGGCCGCTATCCCGTGACACCCGCCAGCGCGCTTGAGCTTTCACGGGTGCTGGACGCAATTCGAACATCAAGCGAAGAAAACCGCGTGGTGCTGTTATGATGTGAGTGCGGCGTGGATTGAACCGTCAACGAGGCTAAACATGATTAAAAAACGAATAAACACAGGAATCTGGACGCTATCGGCGGTTGTGATCCTGACGCTGGCCGGTTCCGGCTGTAAACGCGCCGCGCACGCGCCCCTGCTGAAACCGCCGGATGTGATGGTAATGGATGTGATTCAGAAAGACGTGCCGATTTATGGAAACTGGATCGGCACGCTCGATGGCATGGTCAACGCCAAAATCAGTGCCCAGGTCAGCGGCTACCTGATGTCCCAGTGTTACAAGGAAGGTGAGTTCGTCCACAAAGGCGACCTGCTCTTTCAAATTGACCCGCGGCCCTTTCAGGCGGCGTTCGACAAGGCCAGTGGCCAAATGGCCGAGGCCCAGGCCAATCTGGATCTGACCGCTATAAACGTTAAGCGTTATACGCCCCTTGCCAAAAATAACGCCATCAGTCAGCAGGAATTAGATAATGCCGTTCAGGCCAATAAAAGCGCGCAAGCCGCCTTGGAATCAGCCCAGGCGGCCGTCCAGCAGGCCGAGCTGAATTTAGAGTTTACCAGGGTCACCGCGCCCATTGACGGCATCGCCGGCATCGCCGAAGCCCAGATCGGCGACTTGGTGGGACCCAATACCGCGGAACTGACCGCCATCTCAACGGTGAATCCCATCAAAGTCTATTTCCCCATCAGCGAACAGGAATATATGCAAGCCACGAAAAAGCGGCTGGCGAAGGATATCGAAAACACCGAGTATGGCACCAACCATCTTGAGCTTATCCTCGCCGACGGCAGTATATATCCGCACAAAGGTGTAACTATTCTTGCCGATCGCCAGGTAAACATTAAAACCGGCACGATTCTTATCGCCGGCCTGTTCCCAAATCCCAATAATATCCTGCGGCCGGGCCAGTATGCTCACATCCGGTTAGTCATCCAAACCCACAAGAACGCTTTGCTGGTGCCGCAACGCGCGGTCACTGAAATACAGGGCTCGTATCACGTTGCGGTTGTGAACAAGGATAATGGTGTCTCCATTCGAACTGTGACCATGGGAGAACGCAGTGGGGCATTATGGATCGTCAAGCAGGGATTGAATCCCGGCGAGCGGGTGGTGGTCGAAGGCACGCAAAAGGTCCGCGATGGCACTGTGGTCAATCCCCAGCCTTACACCGCGGAAGCCGGCCCGGTCCCGGCGGGAACAAACGCGCCGTCTGCCTGCCAGACAGTTGCACCTGCGGTGGATTAAAATTGCAACTTCAGATCGTCGGATGTAAAAAACCGAAAGGGAACAGGCCATGGATATCAACACGGTGCGCGCATTTTTCATGTGGTGTACCATCATGAACGCCGGCATTCTGATGCTCGCGTCCCTTATCCTGGTATTTGCCGGAAACCGGGTTTTTCGAATTCACAGCAAATGGATTCCAATGACAAGAGACGCATTCGATATCGCGATCTATTGTTTGCTCGGATTTTTCAAAATTGTCGTCATTGTGTTTAACCTTGTTCCATACATTGCGCTTGTAATCATCGGCTGACATCCAGCGGGATTAATCGGGAATCCGGCCAATCATGACAAAATTCTTCATCAACCGGCCCATCGTGGCCATGGTGATTTCCATCATCATGGTCATTGTGGGCCTTGTCATTATGCAAAGCCTGCCTACGGCCCAATTCCCGAATATCGTCCCGCCGGAAATTCAGGTGCAGGCCACGTATGTCGGCGCGGACGCGCTTACGGTGGAACAATCGGTGGCGACGCCCATTGAACAGCAGATGAGCGGCGTGGATAACATGGCCTACATGTATTCCGTCAACGCCAATAATGGCTCAATGAGCATGCGCATTGATTTTGATGTCTCGACGGATCCCAGTATTGACCAGATCCTGGCGCAAATGCGTGTTAACCAGGCCGACTCCCAGCTCCCGTCCGACGTCCGCAATTTCGGTGTCACTGTTCAGAAATCCACGTCCGCGCCGCTGATGCTTTTTTGCCTGTATTCGCCCAAAGGCACCTATGACGCCACGTTTCTGGCCAATTACGCCTATATCAACCTCAACGACCAACTGCTCCGTGTGCCGGGCATTGCCAGTATCCAAGTATTCGGCGCCGGCCAATACGCTATGCGGTTCTGGATCAAACCCGACCAGTTGGCCAAGTTGGGCATCACCGTCCCGGAAATCATCAGTGCGGTCAACAGCCAGAACAAGGTTAATCCTGCCGGCCAGATTGGCGGCGAGCCGGTGCCGGCGGGCCAGGAATACACCTATGCCGTGCTGACCCAGGGCCGCCTGGTAACGGAAGAAGAGTTCGGCCAAATCGTGATCCGGGCCAATCCGGATGGTTCCATGATCCGTCTTAAAGATGTCGCCCGCGTGGAATTGGGCGCGCAATATTACAACATACTGGGACGTCTTAACGGTCAGCCCTCCGCCATTATCGCGCTTTACCAATTGCCCGGCGCCAACGCAATCAAGGCGGTTGACGGCGCCAATAAACTCATGGCCGAATTGAAACAGCGGTTTCCGGCAGACCTGGATTACGTGGTCGGACTCGATACCACCCAGGCCGTCCGGACCGGCATCAATGAGATTGTCAAAACTCTGTTTGAAGCACTAGCGCTGGTGATCATAGTCGTCTTTCTTTTCCTGCAAAGCTGGCGTGCCACGCTGATCCCGCTTCTGGCCGTGCCGGTTTCGCTGATCGGAACTTTTATTTTTTTCCCGGTTTTCGGTTTTTCCATAAACACACTTTCGCTCTTCGGGCTGGTGCTGGCCATTGGCCTGGTGGTGGATGACGCCATCGTCGTGGTGGAGGCGGTGGAACGCCACATCGAGGAGGGCTTGGAGCCCAAGGCCGCGACCATCAAGGCCATGCAGGAGGTGTCCGGGCCGGTTGTTGCCATCGCGCTGATTCTGGCGGCCGTGTTCATCCCAACCGTTTTCATTCCAGGCATCACCGGGCGGCTTTATCAACAGTTTGCCGTGACAATCGCGATTTCCGTGCTTATTTCAGCCTTTAATGCTTTGACGCTTAGTCCGGCCCTGGCGGCTATGCTTTTGCGTCCCCGTAAGGAAGCGCGCGGAGCGCTCGCGCTGTTTTTCGGCGGTTTCAACCGAATGTTCAACCGTGTCACCAACCGCTATGTTGCCATCTGCGCGGCTTGCATCCGCAAAACGGCTTTAAGCCTGGGTTTCCTGGCGCTGGTTGCGATCGGCATCGGCGGGTTCGGTAAAATTCTGCCGGGCACATTTATACCGGAAGAGGATCAGGGATATATGTATGTCAACGTTCAGCTTCCCAACGCCGCCTCGCTTCAGCGTACAGACGCGGTTTGCCAGCAGATCGAGAAAATTCTCGCCAAAACCCCGGGCGTGCAATATTATACCACCGTCTGTGGTTTCAGTATGTTGAGCTGGGTCCAGAACACGTATAATGCTTTCTTTTTTGTCACGCTTAAGCCCTGGGATGAGCGCAAAAAACCGGAGGAACAATACGCGGCCATTGTCGGTCACCTCAATCAGGCTTTAGCCAAACTCCCGCAGGCCGTCGCGTTTGCCTTCTCGCCCCCGGCCATCCCCGGCATCGGCACGGCCGGCGGCGTTACGTTTCTGCTTGAGGACCGCGCCGGCAAGGATATCGCCTTCCTGGCTGATAACGTGAAAATATTCACGGAGTCCGTCAAAAAGCGGCCTGAAATCCAAACCATCAACACGACGTTCCTGCCGGTCGTGCCGCAGGTGTTTGTCAATGTGGACCGCGACAAAGTGTTGAAGCAAGGCGCGGATATCAGCCAGGTGTATCAGACCCTGCAAGCCTTCATGGGCGGCTATTTCATCAACTATTTCAACCGTTTCGGACGGCAATGGCAAGTCTATGTTCAAGCCGAAGGCGCTTACCGCGACCGCGCCGAGAACCTGGGCCAGTTTTATGTGCGCAACAACCAGGGCAACATGGTGCCGCTCTCCGCGTTGACCAGAATCGAAACCCGCGCCGGGCCTGAATTTACCATGCGCTTCAATCTTTACCGCTGTGCCCAGTTTAACGTCTCGGCGGCGCCAGGCTATAGTTCGGCCCAGGCCATGCAGGCACTGGAGGATGTCTTTGCCCAAACCATGCCTATAGAAATGGGTTACGATTATCTGGCGATGTCATACCAGGAAAAGCAGGCTCAGCAGGGTGTGCCGGTGTGGGCCATTTTCGGGTTATCGCTTTTATTCGTGTTTCTGATCCTGGCGGCTCAATATGAAAGCTGGGGACTGCCGTTCAGTGTCCTGCTGGGCACACCCATTGCCGTGTTTGGCGCATTTTTAGCGGTTTATCTGCGCCACATGGATGTCAGCGTTTACGTTCAGATTGGATTGATTATGTTGATCGGGTTAGCCGCCAAAAACGCAATTTTGATCGTCGAGTTTGCCAAAACCAGCCAGGAAGGCGGCATGTCTGCGGTGGATGCCGCTCTGCATGGCGCGCAGATAAGACTGCGCCCGATTCTGATGACGGCCTTCGCTTTCATCCTGGGTTGTGTGCCGCTGTGGGTCGCCACCGGCTCCGGCGCGGTTTCACGCCAGGTGCTTGGCACAGCGGTGATTGGCGGCATGCTGGCCGCCACTTGTGTCGCCATTTTCATCATCCCGGTTTCCTTTTCCTTTGTCCAGCATTTGATTCGCGGCAAGGAACCGCCGGCTCGCACCCCTTTAACCGAAAAAGAACCGCAACCAAAAGATTTAACCGCGGATAACACGGATGGGCACGGATGAAAAATAATTATATCCGCGAAATCCGTGAAATCAGCGGTTAATAATTTAAATTATGAAACGTATATTGATTATTAAGACTTGGCGCGCGGCTTCGCTGGCCGGGTTGTTTCTGGCATTCTTGCTGGCCGGCGGTTGTGCCGTGGGACCCCGGTTTAAGACACCGACGTTGGATACGCCCGGCGGGTTCCTCGGCCAGGGCGTTGTCAGCCAGCAAGTGACGATAGCTGACTTGCCGTGGTGGGACGTGTTTGCCGACGACACGCTCCAGGAACTTGTTCAAACGGCGCTTACCAATAATTACGACCTGCGCATGGCCGTCAAGCGTGTCGAGGAGTATCAGGCCCTGGCGGCGCAGTCACGCGCCCAGTTTTTTCCGCAAGTCGGTTATCAGGGTGACCTGGAGCGCAGTCGCAACGCGTTTCGCGGCAACGCTTCGCCTGCCGGCGGCCAAACCGGGAATCCTCTAATGCTCGCCGCCACGGCCACTTGGGAACTTGATCTCTGGGGGCGTATCCGCCGCTTGAATGAAGCCGCGCAAGCCCAGCTGTTAGCCACCACTGAAAACCAGCGCGGGGTCATGCTGACGGTTGTCTGCAGTGTGGCCCAGGCTTATTTCGAACTTCTGGAGCTGGATCTCAAACTTGAAATCGCAAAGCGGACCAAGCTTTCATTTGAAGAAAGCCTGGATATTTTTCAACAAAAACTGGCTGGCGGCGCCGCCTCACGGCTTGAAACCGCGCGGGCCGAAGCCGCCGTGGCTTCAACCGCCGCCACAATTCCGGATATTGAGCGGCAGATTGTAATCAAGGAAAACCAGATTAATCTCCTGCTTGGCCGCAATCCGGGGCCGGTGCCGCGCGATACAACCCTGCTCCGGCAGGATACGCCGCCGGAAGTTCCCGCCGGTTTGCCATCTGACCTGCTTCGGCGGCGGCCGGATATCCGTGCCGCGGAACAGATCCTGCGCGCGGCCAACGCCCAGATCGGCGTTGCCATCGCACAATGCTTTCCTAAGATCGGCTTGACCACGTTATTCGGACGGGTCAGCCCGGACCTTAGCTCGTTCAACAACGATGCTATGGCGTGGAGCATTGGCGGCAACCTGGCTGGACCAATTTTCCAGGGCGGCGCCCTGCTGGCCCAAATCCGCCAGGCGCGCGCCCAAAGTGAGGAAGCGGCCATTATCTATGAACAGACCGTGCGCACGTCATTCCAGGACGTGGCCAACGCGCTGATTACACGCGTCAAACTGGAAGATATTTTCACCCAGCAGGAACGTTGTGTGCGCTGTTACACGGATGCGGTCGTGGTGTCGCGCGAACGTTATATGGCCGGCAAGGCCGGTTATTACGAAGTACTTGAAGCCCAACAGCAGTTGTTCCCGGCTGAAAACACCCTGGCACAGGTTCAGCTCAACCGCCTGACAGTTGTTATTCAGCTTTACAAGGCCCTGGGCGGCGGATGGAATCTGCCGGATGAGGCATGGGATGCAATCCCATAAACCGTTGCGGCCAAGGTCCTGCCGCGCGGTGCCATCCTTACCGCACCATTCCTTCGGGCAGGTAATAAAAGGATATCTTGACAAACGCTCCAAAAAAAGGCAGTTAAGAGCATATCAGGCTTAATGTGGATACGGATAAATTCCGGCGCTATAATCGTTTTAAACTGACGGCATTATTCTAAAAAAACACAGAGCTTTATATGAAATTTATTATATGGCGTTTAAATTTCGGCGGATTGTTGTGCGCGGCGCTTTTATTTGCCGGTTGCGAAGGCGGCGATAAGCATCTGAGTGACGGCCATGATTTTGGACCGAATAATCCTAACCTGTATGTGGCGCTGGGCGACAGTATTACCGCCGGCGATAGTCTGGTCAGCCCCAGCAACTATTACCCTGCCATCCTGACCGGCATGTTGAACAAGCCTGTGATCAACGAGGGCGTTGGGGGTGATTCCTCCGGCGAAGCGCTGGACAGGCTCTATCCGATCCTGGATGATTATAAGCCGGGTTTTGTGCTGATTCTGGTGGGCGTCAATGATTTGATCATGGGTTATGGGGAAAGCGAGGCGGCCAGAAATATCCGGGTCATGGTCCACGCCTGCCAGGACAATAAGACCATTCCCGTAATTGCCACACTGACGCCGGTTTTTGAGAGCTATGCGCGCTTGGACAGTGGTGTGCGCCGGCTGAATGTAATGATCCAGCAGATTGCCTCTGATTTAAATGTCGCCTTGGTTGACCTGAATGCGGCGTTTAATAACGATCCGACCTACATATTGCCGGGCGGGATCCACCCCAATGAAACCGGTAATGCCCTCATGGCGCTCACATTTTACGACGTGGTGAAATAGCGGCGGCCGTTGATCATGGTTGTGCCGCACGAATCTGTAATCACAAACCTGAAATTCCGGCATGGCTTCTCCCATAGCTCATAGTCTGATCGGCCTCACCATTGGCCTGATCAGTTTTTTGCCCCGCTATCAGCGCCGGGATGAACTTGCCGATCAGCTCCGCGCGTTGTGGCGCCCTCTTTTATTTTGCGTTCTCCTGGCCAACGCGCCGGACTTGGATTATTTTTTCGGTATTTTCCGGGGCAATCTGAACTGTTATCACCAGACTGTGACGCACACGCTGGTTTGGATCTGCGGCCTGGCCCTCGCAATCTGGGCCTATGCCCGGCTCCGGAAGCGGCGGCAGGCCGCATGGCTGTCGCTCGGCCTTATGCTGGCGCTCCTGGGCAGTCATCTGCTGGCCGACTGGCTCACGGTGGACAAATCGCCGCCGATCGGGCTGATGCTGGCCTGGCCGTTTTCGGATCGCTTCTTTCATGCGCCCTGGGCTTTTTTCCCGGCGCCGGCCAAGCATTCCTGGACCGCTATATGGTCAATTCGGAATCTGCGCCTGGTTCTGATGGAAATCGCAATCACATTGCCGTTGGTCATGAGCGTGCTGTGGTTCAAATACCGCGCGTTTGACTCCGCCGCTTCGGTCCATATCACGTGCAACCGGCAGGATCAGCCTCCAACCAGCCCGGGTTAAAGCCATGCATTGTTTTTTTTCAATCATTCTGGCGGGTATTTACCTGGTTGTCATGCTGGTTGGTTGCGCCCTACCGGAGCCCGGCCTTGATGCCGCTACGGCGGTCAAGTCCCTGACCGCGTTTCCAACTCGTGTAGTCTGGTGCCAGGATGCCGGTGATGGCTCACACCCGGGGCCGGAAAGCAATCAATTGCGTCTGATGGGCTTCGATACGGAAGACCGCCGGGGCGAACGAGCCATACTGCCACAGCTGTCCAATTATACTAAACCACTGTTGACGCCCCGCGGTGATCGCGTGATCTTTTCGAATCGGCACGAACAAAAAATCTACGCGGTCAACTGGGACGGTTCCGGACTGCGCCCGGTGATGGACGGCCTTGCGCTGGCCGTGTGGGAAGATCCGCAGAACGGCAACGTGTGGGTTTATGCCGGTACGACGGTTACCAATGCCATGGCCGTTGGCCCTGTCCGGCGGCATTTGCTGGCACAGCCTGCAGTCAGTGAGCTTGTATGGGATCAGACACTGGTAGAGCTGGATAATTTTCAAGTGTCGGCTGACGGCCGCCGGGCAAGCGGCCACTGCCGCCTGGCCAACGGCCGGTTTCCCGAGCCTGATTGTTGTCTCCTGGAACTTCCCCTCGGAGCACTAACCCAAATCGGCGACGGCTGTTGGCCATCCTTGGCAGGCGATAACAGCTACCTCTTTTTCTCTTTTGATGGTGCGCACAGGAATCTGACACTCTTCGATCATGCAACCGGCCGTCGCTGGAGGGTGAACATCAACCGGGCGAGCGGCATCGGCGGATTCGAGGTTTATCACCCGCGCTGGAGCAATCATCCCCGGTTCATGACCATGACCGGCCCTTATACCGTGGGCGATCACCATAACCGCATTCGCGGCGGCGGCGCCGGTGTCGAAATTTATATCGGCCGCTTCAGCGCGGATTTCGAGAAAATCGAGCAGTGGGTGCGGGTCACGCACAATACGCATGCCGATTTTTTCCCCGATGTTTGGATTGCCTGCACGCAACGCTGGAGCACAGCGACTGCGGACGTGGCCGCCGGAATATCTGCGCCGGTCAAAACGATTACACCGCCGCCAGTGGTCACTGAAAAACCCCGGCCGTCGGTTGAACGCCTGGTGGTAACGGCGCGCCCGGTGGAGTTATCCCGCATTCCACTACCCGCGGCGATTGCGCCTTACCGCCGGGCACTGGTCGTTAACCGCTATGACGTGAAGCAAGTCGCGGAAGGCCAATATGCCGCAAAACAAATAATGGTCGCACATTGGGTCATCCGTGACGGCCAAATGCTCCCGACAGCGGCACGGGATAAAACCAAAACCTATCGCATGGTCCTGGAACCGTTCGACGCTCACCCAAAACTGGAAGGCGAACGCCTGATCATGGATAGCGATGAATTCCAACTGCCTTTGTATTACGAGTTGGAGCAACGATAACAGGCCATCCCTTGCACACCGCCGTCTGCGCACCACCGCTTCGGCGGAATCAAGCGGAGGTCAAGCACCCTTCCTGTATCTGGGATGGACAAGCTCGGTCTGACGATCTATGATTCGCAATAGATGCAAATTAACTACTCAGGTCATCCATTTGTTTGTGGTCGTTCCCATGAAAACTGAAAGCATTCTTATCCAACGCGAAATGGCCGTCCCTTCCAAATCCCGGCTGGAACGCTACTGCGATTTGATCATCGGCCAGCGCGGATTCAGGGCGCTGTTAAAATACGAGTTGATCGTCCTGCTTTGTTCCCGTGTGCCGGGCATCTTGGGACTCTTTCTGCGCGCCCGGCTTTATCCGCGTCTGTTAGGGAAATGCGGCCGCAATGTTGTGTTTGGCGCCAACATTGTCTTGCGTCATCCGCGTAAAATTGAAATTGGGGATGATGTCATTATTGACGACAACTGCCTGCTGGATGCTAAGGGGCGCGATAATCAGGGCATCCGCATCGGTTCCGGCGTTTTTCTCGGGCGGAATTCTATTTTAAGCTGTAAAAACGGCGACATCGTGCTGGGCGCGCGAGTGAACATCGGGTTTAACTGCGAAGTGTTTTCGGGCAGTCGCGTGATCTTAGGCGATGATACCCTGATAGCGGCCTATTGCTATTTTATCGGTGGCGATCACAACCCCCAGGATGCGGATGCATCCGTTACCCAGCAAGGCACGTGTTCCCGCGGCATCGAAATCGGCCCGAAGTGCTGGTTTGGCGCCGGCGTCAAGGTGCTGGATGGGATCACGGTCGGCAATAATACCATTGTCGGCGCCGGCGCTGTTTTGACCCGCCCAGTCCCGGCTTATGCAATTGCCATTGGTATCCCGGCCCGCGTTGTACGCGACCGCCGGAATCGGAAACCGTAGGCCACACCAGAGAATAGGGCCGACACATGCGCGTTCTCATCGCCAGTCAGGATCAGACGGAAACGGTTGGCGCGCAGATCCGTGAAAACGCGCGCCGGCATGCCATGGAGGGCGGCCCCCGTTTCCTTTTCCCGGAGCATAGCGCCATTGCGCTCAAAGCGGCGCGTGACCAAGCGGACTACCTGCGGATTTACAACCGATTGATCGGCATCCGGCACGGCATTCAGACCGAATCTTTTGCCATTCCCCGCAAAGCGGGATGGATCGGAAAAATTGCCGTCCGAATCAGAGAATTTCTCTGGAAACTCCTGCGCTATCAGCATGAACGCATTGTTTGGCAACAGAATCTTATCAATGAACTGGTCATTGCCGGTCTGGAATTCGAACGGGAGGAATACCACCGGGCGATTGCCCGACTGGAAAAACGTATGGCCCGGCTGGAATCGCAAAACTCATCATGAACGTATTACGGCGGGTTGATCAATTACTGTCGGGATTTGCCGAAGGCGATGCCATATCCAACGCGGCCAGGGGACTCCAGGCAATATTGCGTCGCATGGGGTTAGATTCCGAAATCTATGCCGATGAAACGCGGGTGGCGCCTTCGGCCCGCGGACAATGCCGATTTTTGTCTGAGTACCAGGGGTTGCCCAACGGTGTGGTTTTGTATCATTACGCCATTACCTCGCCCGCAACGCGCAGTTTCCTCCAAACAGCGGCCAGGAAAGTACTGGTGTATCATAACATCACGCCGGCAGAGTTCTTTGCCGGTTTTGACGATGACGTGACACGCCAGTTGCAGACGGCGCGGGCAGAGTTACACGATGTAGCCAAACGATCTGATGCGATCTGGGCCGTATCGCGTTATAATGCTTCGGAACTGGCATGCACGGGTGTGCCAAAGGCACGGATCTTTCCACTGCTCTTTACCCGTGAGGTGACAAGTCAACTTCCTGATCCGGCCATTCTTCGGCGTTTTGAAACACCGTTGACAAATATCCTGTTCGTAGGACGCATGGCGCCAAACAAATGCATTGAGGACTTGATCCAGGCTTTTGCGTGGTACCAGCGGATAAACCCATTCAGCCGCTTGATCCTGGTGGGATCACGTCACAGCACGCCGCGCTATTTTTCGATGTTGCGCATGCTCGCCGGCGAGTTGAACCTTGCCAACGTCTGCTTTGAAAATTATGTGGCGCCGGAAAGTTTATCCGCTTACTACCAGCTGGCCCATGTCTTCCTAAGTGCCAGCCGGCATGAAGGTTATTGTCTGCCGTTGCTGGAGGCCATGGCGCAGAATGTTCCCGTGATTGCGCGTGCAGTCGGGGGGATCCCCGAGGCCATGGATGGCGCCGGCGTCTTGTATGAAGACTTGAATCCAGGCGAAATGGCGGAATTGATTCATCTGGTCGTAAGCGATACGGCCCTGCGCCAAACAATCCTTGCATCCCAATGCCGACGGATGGAGACAATCCGCCGGCGTGATCCGGAACAGGAATTACGCGCGCTACTGATGGAATTGCCAGGCGTTTCGTGGTAACTCGCCCGTAGCCGCCGCGCTCAGCCGCTTATTCCCGGCGTGTGATCGAAACCCCTTCGATTTCCATGTCCGCATTGCGGGTATAGACAAAGACCAGGTTGACCGGACGATTGTCGGGTTGGCCGTGCACGATGCACGCGCGCCGGCCGGCAATGACCGGCACCTGATTGCGTTCATCCCGGTCGTTTAACCGCACATTGCAGAAACCCAGAAGCGTGCCGTGTGCGGCGGTTGACGTAAACAGTAGTTCCAACACATAGGTCCCCGCCGCCAGCGGCAGTTTGGGGCCGTAAAAAACAGCAGCGGCAGGATCGCGCGCGTGACGCAGGATAACGGCGTTACGCACAGGATCGGAATAGCCGGCATGGAAAAAACACGTGGCGGGAAGATTCCACGACGCGCCCGGAAGCAATTCCTTCCAATCGCCTGCGGTCAATAACGCCGCGTCGAGTTCGGCTATTCCATCCGCGTTCATCGTGACCAGGAGCGCCATCGGCCTTTCCGCCTGAACCGGGTCAATGGGCGCGGAATACCAGGTCCATGCCTCGGTAAGCGCCACCGGGATACCATGATCGCCGGCCGGTTGTTCATCGGTCCTGGTATGAAGCGTAATGGTCTGATTACCGCGGGCGCGGAGCATCCAGCGCAGGTTGGGCAGGAAGCGGGCATTGATAACGGCCGTGGCGATGGAAACGGTTGCCTGGTTGGTTAAACCCGCCTTCAGCCGCAGGAACCTCTGGCCACTGCATTCCGGATCGGGAACGACTTCAAGCGCAGGACTTCCGTACGTCTCCAATTCCCAGCGGCGCGCGGGAAAATACACCGGGCAGGATACCACCGGAACGGACGTCGGCGGCTTGGTTTCCCCACTATGGAGGATGCGGAAAGCCCACACACTTGCCGCATGTTGTAACATGGCCAAGCGCGGATGCGCCTGGAGCGCTTGCAGGGTGGAACCCACCGGGAAGGGACTGACTTTTTCGGGGAATAGATCCTCGTGCAAGATGATATAGGCAATGCCATGCCGGAGTAGATCTTCCAATTGTGCGTCGGTAATCGCGCCGCGATTAAAACTCTGGAACCGGAGAAAAACGTCTGCCAGATACTTTTTACGGACCGTGGGCCGATAGCCATTGATCATGCGCAGACGATAAAGGGCGGCGTAATACTGGTTTACTGAAGTAAAATGCGAGTCGCCGGGCCAGAGCGGCAGGGCCAGAAAATGGGCGCGGCGACCGTGATCACAAGCATCCCGGACAATGGCTTCGTAGGCGGACTGCTGACGATCCAGCAGGCAGATAGTGGGTTGGACCATGCCTTTGAAATCCGCCAGCAACAACATGGCAAACAAGGCCAGAACCACCCGCCGCACCCCGCGGTGCGGCAGGAAAGCGGCCAGATGATTCAAGGCCAAGGTTGCCGCTACCGCGGCAACCGTCGGAAGAAGGCAGTAGATCTTGGTCGGGTTGCGAATCAGGGCATAGGGTGGTAACAAGCGTGTTAACCAGCGCCAGAGCCGCGGACCACAGGGGTTGTTCATTCCCGCGGCAAGGCAGATGATAACGGTCATTCCCAGTAAAAGCAGGATCAGACCCCAAACCTGGCGATGGGAAATCTCGTGCCGGCGCGTGCAACGCGCCAGACAGGCAAGTAACCCCGCGCCGAGCAGACCTAACAGACTCCAACCGGCATAAATCACGCAAGCGGGATTGGCAATGTCACGGGTCACCGCGCCGATAAGTTTTGGGGAATTGAGCCGGACTTCGTTGGGATTGCGGCCATGACGGACGAGATCGGTATCCGCCAGACCGCGTTGCATAAACTGGGCCTGGAATAGAATCAGCACCAGGAAAACCAGCAGGGGCAGGACAGCTCTGAAAAAAGGCTTGAATTCGCGCCAAGTCGGGATCCATTGATGGTGGTGATACCAGTAGGCAAACAGACACCAGGCTGGTGTGATCAGGACGGCGAAAAAGAAAATATGATTGTCCACCCAGCCGGCGAGCAGAATAGTCAGACCGGCCAGTAAACCACCCCACACCCGTAATTCGACAACCATTAATTCCAGTCCCAGGAAGAGAATCGGAATCCACATCATGCCCAGACCCGTCGGACTGCCGCCCAGCAATGCATACCAGTGATAGGGAAAGGCAACGGCCAGCAAGGCGGAAATCCAGGGAATCCAGCGGTCGGCCGTATAGCGGCGGGCCAGCAACCAGGTGGCCAGCAAGGTGATCCAAATAGCAATGAATCCGGTTAGATTCCAGGCAAATGCCAGCGAGCCGATTTTGGCGCAAAGCGTGAATACCAGCGCAAAGGGCAGATAATACGTTGTCATGGCGCGCCGTTCGGAATCATTCCCGGTATTGAATTCATACGGATTATGAAACCAGGGAGAATGCCCGGAGATAGTATCGCTGAACAGCCAGAGATGATAGAGAAACTGGAGATGATCCCCGGGAATCATGGCGCGCGCCTGGCCGGTTTCGATGTTGCGGCCGGAAGAGGCGATGCCGGTTGCCAAAGTGCGCGGGACCGGCCAACTGAATGCCAGCCAGAGAGAGAGGGCTAATAGAAAGCTGAATACTATCGTTTTCCAGGGATGCATGGTTCTCTCCGCCATATCCATGCATACTGCGCTGAGGGGCGGTGCGGGTCAAGCAGATATATGGTTACGCAACTGGTTCGTCCGATCTGTTGCATGCCGATTTTGCACGGCTCAAAATCATGATTGACAATGCGTTTCATCTTGATCACAATAATTTTGTTTGTTTGGAAAAGTGTGTTGAATGCACAAAATGACTATTTCTATGATCTCATCCGTCATCCGTCATCCGTCATCCGTCATCCGTCAGCCGTCAGCCGTCAGCCGTCAGCCGTCAGCCGTCAGCCGTCAGCCGTCAGCCGTCAGCCGATCTTGATCGGTCTTGCCTTCCCGATTGTCAAGCCGTTTTCCATTGGCCATCCAATTTCGGTCAACCCTGCCCGGTTAACGAGGTGCTGATATGAAATTTATACGACCGACATGGTGGGGCGGCCGCTTCCCCGGAATCCTTCTCGGCAACGCCGGCGCCGCGCGGCAACCCCTCCTGTATGGCATTTCACTGTTCCTCGCATCCGCTCTGGCCTTGTTTAGCGCAGCCGATTTTGATCGTGCATCGGAATCGCCAGCGGTGAGCCTGTCGAATCCGGATACTGATTCCGACGGCATGCCGGATGCCTATGAACTGTTCTTCGGCCTTAATTCCACCAATCCGGCCGACGCCTGTTTGGATTACGACGGCGATCAGCTCGGCAACCTGCGGGAATCCGCCCAATTGACCGATCCATTTGCGCCTGACACGGATCGCGATCAGTTCAACGATGAT
>JBDRJR010000086.1:0-35590 GCA_043814705.1 Verrucomicrobiota bacterium | reverse complement strand
GTCGGAACAGAATAAACACAGATGGGAAAAACCGGAACTGCGGTTTTGATAATGGTCCTTCATAGCCCTCGGTTTTATTGGGGTTTTCCCACAGTCAATAGCCCACAGCCCTCAGCCAAAGCATCCTATGGGATGCTAATGCAACCATTATATTGTCCATATTGGCGGAGCGCCGCGCGCATGGCCAGGATGTTTTCCGGCTTCATATCGTCGGTCAGGCTGTTGGATGACGACAGGATATAGCCGCCGCCCTGTCCAATAGTCTCAATCCGTTCCCGTGCTTGGGCCATGATATCCGCCGGTTGTTTATCTACCAGATCGGCCATGCTGATATTGCCGACCAGGCAAACCCGGCCACCATAGCGGGCTTTGACGGCATGAATATCCATGACGTCCGGCTGAAGCGGATGAATGGCCTGCTGGCCGAGTTCGAGCCAGGCATCCAAGAGCGGCGTCATGTTGCCGTCGCTGTGCGTAATTAACGGTTTGGAAAATTTTTGCACAATTGCGCGTTCTTTGGGCAGAATATGCCGGCGGTAAAAGTTTGGATTGAATACCGGCCCGGAATTGAAGGCCACATCGTCAAAGGCCCAGATGGCATCAAAACCAATGTCCTCCAGGATCGGCACAATTTTGGCGGTCCAATCCGCATAGGCATCATGCACATCAACGATCAGTTGCGGATCGTCGGCCATGGCATAAGAGAATGCTTCGAGGCCCATGCTTAGCAGGGTGGCGCCAATGCCTAAGCGCACACAGGCCATCGCGCAGTATTCATCCTTATGGGCAATAAAAGTTTTTGCGTTCCGGACAAAATCCGCCGTCTCGGCCGACGGCAATTTGAACAGGGTCTCAAAATCGCGGCGTGTACGAATCATGCCATCGCCCACCAATACCGGACTGCCGTCATCGGCCGGGGCCATTTTGTGCGCGAAAATGGGCGCAAACGCGCAGAAATTGATATTATCCTTGCCGAGCAAGCGGTTGACTTTCTTTTGCTCTTCGGCCAGGACGTTGCCCGGCATTTTGGAAAATCCATCCGGCGCGACCGACCAATCCACATTGATCGGTTCTTTACAGACCGCGGAGGCAATGCCGTTGCCCACAATGCCTTCGATCCAGGGGACTCGATCAGGGATTTTCCGTTCGAGGGCGGTGATTACCCGTTTCCTTGGTGTCATACGCTCCTTGTTTTGAGAGATTTAGTTTACTATCCGGCTTATTTGACCACAAATACAGCGATATCATTCGGCTGAATATCGGCGGTTATTTTTTCCGCGTGGCCCAGGTCTTTGCCGGCGTAATAGTCAAAAACGCGCATGTTTTCCCCGAAGTTCTGACTGGTAATGACCGCCTTCCGGACGACATTTTCCTGGTTGATAACCATAATCAATCTTGTCTGGCCGTCCGTAAAAACCACCACGTTATCCGGCTCAATCCCGGAAACCTTGACCAGGGCAGAATCCTTCTTGCGGGCCAGGAACAGTGGCTCATAATCCTTTACCAGCCGGGATACTTCCGCCAGGGCGTAAAACGTCCGCCCGTCAAGCTGTGTCAGCGAGAAAAACAACACACCTCCCGTTCCATCCGTAACCCGCCTTAAAAGAAGGGCTTTGCTTGCATAAAGTGGATATATTTGCAAGCGCTCCTCATTGCTGTCCTTGTGCATGCCCATGTAGGGATACACCAACTCACCGACAACCAGCGGGGTTTGGCCGATGGCGGCAAGGGTATCATTGACTTCTTTCTCGGAACGCCCATAGCCGCACATAGCGTAATCAATTTTGCCGGCCAGCATTGACCAGTCAACACCATAACCCTCTTTGGTGGATTCCATTTGATACCCGCTATAAACCGAAAAAATCATTTCCGGTGAAACCTTTTTGACCGACTGGTTGAATTTAACGGCCAGCATGGCAAAGCGCATGTTCATGAACTTTATCCATTCATGCCGGTAATCATTCTTTATGGTTTTGAAGTTCAAGTCCGTGGCCGGCGCTATTTTGGCATAATCCCTGAATTGGGCAATGCACCGCGGACAGAAACAGCTTATATAACTTGCCCAGACCGAGCCTTCAAAATCCCAATTCACATGTTTGCAATCATTTTTTTTAATCCAGTCTTGGAGACTTTTGTCCACATAAACCCAGGCTGGAGAATCTTCAAGGAGCAGGGAAGGACAGATATGATTGTCTCTGAAATTTGACAAGTCATTTTTTTTGCCTTCCCCGTCAACCCGCGCCTGGTCGGGATGTTCCTTCAAATAAGGTCGGCAATCAATAGCCCAGGGGGCAAAAGTAATAAGGCCCACGTTGCGGAGTTTGATTCCCGGATGCAGTTTCACATTGACGACTTCGTTAAATCCGGTTAACGAAAAAAACTCCAATAATTTTTTATTTAAATCCGGATTATCCATTACGACCAGGTTGTCACACCACAACTGGAAAATATACTTTTGCGGCTGGCCTCCTTTTATGGGCGGCAAAATATTGACCGCCAGTTTCCGGGGCACTTCGGCAATATTGCCGTTTTCCGCGCCCAGGTAATAATAAAATTCGGTTTTGCCGCTTTGGCCCTTGAATTTTTCGAGCTGGACCGGAATGGAGACAAACTGCCACCCGCCGAGCTTGTTATTAAACGGCAGGTTGGTATTTACGCCAATCTGGTATTTGACGTAGTTTTTGCCGTTGCGCGCGACCTTTTCGCTCCCTTTCACGGAATAATCCGCCTTCTTATAGTGACCGCTGGCCCCGACAACTTTAAACTCTTCCGGAACCTCAAGATAAAAATTGTAATCATTCAAAGTCCTGCCCGCCAGTCCCTCGGGAACCAGGAAAAGCTGCTGGATGCTGTCCTGGGCTATCGATATGCCGCCCTTCTGCCAGTTCGGCCAGAATTTGCTCGCATTTAAAACAACCGATTTCCGGTAATATCCCTTGGCCTTGAATTCGCCGCCAGCGCCTTGGGCAAACGTCCAGGCATGGTCATTGAAGGCCTTGTCATTCCAATTGCTTTCGGCCGTTTCCGAATATTTCCAGGTGTTGTCCAGCGGAATGACATGCGTCCCGACCGTAAGTCCGCCCTTGAGCGCCCCTTCCGTCTTAATCCCCACGATATTCTCGCCTTTTAACAGAAAACCCTGTTTGTCTATTTTCTGGCCGTTCAGATATATTTCACAGGCGGATTTCCCGGAAAGGTCAGCGGTCAGGCCGGATGATTTGACATCCGAACGATAGGCCGGGGTCCGGTAATATGTCTTTAGGTCCAGCGGGTTTAATATCCCAAACTGGGCCGTGAATTCTCCGTCCCGCTCCAGCATGTAACTTGAGGCCAGGGTCGTCGCGCCCGCCGGCGCAAAATCCTTTGAGGTCCTGGCCGGGATTGATCCGGTAAATTCAACCAGACTTTCCAGGCGCACGTGAAAATTGGTGCCCGGCGGCAAAACGGAACAATTGAGCGTATTCGATCCGCGAACAAAACCGCCATAGTCCAGATTCCTGACCTGCGGAACCTGTTCCGCAAATGCGATCCGCCCAAAGCCTTCCGGAGTATGAAAAGCGTTTTCCATCGGCTGCCATAAACTGCGCTCCTTGCTAAAACAATTAATCCTTCCGATTTGAATCCCGAGGATGCGGTCCTGGGCCGGATTGACTTTCACGCTCTCAAGCGGGATGGCGCATTCCACCGTCCAAAAACCGTCGCCAATTTCCGATTTGGCCGTTGCTTTGCTGTTCCAGGTTTTATCTCTGTTTGACCACGCGTCCGCTCCGGCGCACAAACCGTCATTGACCGCGCCGTTGGCATTGATGAACAGGTCATAAAAACTGTTTTGGGCCGTGGCCGGCTGAAGCAGGACAAGCACCCAATCGTCGGCAAAGAGTTTGTCGTCGTCATTGGCCCGAATATCCTTTTTAAAGGCCTGCAGTTGATTCTGGCCGGGGTCAAGGCAACCTTGGGCGCAATGCAAGGCGATATATAAATTTTTCTGGTCGTAACAGATATAGGCCTTGGTCTGTTCCAGCGCCTTTTTGTCGGATGTATCGGCATGGATAAAAGGCGCAATTTCGATGGTGTTCTGCCAGCAGGGGTCATCCAGCTTGCCGTCAATGACCGGCGCGGCCGGCGCAAAGCCGGCGGTGATCAAACCGGGCAATGGCGCCGCCGTGGAAAAATTAACCGAGACCGCAACTGCCGCGCAGGATATGATCAGCGTCAATCTTGTTGTGAATGGATACATGTCTTTTTTTCCTCCTGGTGGTTGTTTTATGGCGACTACGTTTGCCGTTACAACAGCGGGCATTTCCGGTGCTTTGATCATCTAAATCTTGAAAATATTTTTGGATAGAATTAAACAAAAGCTTTATTTGCATCAGGCCTTTGCATGCCTTGAGGGTAGTTATATAACTTTGACACGCAGTTTCATTGGCGTCAAATTTCCGGGCGCAATATCGCGCAAGGTGAAGATAACCTGTTCTTTCTCCCGCCGAAAATCCACCAGGACATCGCCAACCATGATCTGCTTCACGGCTTGCTCACGATCATCCAGCGCAAAGCTCAATTGCCGCTTTTGGATGCCAACCGGGAAATCCACGTTCACATCATATTCGTTTGGGCTGACCGGCTGAATCACGGTGCGACGGCGCAACATGATATAATCAATCACATCTTCCGGCGTAGCCGCCCATAGGCGCTTATCCGTAATCTCCAGCAGCTTCACAAAGCGCCGTTCCAGTCCCTCGGGCGTGATGTTTTTGTGCGGCTGGATGACGTTGGGCATGACAAGGTGCGTGGTTTCGCAGAGCCATCCGTCCTTAAGCTCCTCAAACGCGAGGTTTTCCGTGGTCAGGGAGAGCGGCCAATGGAAGGTTGCGGCACGGATGGGACCTTCGGCCACCATGAAGTTGAGGATTTTCAGCAAATCCACGTCGTCGCGATTCACGCCGCCGTAAACCTGCTGGCACCCCAGATAGCCGGCCTGCCGGATAAAGGGCAAGGCGGGTTCGTAGTTACACTGGTCATTGGGGATGGCAAAGAAAGTTATGGGAACCCCGATCTTATCCTCAAGATAGTATTTGGAATAAACCACCTCCCGGTATAGATCCAGGCCCGGCTGAGTCGGATATAAAAAATGCGACCATGAATGGTTGCCTACGCTCCAGCCTTCCGTAATCAGATAACGCAAATGTTCCACCCCCATGTGAAACAGCCCGTTCATGGAACTGCGATAACAGTTGCGCCGCTGACCCAATTGACCTGCCACCACGTCCGCATGGCCGGGAATGCCGTATTTTTTATGAATCGGCAAGGCATTGACCAGGATATCCACAAAGCCTTCATCATAGGTCATCGAATAGGCACAGGGCGCATTATCGAGAAATCGGCAGACGGTCAGCATGGTTTTCTCCTTGAATTAGGTCACCAAAGGCGGCGACAAAGAAAATCATGGATTCCCGATCAAGTCGGGAATGACAAACACGCGCACTCATTCTGTCATTCCCGTGAAAACGGGAATCCAGAATATGTGTTACATTAGAAATTCCTATGCATCAAGTTAGGTCATCGGCAACTTTGCGGTTCGTGAGAACCGCATATAATCAGATTCCCGACACTGCGCCCTTCGGCAACATTACCCAACTTCCACTAACCGGGACCAGCCGGCAACAATCCGCTTGATGACTCCGGCCGACCTCCAGCGCGCAAGCTTCCGCCCAGATTTCGCGGGGCGGCGTCCGGTTATAATTGATAATTTCCACGGGGACGACCGCCGACTCGAATCCGCAAACCCGTTCCACGATGGCATGCCCGATTTGAAGCGTCCCCATTTTCCATGGATTATCGCGCCGCGCCGAGCGCTTGGGGCGTTGGCCGGAATGGCCGGTATAAAGCGTTACCAAGACCCGACCCAGATCCAGGGCGCCCCGATTGGCAATGGTTACGTGCACACATGGCTTGCCGCCCGATTTCGCCACACGCGCGGTGTGTTGCACCACCAGCCGGGCATCCAGCTCTTCCCGTTTCAAGCCGACGGCACGAGCGGCATCCAAAATACCATGGCCCAGCCATGGATTCCAGCCCTGGCCGCGAGCCGTATTACACAATACCTGGCGCAGTTCATCGGCCGTCAAATGAGGGAAGCGGGACAGGACCAGCGCGGCCACGCCGCCGGCGAACCCGCTGGCCATGCACCCGCCTTCAGAAGGATAATAATTCCGGTCACCGCCACAACCCCAAATCCGGTCACGCGGGTTTTTTGTTCCCCGCTCGCCGCCCGGCGAACCGGCCGCCACATAATCGGCGCTGGCGCAGATATTGGCAGGCCGCGCGTGCCGATTGGTTGACCCGGCGGCAAAAACCGGCGGCCGGGCGCATTTCGCGGCCGCCACCCGGCGGCCGCGGTTATCGCAAGTTCCCTTGAAAATCAAAACATTGTGGCGATAGGCATAATCGGCGGCTTCCAAAATTCCAGGATTGTCGTAAGGAAATCCGAAATCGGTTCCTTGATAAAACAACGCTTGGCCGTATTCGGCTTGACCCTGGATATAACCATGCGGCTCCACAATGACGCGGGCGCCATGATCAACGGCATAGCGGACGGCGCGAACCCAGCTTTTGGCCTGGCCCTTGGCGTAACCCACCCGCAGAATCATAATCGGGCATTTGGGCGCCACGGCGGCCACTTCGCCGGCGATAAAAACATGATGACCTCGAAAACAATCACTGCTTTCGGCATTTGGACCACGGTATTCCAGCGAGGCATCGTTATCGGCAAAATCCCAGCCATGCACATCTCCGCGCTTGGGTGTGGGATTAACCCACAAATGGCCATCCAAATCCGGATGATGACGGTAGCCAATGTCTATTACGGCCGCCACGACAGCCTTGGCGCCTTGCGTCACCTGATGCGCACGGGTAATGCGCAGTTGCTTTAAAGCCCAGTCATAAGGTCGGATGCCATTGGGCAACCCGGAACATTCCGATTGCACGTTTTTTTTATTCATGACCAATGATCCTCCGATGTTCCATGGCAGACTGGGTGGCCAGCAGTGCCAGGCGGTTGGCCCGCAATGAGGCGGATTGCGGCACCCGTTCGCCCCCGTTCAACCAATCCTTCACCACCGAAACCGGATCCGGGAATGGCGCCACGACCTGGTCTGCGCCCGCCGTATTCGTGATACGGAGCGCGGCGCCGGCCATATCCAGATCGGCATAGCCGCCGGCGCCCGCAACCAGGGCGCGATAGTCGCTGCCCTTGGTCTCCGGCAACAGACGCTGGCCTTCCACAATCGCGCTGGCACCGTTATTCAGTTCACAATAGACGGCCGCGTGATCCCGGAGATGAGGATCGGCCGGGTCGCTCAAATTTCCCATGTTAGCCGTCAACGCCGTAATCCGGGCGCTGGTGAGCCACTCCACCTGATCCAGACCGTGGATCAATAAATCCAGGAACATCCCGCCGGAACGGCGCACATCCAGGAACCAGGGGGGGCGCTGGACACGCTTCAACTGGACCGCCATGCGGATATGGATAAAGGCCGGATGGCCGACCGCGCCGGCGGCCGCCTGTTCGCGCAAGGCCATCCAGGGCGGATTGCCGCGCAAGGTCAGCAGATTAAGAAGCCGCCGTTCCGAATGCGCCGCAAGGTAATTCTCCAACTGTCCCTGCTCATCCAAGGTCAGACAGAGCGGTTTATCAACAATCACGTCACAACCGACCTTCAAACTTTCCATAATGGCCGTGAATTTCAGATCGTTTTCATTGGCAATCGCCGCAATTTCCGGTTGCACCGCTTCAAACATAGCTGACATTGAATTGAAGTTGGGGGCGCTGTTGTCCGGCAGTATTTTATCGCGCATGGTTGCATTGATGCAGGTTCCGACAATATCAAGCGCATGGCCCGCCAACCGGGTGATTTCACCAAGATGCGTCTCGCCGCCGATAATGACCACACGTTTCATTTCCGATTCCTTTCCGCAACACGGCGAATCATTTCCGCCGCCATTTCACAATGTTTTTCCTCATATTTTTCGCAGAACGTGCACCAACGGATGAAGTTGGCCATGAACGCATGCGCCGCCGGGCACGTTTCCGGCCCATAAAGATAGTCGCGCGAGGCGGGCGGCCTGGAATACGGATATATTTTTTGCGCCGCTTTTTCCTGAAGGTATGTCACGGCTTCCGGCATAATGTAATATTGGGCAAGTCCGGCGCCCGGAATACCTTCCTCCGCCAACTGGGCGGCGAATGTTGCGGCATCGCACTTAAACACTTGTGGATCAATGCTGAACCCGAACATCCAGGCGGAATATACGGTCACATAATCCGGAATCGGCAGGGGAATAATTCCGGGGATGCGGCCGATCAGGGCAGTGAGCAGGCGCGCCATGCGATCGCGCTTCGCCACCACTTCCGGGGCGATTTCGAACTGTGCCAGGGTCACGGCCGCCGTGCATTGCGGCATGCGATAGGCATAGCCGCGCGCGGTATGGACCCGGCCAAAACCGGGTTTCTGGATGGCGCCACGACTCTGTCCCATAAACCGGCATTTCTCCGCCAGCGCGTCATCGTTGGTAATAACACAGCCACCCATGTCGGACCCCATGGTCTTTTCACTGTCAAACGAATATCCCGCCGCCAAACTCAGGGTTCCGGCCAGGCGCCCCTTGTATTTTCCCAGCACGGCCTGGCATGCATCCTCATACACGAGCAGGTGGTGTTTTTCAGCCAGCGCCAGGATCGGATCCATGTCGCAAATCAGGCCGGTCTTATGCACCAGGAGAATTGCGCGCGTGCGGTCCGTGATGCAGGGCGCAATGGTTTCGGCGCTGACGTTGACGGTGCCGGGGGCGGTATCGGCAAAAACCGGGATGTAATTTTCAATCAACAGCCCCGTCAGCGTGCCATAGTCGGTAACGGGACTGACAATGATTTCATCGCCGGGCTGAAACCCGAAAGCCGCCGCCAAGACGGCCAGGGCCGGCGTACAGCCGGGCGTGGCAATGCAATGTTTCACGCCATGCGCCTTGGCAAACGTCGTTTCAAAGCGCGTGACCATGTCGCTGGTCAACCCGCTGGCCGTTACTTCCTGCAGATATTTTGCGCAATTCGGCCCCATAATACGGGGAAAAGTGCTCGGCAGTTTGCCTTTCAAATCGGTATATGCGGCGGCACCAAATTTTGCCAGTTGTGGTTGCTTTTGCATGGTTGGATTCCCTCCTTGTTGCGGACAATTTTCTTTTCAACGCTTATCCTGCCAACAACCGGCCCTGGAATCAACGCGAAAGCGTTGTCGAAAAACGGAACATTGTTGTCCAATTTTGACAGGCCCGCCGGAAAGATCAAATCAGGCCGCCAAAGGCGGCGACTTAAGATGGATTATTTTCACGCAAAGACGCCAAGTCGCAAAGGTTGCAATAGTTTCAGAAAATCATCGGTAATCTTATATTCCTTGGCGGCTTGGCGCCCGCCCGCCTGCAACGCTGGGCGTAGCATTGCGGGCAGGTGAGACATGGCTTCATCTTGCTTTAAATTCCCATGCATTGAATTAGGCCCGGCAGTGGCCGGGCAACTTTTAACTGTAGCCGCGATCGCGGATCGCGGATCCGGGGTCAACGCCCCCGGCTACAACCTCGGATAGCGCTGGACTAACTTTGAAATTCCTTAGCATTAAATTAGGCCGCCAAAGGCGGCAACTCGGCCGGCAGGGACGCCGGCCGCCACCTTAAGAGATTATTGCCCAAGGTGGACGCCGACCTCCGGGCGGCGTTCCTGTCCGAACTTTGTCCGGCAACAGCCGGACTTCGGTGGGCAAAGGAAGGTCGTAGCGAGCCTACTCCGCCGGAGCAAAGCTCCTGACTGCGAAGGCCGGAAGGCTTACTTCGTAGCATCCGCCCATGGCGAAAAATTCATATGCTTTAAGCTGGGCGATTGGCGCTCAGCGCGCGCTCTGGATGGTTTCCATCCAGCGGGAGGGTGCAATACCGCATGTCTGTTTGAAGACACGGCTAAAGTAAGCCACCGAAGGGAAGGCCAGCGCAAAGGCCACTTCTTTGCAGGCGGCGCCTTTGCCGAGCAAAATCTTGGCGCGCTCAATCCGGGCTTGGCGAATATACAATACCGGCGGCAGGCCCATTTTGTTGTGAAATAATCGGCTGAAATAATCCGGGCTCATGTTGACCTGCCGCGCCGCCGCCGCCACGGTCACGCCCGCTTCCAAATGGCCCTGAATATATTGCAGTCCCGCGGAAAGCCATTGGAAACCGACAGCCGGGCCGGCGGTTATTTGCTGATAGCGCTTGTCGCCCGCGATCTCGATAATCAGCAGGCTTAACAGGGCTTGTGCCCGGAGTAGATCGAACGGTGTATTCCGGCGCCAGGTCGCGATCACCGTCCTGAGCCGGTCTTGATGATAAAACCGCTGGACCGGCGCCAATCGCAGGAACGGCGTCCAGACAAAATCCGCCTCAAATTTGATATGCAAGTTGCTGATATAGCGGGACGAACGGCGGCCAGTTTCACCATGCCGCTGAAATGGGCCGAAAAATGACGCCATGCCCGGCGCCACTATTTTTCGACGGCCGTCATATTCCATCTGTGTGCGGCCCGCGGCAATCACTTCCAACTGGTAAAATGGATGATCATGCCCGGGGATAAATACGACCGGAGTCTGCCTGCAGATCGCGGCTTTTATAATCCGCAACGGCTGGCGCGAGCGAACGAGCTCATCGGCATGATTCGGGTTGATCATTGGAAACTGTTGTTTTGATGGCGCACGTCTTACATAAATGCATCCATAACCAAACGTCAAGTCGTAAATCACAGTCGTAGCAATGCCTCCCATGAGAAGGCCTTGCCAGTATGCTTATACAGCGGCACCCTTTGCGCCTCGCATCTGCGGCAAACTAATGCGATGCAAAATTAAGGTCATATGTTCACACGAACCAAAGATCACCAAGCCGGGCAGTTTTCCGATCGGGAAGCTTTCCTTCGCGCCTTTGCGCCTTTGCGTGAGACAGATTTGCGTATTTTATTTTATTTTTTCCCAACAGCCGTTTACTCCGTTGTCATCCCGAGCTTGTCGAGGGACATCTCCATTTGACCGACCACCAGAACGCTGAGGCCGGGCGCGGCCATAACGCAAATTACTGTTCCTTCAGCTTTGCGACTTGACACCCTGGCTGTCTTTTGAAATGTTTAAGTCAGGCTAATGAAATGGATACGCCAAACTCGGGCTGAAAAACATCAGGAGGAAGTTTAATGCACTGTAAATTACTGGTTTCGGGACTGTTACTGCCGCTTTGGCTGGCAAACGCTTCGGCGGCGGAAATCGGGGACAAGGTTTTTGCTTCTGTTCCCAGCCTGGATACTACGCCCAAAATTGACGGACAGATTGAAGAAAAAGAGTGGCAAGCCGCAACCTTGTGCCGGAATTTTTTGCGCGCCGCCGATGGCCTGCCGGCCCAGGAGCCGACCAGCCTGTGGCTGGCGCACGATCAAAGTCATCTCTATATCGCCGTGCGCCTGAAAGAGTTCGCCCTTGATCCGGACAGCAATATGACCCCCATGTTTCAAGCCAACTGCCGCAAACGCAATGACAGCTCGTTCTGGAAAGATGACTTTGTCGAGTTTCGTCTGGCGCCGGCCGGCGGCGGCACGGTTTATTACTTTGCGGTCAATGCCCTCAGCACGGTGTATGAAATAGGTGATGTTAACGGTGCCGCGGATAATGGCTGGAAGGCGCAGGCGCAAGTTGCGGCCCGCAAGGCGGTCGGTTTTTGGGAGGTGGAGATCGCCTTGCCGTTTTCAGCCATGGGCGCGGCGCCCGCCGGGAAGTGGAATTTCAACTGCGTCCGCTTTGAATGTCGGTTGGACGAGAAAAGCTCCTGGGCCTATTTGAAAGACGGCAATCATATGGATGACAGCCAGTCGGGCGTTATCGGTTTTGAATCCCCTGGCGCGGCGGTTCAGGAACAAGTGTTCAGCTCGGCCGAATTCGCCAAACAGCAACTGCCTGGCGCGGTCTGGCTGGCGGCGCCGACAGAGTTGGTCTGGCAGTGCGAACTGCGGCAGGGCGAAAAGAGCCAAGTCGCCAAGGGAAAGGTCGCCGGGCAGGCGGGGTTAAACAAGTTTTTCATGACGCCGCCGGCCGGCGCCGCATCCGGAAAAACGATTTGCCGATACACATTGACCGGAGCTAACGGCCTGTTTTATCAAAGCGCGCCCTACGCCGTGGCGGCTCAGGATAATGTTGTTTGGTTTGAAATCGCCACTGATTGCGAAGTATATTGGAACGGCAAACTGGTCACCAACCGGCCGGCCGTGAAATTCTCATGTCCCGTGGCGCCGGGCGCCAATGTGCTGGCCATCAAGGTAACAAACGGCACGGCGCTGGTGGCGACGGCGTCATATCAAGGCGAGGTCATTGGGACTGACGCGAGCTGGAAGGCCATGGTTGGAGCGCCGGCGGGATGGGAACAACCGGAGTATAATGACGAGAACTGGCAAACGGCGCAACCGGAAAAACCCGAACTGAACGCAGTTTGCCTGGCGGTGCGCACCCCGGGACAGGGCCCGGCAATGTTTCGCAAAACCTTCCTGTATCAAGCCACGGCTTTACTGCCGATTTGCCCGGAAGACACCTGGCAGTTATCGCGGGGCGGCACTTATTTGATGTCGTGGTCGGGCAACGGCGCCACGGGCTGGAACTTGAAAGACAAGGAACTTGATGACTTTCGCCTTTACGTGGAATTGCCCGACGGCTTGGAACTGGCCGGCGTCAGCGGTTATCTTAACCCGGTGCCGCCGGGGTATGCCAAATTCCGTTTGACCAAGGCGCTGGTTTCACCGGCCTACGCCTGGCACAAGACGGGTGAGCGCAATCACCAAGGACGCGCCTACAGTTGTTATGAAATTATCCGTAGCACCCCGGTGGTGTTGGTGGAAAAGGAAGAGCGTTGGCTCCAAAAGTGCCTCTTAAACCTGGAAGGCTGTAAGGTGGCGATCAAGGCCGCCGATAACGCCAAAGACGGCGATGTGTTGCCGATTTATTACCATGCCGAGGCGTTTGACGGCAACTACCGCGAGCTTTCCCGCCAGCGGTTATGCAGAATTCTGCCGCCTTTGGCCGGACAGCAACCCAAAAAACACACCTTGTTCCTGTATGGCCATCGGGGTGGGAACTTGATTGACGATAAAATCACCCGAGCGTGGCTGGAAACCATCAAGGCGGCCGGCGTGACGGAAATATTTGATTATCTTCCAAATTCGCTGGCGCGGGAAGTCGGCCTGCGGCAGACGTTTTTTTTCGATATTGGAGCATTTGGCCGGCCAGCGCGCAACTGGTTCAATGGTTGTCATGCTAATACCCGTGAACTGCTCAAGAATTTTCCCCAGGCCCGCGCGGTATCGTTCGAGGGCAAGCCGGTCGACAAGCCTTGTCTGACCTATCTGGCCCGGCATCCGGAAACCTGGCCTTTCCTGGAAAAGGCCATAGCTGAGATTAAAGCGGCCAATCCCAGCATGACCAGCCTGTTTTGGGACTACGAGTTTGGGCCATTACCGCGCAAGGACAAGGGTCTGCACTTGCACTATCCGCTGTTTTCCCCTTTCGGCATGCAGACCTTCGCCGCCCAGTATCACATTAGCGAACCGTTGACGCCGCAACTGATCAAGGATAAGTATGAGAAACAGTGGGTTGACTTCGCCTGCGGCGAACTGGCCGTGCTGTGTGGAATTTTGCGCGGTATCTGCCATAAGCAAGGCTTGGAAATGACGGTCTATAGCGGTTACGAGAGCGAGAACACGCACATACTTTACGGCGTGGACTGGCACAAGCTGGGTCCGCAGGTGGACAAGGGGTATTGCGGCTATGGCCTTAGCCCGGCGCTGATTGCCGAGACCAAAACCGGCCTGGACCAAGCGCCGCTGATCGGCGGTTTACTTACCACCGGCGAGCGTCTGCAGGGTCATACGCCGGCGCAGATTCTACAGCAGTTGCTGGCCTGCGGCGGCGGGGTGCTTTGCTGGTATGAGGCCGGCTGGGATGCCGGTCTGCTGCAATCAATCGCCAAGGTCACGAAAGTGGTTGCCGGTTGCGAGGACATTCTTACCGCCGGCCAGCGTTGCGATACCCTGGTGACGATTGACGGCGGCCTGAAAGCCGGTAACCTTGCGGTTTTCCGGTTGGATAACAGGCTACTGGTGTTGCTGTGGAACAATTCCGGCAATCCATGCGAGGCGCGCTTGAAGTTTCCGGAAAAAGCGGCCGGGCTGACGGAGTTCGCCTCCGGCCGGCAACTGCCCGCGCCGCCAAACGAAACGGTTGTAACCGTGCCGGCGGGCGAGTTCACGGCCATTACCGCGACGCTCTGAACGGCGCCGGTGAAAAATAATGTCCGTCAGCCACAGGACGCAACCGACCCTTTGCCCGCCGCCGTCCCGGGACGCCTTGCGCGCGGGACGTTTCCCCGGCTGGACACCATCGTTGGGGATGGGGATAATTTGTTATTATAAAAATAAATTTTTATATTGACAAACAATCGCGTTTCGGATAGAGTGCCTATTGAATTCAAAAAAAAAGGGGGAGACTGCGTCATGATCCAGGTCCTGCACAAAGCCTTTGACATGCTGGAATACCTGGCCCAAACACCCCGGCAACGCCTGAAATTAAACGAAATCGCGGGTCATTTAAAGATGAACGCGGGCACTTGCGCTAATATCCTGAAAACAATGGTTCAGCGCCAATATGTTGATCAAGCCAACGTGCGCGGCGGTTATCTGCTTGGCCCGATGATTTATTACCTTTCCCGTTTCAGCGCCTATCGCGGCGACCTGGTTTCAGCCGCCGAACCGCTGATGGCTAGTCTTGTCAGACAGGTAAACGAAACGGCCCTGCTCGTCATTCTCCGCGGCCAGGAGCGATTTGTTATTCTTCAGATTGACGGCAACCAGAACGTCCAGGTTGGGCGGGATATGTTTCAGAAAGACGTCGTCTATCAGTCCGCCACCGGACGCCTGCTTCTGGCGCATCTCAATACAGAAGAGGTGAATGCATTTATTGACAAAGAAGGTTTGCCTGGGTCCCGCTGGCCGGAAGCAGAATCGCTGACTAATCTGAAATCGGCATTGGAGACAATCCGCAAACAGGGATCGGTTTACCTTAAAACCGCCAGCGATGTCATGGCGATCGCCTATCCGATCCGCGAAAAAGATAAAGTAATTGCCGCGCTGGGTTTGTTTCTGCCCGCTTTCCGGTTTAAAGGCGCTCATAAAACCGCTATCATGAAAGGAATGTCCGCGACCGCTTGCGCCATAAGCGAACATTTGCATGGAAATGAAAATTAAACATTAGCATCCCATGGGATGCTTGGGCTGAAGGCAGTGGACCGTTGACTGTAGGAAAACAAACGGAAAAAGCGTGATATTTTAGACAATTACCAAATTTACAGTTCCGGTTTTGCCCATACGCATTATGCTTGTTCGCCTTCTGCGGGGAGCTCTTCGGCTCTCCTCGAAGGCGTCCGACATGCCAGGCGATCAGATTTCGGTCTTCATCCGGCTGTTGCCGGACGAAGACCGATGCAACCGTGGGGCGAATTCGGTTTCCGCCGGCCTGCCCGCCATAGCTTTAGCGACGGCGGGAGGCGGATTCGGAAAAACAAGGCAAGTTTGGCTCAGATGCGCCGGCGGAGCGTGAAGCGCTATACTCGTGTATGCGCGAACGCGACAACGGCGCAGATGAGCTAAAATCGCCGCAGTATTTTCCGAACCGAATTCGAACCACATGGAACAATAACAGACGAAGAAGTAGACAATCATCATAGGAGGAGGAGGAAATAAAAATGAGCACGCCGAATAATCAGGAACTGACGAATGAAGTGAAACGCAAAGCGCTTGAATACGGCGCCGACGTGGTCGGCATTGCGCCCCTGGAACGATTCAAAGGCGCGCCCTTGCGGATGAGTCCCCAGGGGCTTTTGCCCTCAGCGCAGACCGTGGTCGTGGCCGGTATTCACCACCTGGATGCCGCCGTAGAATTAGGCGGCGAACCCACGGCGCAGGATGTCGGCGCCTATCACACTCAGGGCACCCAGAATGCCAAGCTGGACGATATTTCATTTCGGCTGGGACGATTTCTGGAGGGCAAAGGATTCCAGGCACTGCCGATTGCCGCCAGCAATATCTGGCGCTACAAAGCTTATAAAGACCTCCAGGTTGATTTTGCGCCTGATATTGTTCATCGTTACGCCGCGGTCGCGGCCGGGTTAGGGGAAATCGGCTGGAGCGGGCTTTTCTTGCATCCCGAATTCGGCCCCCGGATTCGGGTGGTATCGATTATTACCTCGGCATGCTTGACGCCTTCACCGATGTATGACGGCCCGGCGCTTTGCGATCGGTGCATGGAGTGCGTTAAACATTGCCCCACCGATTGTTTCCGCAAGGAAGTCCGCGGCATCAACACGCTGGAAATCGGCGGCAAAATATTCAAGTTCCCCGATACCAATAAGTGGCGCTGTTCCTGGGCGGAAAACTTCCAGTTGAATCTTCAGCATAAGATTCCGGATCATGTGGATGAAAATGTTGCCTTGGAATATCTTGAGAAATACGGTCCGCGCGGCGGCGAGGAAGGCAGTTGCCTTAAATTCTGCATGGTCCCCCAAAAGCGCGTCAAAGACGGCGAATACTGCCGGGCGCCGCGCCGCAAAAAAGCGCTGTTGAAAAAAACCGCCGAACTTAGCCAGGAAATCAAGGCCGTTTTTAAGCGGTATTTTTTGGACGTCATGGCAATCGGCCAGAAAGAGGATTTCAAGCCGGCCGACCATGTGAAACCCGTCTTGCACCTGCCGGACGTCTCCTCCCTGATTTTGCTGGGCATAAAAAAATCAGCCGGCACCGACGAAGAATCAATAAACATGCGTCAATTATTTTATGCTGGTTTTGACACCGCCCGTTTATTAGACTTAAATGGTTATTCGGCTATAACCTATACCAAAATTGCCAGCAATCTGGTGGCGCGAAAATACGGCCTGCCCACCCGCGACATGATGTACACGACTGTTCTGACCAGCGCCAAACTGCCATCCGGTGTGGAAAAAATCAAGGCCGTAAAGAACAAACCAACGCCGACAGCCATCCGTAAATTTTGCAGGGATCAAGGCGCCGACCTGGCCGGCTTTTTCACGGAGGCGCGTTGCCGTCAATTCCTCAAGGACTTGGACAAAAAAATAAAATATCCGGAATCGCGCGAAATCGTGGCCGATACAAATTTCACCTACTGCGATTTTAATGCCGAAATCCGGAAAGAAGCCGTTAAAATGAAAAAACCGTCGGACTGGTTCCCCGGCGCCAAATCGGTAATTGTGTTAGGGCTTCATTTCCCGCATGCCAGCCTGGATACGGCCAAAATCACGCCATCGGAATCTGTGGGACCATTTGCCTTTGTGCAATATGACGCGCTCAATCTCCTGTCCGACATCGCTTTCCGGACGTGTCAAATGCTCAGGACCGCGGGTTATCAGGCGACATTCACGAATGACTTTGACGGACTGGCCTCCAAAATGATTAGTTGCCGCGGACTGTTGCCTGATTTACGCTCCAATTGTTTTGCATCCATGTTGGCCGGCCTGAGCTATCCTGGCTATCATGGGCACCCGATCACGCCGCAATATGGCGTCCGCCAGCGGTTTATCGCCATTATCACGGATTGTTCGCTTCCGGATGATCCGTTGTATTCAGGCCCAAACGCCTGCCTGAAATGCAATCAGTTATGCGCCAAAGCGTGTCCGACCCGCGCCATCTCGGGTAAGCCCATGGGATTGAACCTGGAAAAGAAAGAGTTTTCCATAGGCAGGATAGATTCATTTGCCTGCGATTGGGCAAAACGCTATTGCCTGAGCGGGAAAGAAGGCGGACAATATCTTGGATTGAATGTTGATGTTCCGGTTCCCAAGACACGCACGACCGAAGCTCTGGCCGACGCCGTGGAAAACGTGAAATGGGGCGTTCAGAAACATCTGCTGGATGTTGTGCCGGAATGTTTGCGGGTTTGCCCGGCGCATAAAATAACCTGAGAAAGGAAATATGCCATGAATGCCAGTGAAGTAAAAAAATATGCGAAGGAACAGGGCGCCGACCTGGTCGGCATTGCCTCGATGGACCGGTTTGAGGGGGCCCCGAAAAAAATGGACCCCCGTTTTATTTTTCCGGAGGCCAAGGCCATGATTGTCATGGGATTCCGCGTTCTGCGGGGTTGTTTGCGCGGCATTGAAGAAGGCACTTACTATGCGTCCTACTTCGGCATGGGGTATGGCGGCATTAACCAGGTTTATGCACCAATGACCATGTGGAACCTGTGCAAATGGATTGAAGACCAGGGTTACGAGGCTGTGCCCATTCCCAATGAACATCGCCTGGCCGCCGGGCCAGGCGGGAGTCGTCCCGTTTCGCCGGAAAAACCCAATCCGGATGTAATGCTTCATCTGCGCATTGCCGCGTTTTGCGCAGGCCTCGGCGAGATTGGTTACAGTAAAATGTTGTTGACCCCTGAGTTTGGCCCGCGCCAGCGGTTCGCGGCCGTGTTAACGGACGCCCCGTTGCAAGCCGACCCTTTGTTTGAAGGCAAACTATGTGATCGCTGTATGGCCTGTGCCCGGGCCTGCACGGGACAGTGCATCAGTCAGGACAAGACCGTCAAAGTTCGCATTGCGGGACGGGATGTCGAGTGGGGCGAAATCGACATTCCCAAATGCACGCTTTACTTTCAGGGCGCCAGCAAGGAACACAATCCTTTCATGGTAACCAAGCAGGATGAACAGGCCTACCTGCAGGGCAAGCCGCGAACCTGGCAGTATGACGAATACGCGCGCGCCATCGAAGGGGCATCCGGCTGTATACGCGCCTGCATGATTCATCTTGAACAGCGCAAAAGGCTCGGCAACCAGTTTATCAATCCTTTCCGTAAAAAAACGCCCTGGAAACTGACTTCGGAACTGATTGATCAACCGGGGGACAAGGCGGGGAAAAAACAGGAGGGAGAAAATTAAACCGGGTTCAGCAGGCGCTTCCATGAAATTTTCCGTAGGTTACCAGATGGCCGGCGATGGTTTCGAGTCTTTTGCTGATATTGTCAAAGACTATCGTGAACATATTGGCGAAGTTTATTTTGCATGGATTAATACTCCCAGCGGGCGTTCTCCGGCGGGTTGGCAGGATGGTTTCCGGGATTGGGAAGCGCAAGGCCAGATCGAGAAGGAGCTGGCCCAGATTAAAAACATGGGACTGCGCCTGACGTTGCTGATGAACGCAAATTGCTTTGGCGGCGACAGCATGTCACAACATCTCGTCCATTTTGTGATTTCCGTGGTCGAACATCTCTCTGAAAACATCGGCTTGGATGCCGTCACAACGGCATCACCGCTGATTGCCCATGTCATTAAAAAGCATTTCGAAAAAATTGAGGTCAGATCGTCCGTGAACATGGGCATCGGCACGGTTAAAGGCATAGAGTATCTCTCCGACATTTTCGATGACTTCTGCATTCAACGGGATTATAACCGCGACCTCGGCCGAATCGCGGAACTGAAAGTTTGGGCTGACGCCCATGGCAAGAAACTGTCGCTGTTGGCCAACAGTGGTTGCCTGCGCTTTTGTTCCGGCCAAATTTTTCACGATAACCTGGTGGCACACGAAAAAGAGATTTCCGGACATCGCAACATTGATGACTGGAACCCTTGTGTCTGCTGGCGCTATTTTCAGGATCGTCAGAACTGGACGTCCCTTCTCCAAAACACGTGGATCCGGCCTGAAGACATTGATCACTACGCGCCCTGGTTTAAGGTCGTCAAGCTGGCCACACGGATGCATTCCAACCCGCGCGGGGTTATTGGCGCCTACGCGCGCCGTTCATATCATGGGAACCTTTTAAATCTGCTGGAGCCGGGCCACGCCGCTTTGTTGGCGCCATATCAAATTGACAACCAAAAATTTCCGGCTGATTGGTTTGCAAAAACCACGCAATGCGATAAACGTTGTCATTGTTGCACATACTGCCAATCGGTGCTTGAAAAGGTTTTGGTGGCCCAGGTATGAACAGATCACAGCAAACGAAAGGATTGTTAAATGACTGCTCGACAAAATAAATTTAAAATCATCACCGGATCTTTTATCAGCGCCGTGGCTTGCGGAATCGAAAGCCAGAACTGGGGCGCCAACGATTGGCGCAAGCAATTCGATGTTATGAAAGCCATGGGCATGGATACCGTCGTGATCATCCGCGTGGGCGAAGTAGACAGCGCGATGTATAAATCAAAAGTCATGAACACCACGATCTACGAGGAAGATGATCTGGTTGAATTGATGTTCAACGAGGCGGACCGCACCGGTTTAAAACTTTATCTGGGATTATACGATACCGAGTACCATTGGCAAAGGAACGACTGGGACGCGGAAGTGGCAATCAACAAGCGTTTGATTGAGGAACTATGGGAAAAGCACCAACATCACAAATCGTTCCATGGCTGGTATATCACACATGAGGGCATGATGGAACAGCACATGCCGAAAATCTGGAAACCGCTGATCCAAAAAATCAAGACTTACGATTCAAAAAAGAAGATTCTGGTTTCCCCGCGCTACGGCGGCGAGAAATGGTATAGCGGTGATAGAAGTCATCTGTGTTTGACGCCGGAACTGCATTACAAGCATTTTGATTATATTTTCGGCGAAATGGATGGGTTAATAGATTACGCCGCCTTTATGGACGGCCACACCGCGTTCAAAAGCCTGGCGGGATTTGTCGAAGCAACGCATAAAATTTGCAAGAAACACAAGGTCGGGTTCTGGTCGAATCTTGAGGCCTTTGACCGGGACCAGCAGAACATGCGCTTTCCGCCGATCGAATGGATGAAGATGCGCTTCAAACTGGAAGTGGTCCAACCCTACGTTGAAAAAATAATAGCATTTGAAGCGTCAAAATTTTTGAGCCCCTATTCGATGTTTATCTCAGCGCGAAATTTATATGACAGATACCTCGAATATATTGACAAAAAAGCAACGCCGCGGGATCTAATTTACGCGTCGCCGCGTAAAATTCGGCGAAAACAATAGAACTTGGCTTTCCCGTAAAGATACACGTTTTGGCGTGTATATTTCTGGGTAGCGGCGGGATATCGCCTGCCCCGCCGCGGCCGCACAGGCTGTGCGGCCCTACCTTTTCGGTTGTGGCCGTTAGCCCGCCTTAATTTTTTTATGCGCATCCCAGATTCAACTGATCCAAGATTGTAACCAATCACCAATCATATCAAGTGGTAAAATGGGGATTTGAGGATGACTGCTGGTGGGCGATAGAGGGCTCGAACCTCCGACCCCTACCATGTCAAGGTAGTGCTCTAGCCAACTGAGCTAATCGCCCGAAGAAGAAATCACAGCATCATACAATCTTTTTCCATCCTGTCAAATTTTTAGTTTTTAAGTCATTAGCATCCCACCGGATGCGCAGACCGTAGACTGCAGAAAAACGAACGATATGGACGCTTATTGTCAAAACTTTAGTTCCGGTTTCGCGCATATGTATTTTGCATGTTTGAACCTACAGCCCACAGTCTAAAATCTACAGTCTTCGGCGCCCTATGGGACGCCCGTGAAATCAATACTAAAAAAATAATTTACTTTATTTGCGCTATCGGCTAATTTTAAGTTTTATGTTTGAACGCGTGTTGCAAGTTTGTCGCGATTTCAAATCCGGCATTTCAAAAAAACCATTGCGTTTCAAAACCGGTTGCCTTGGCACACGAAAAACATTGCAACCGAAAAAACCGCATCCAGGAATCAGGAGGAAAGCCGATGAAGAAGTTGTTGACGATTAGATTTACAGTGGTAGTGGTGATTTTCGCTTTGATATCCGGCACACATGTTTTTGCCGGCGCATTATCTACTTCGGGACAAGGCTCTCGCCCTGTAAGTATGGGGGGTGCGTTTACAGCCGTGGCCGATGATGGCGCCTGTATCTATTACAATCCGGCCGGCATGAGCCAGATCAACGGCACTGATATTGAAGTGGGCATGAGTTTGATACTTCCGAAGATAAAATATGAAATGCAAAATGGCGCCGTCCAGGAAAGCACCAAGGCGGCCTTTGGACCATCTCTTTTTTTTACGCATGCATTTACAGACAAGTTCAACGCCGGTCTCGGCATATATTCGCCTTATGCCAGGGAAGCAAATTTCGGCGATGATTTAGCCAATGGGTTCCTTTCGCAAAACTCAAAAATGGTCAGAACGGACTTTAGCCCGGTGGTTTCCTATCAATTGTTCGAACAAATTTCGGCCGGCATAGGTTTGATCGGCAGTTACGGTGTCATAGATCAGTCTATTCCTGCCGGCCCCACCTTAAGGATCAACGATAAATCCGATGGGTTTGGACTGGGTGGCATTGCGGGGCTTTTATGGAAAATCAATGAATATATAAAAGTTGGCGGCACCTATCGCTCGCGGATGACCGTCAATCAGCATGGTGACCGGAAGATGGAACAAGACGGAGCCGCCATCACCAGTGATGCCAGTACGGATGTCCATTATCCCAGCTCGCTAGGAATGGGAATCGCCATTATGCCGATTGAAAAGCTGACCTTGGCGCTGGACGGGGACTGGTACGAATGGTCGTATATGAAAACAATCACCACCAAGACGGATCTCTGGCCCGATTCGACCGCGGTTTTAAACACCGATAACAGCTGGGATATCCGGATTGGCGGAGAATATAAATTACCGAAAGACTGGGCGGTGCGAGCCGGTTACGCCTATATTCAAGGAGCTATTCCAAACACCACTATCATGCCCTGTAAACCAGATGCAAATGCCCATGAACTTGACATCGGTATTGGTAAATACTGGCGGCATTGGAAGGTCGAATTAAATTATGAATATTTGTTTGCCAACGAAGAACAGTCTTCAGCAAACATCTATGGTTATGACGGAAAATATAACATAACCCAGCATATAATCGGATTAGAAGCCGCATATATATTTTAAAGGTGACCGGCAATTTACTTTTCCGTCACGACATACATAGGTATTTTCTATTTTGCGCGGACACGGCATAGACGCTTGGAAGGTCAGATAACATCATATTGAAAAAAAATAACCCAGGAGGAAATTGGATATGCAACCGGCTGACAATACATCATGGTATCTTGCACCGCCCCGGATCATCCCGCCGCTGGACCCCGACTTTCGGCCGGCCGTGGCGGCGCACCGGACATTTCAGGCGGAAGTCGCCCGATCCGGCAAAGGCGTGCCGTTAGCGATCGCCGTTGAAGCCGATAGCGGCGCAATTTCCAGTTATCGGACGGTCGTGTTTTCCGAGAAGGATGAACGGTTTACCTCCAATTTCCCCTACATCGAACGCATTGTAAAGTTCCTGCTCTGGCAGAGGGGCGGGTGGCGCGTGATCGTTGGCGGTCCTAAAGCCATCGGGCAACACATCCAGAAAATCTATTCCCCAACCGGAGAGCGCGCCTTTGATGTGGACCTGATGCATACCGTCTATGACCGGCCTTTTGTTGTTGAAATTACCACGAGCGAGGGCGTGCCGTCCGATAATTCCACCGCCAAACAACTTGGCCGGCACCTGGAAGGCTGTCGCATTGGATTTGACCTGGGCGCCAGCGACCGCAAAGTAGCGGCCGTCATTGACGGCAAATCGGTATTCAGCGAGGAAGTCATCTGGGACCCGCGAGGACAGGCCGACCCCCAGTATCATTTTAATGAAATCAACGCGGCGCTGAAGAAGGCGGCCGCATATCTACCGCGCGTGGACGCGATCGGCGGATCTTCCGCCGGGATTTACGTCAACAACAGCGTGCGCGTGGCCTCACTCTTCCGGGGCGTGCCGAAACACCTGTTCGAACAGCGCGTTCGCGGTTTATTCCAGGAACTGCGCCGGGCTTGGGACAACATTCCATTTGAGGTGATCAACGACGGCGAAGTGACGGCCCTGGCGGGTTCCATGTCGCTGGATGTCAACCGCGTGCTGGGCATCGCCATGGGCTCCAGCCTGGCCGGCGGCTACGTGGATAAGGACGGCAACCTGCCGGGCTGGTTAGACGAACTGGCGTTTGCGCCGGTGGATTATAATCCGACCGCGCCGGTGGACGAATGGTCGGGCGACACCGGCTGTGGCTCGCAATACTTCTCGCAAATGGCCGTCAACCGGCTGGCCGGCAAAGCCGGCATTTCACTGCATGCGGAAAAAACACTGGCTGAACGCCTGAAAGACGTGCAGGCGCTCATGGACAAGGGGGACCCGCGGGCGCGGGCAATCTTTGAAACCATCGGCGTATATTTCGGCTATACCGTGGCCCACTATGCCGATTTTTACGACATGGCACACCTGCTGATGCTGGGACGTGTCACGTCCGGAATGGGCGGAGACGTGGTATTGAGCACGGCTAACCGGGTACTCCAGCAGGAGTTTCCGGAAGTGGCTGGCCGGGTTCATCTGGCTGTCCCGGATGAGGCCAGCCGACGCGTAGGCCAGGCCATTGCCGCCGCAAGTCTGCCGGCGCTGAAGAAGGGCTGAAGGCTGTGGGCTGTAGACTGAAGACGACGGACGCCGGAGGACAGCCTGCCCTGCGACTTGTCCACCGACGTTCTTCAAAGCGAAGAGGGAAGCCTTGGCGAAGCAGGGACGGCAGAAGAACCCAGCGCATCACCAACACGCCGGTTTGTCGGCTAACCCAAATCTCCAGACAGAGGTCGTCTTGTATTTTGGTTTTTTTAGAACGAATTAACTTCCAACAGTCTTCATACAGCCTCTATGATTGGCCAGGGCAACCGTTGCATTGCGCTTAAGCCGCGCCAGGCCGGAGCGATAAATCGCGGTGCCCATAAATCTTTGCTGGAAGCCGGCCTCGTCCAAGGCCAGGCATTGTTCGACCGTCGGCATGGGTGTGTCGGCAGGATTTCCGCCAGAGGCGGATCTGCATAGGCATGAAAAATCCGACAAAATGGCATCATCCCCTATCCGGTTGAACGGGCATACGGCCGTGCACCGGTCACAGCCAAAAAGCGAGGCGCCCATGAGCGGCCGCAGTTCTTCAGGAATCTCCCCCTGATGTTCGATTGTCAGGTAAGCAATACAACGCCGCGCATCCACGAGCCCATCAGGCTGAATGGCGCCGGTGGGACAAGCTTCGACACACCGCCGGCAGTTGCCGCACCGGTTAGGCACGGGTAAAGATGGCGCCAGTTCCAGGTTAACCAGCAACTCGCCCAGGAACAACGTGCACCCCCATTCCGGATTTACCAGACTACCCTGCTTGCCAATCCAGCCCAAGCCGGCGCGCACGGCCCATTCCCGTTCCAATACGGGGGAAGAATCCACGCATATGCGCGCGCGGAGCGGGACACTACTTTGAGCTTCAAGGCTCCGTGCCAATTGTTTCAGTTTCTCGCGCAGGATGGTGTGATAATCACAGCCACGGCAATAATTCGAAAATGGGGATAGTGTCAAATCGGAAGGATAGCGGGCGGCCACAACAACAATGGAACGGGCCTCCGGCATGATCTGGCGCGGATCGGCGCGCCGAAAGGCGTATTTAGACAAGTAAGTCATGTCGGCGGCATAACCACGGCTCAACCAGTTCTGGAAACGATCAAATGTCCGGCACGGTCCAACTGCGGCAAAGCCGACAGCGGCAAAACCCAGACGGGATGCTTCCTCACGGATAAATGACGACAACGGCATAAATTCCAAAACACAAAGATTTTTTCACCACGAAACACTCGAAACACACGAAATTAGGCATAAACAAATTGATTTGCAAATCCTGTCCGTATTATTTTCGTGTGTTCCGTGTGTTTTGTGGTGAATCTTCTTTTGCATTTTCTTGCTTATTGGAAATTTGCGCCAGCACGTCAGCAACAATGCCCGCAACGCTTTTCCCCGTCGTATCCACTTGGGCCGGAATGGCATCGTAGAACGGCTGGCGCGTCATGAGCAGTTTCCGAATACGCTCGCCTTTATCACCTTGTTCCAGCAAAGGGCGATGGTTGGAACCTGACACGCGGCGGAGAATCTCATCCGGCGCGGCCTTCAGACAAATTACGCGGCCCGTGGCGCTGAAATCGCGGATATTGTCAGGGTTAAGCACGACGCCGCCGCCCGCCGCAACGACCAGGTTTCTTCCACCGTCGCCAAGGCTATGGCGGACAGGCTGGCGTGACAATTCAACAACCAAGTCCCGCTCCATGCGGCGGAACGCGGGTTCACCATCTTCCGCAAATATCTTGGGGATCGGCTTGCCGGCGCGGGCTTCCAGCTCTACGTCCATATCCACGAAAACCCGTTTCAGCCGGTCAGCCAGCACGCGGCCCACCGTGGTTTTGCCGGTCCCCATGAAGCCGACGAGAATGATGTTGAAGGAAGAGTGCATATGAGTGTCCAGTATCAAGTATGGGAGTATGGGTGTAACGGAGTGCGGGAGTGCAGGAGTAATCTCATTACGCCCATACACCCAAACACCCATACTCCCATACTTGCTTATCTCCCGAACCAATTTCTCTCAGAGTCCCTGAGCCAGCCAGGCCATGTAAGCCGCCCACCAGCCTTGGCCCCATAAAATCCAGACAATGGCGGCCAACGCAATATATGGGCCAAAGGGGATTTTACTGGCCATGGTTTTACGCCGAACCATGACTAATGACACACCAATGACCGCCCCCGCCAGCGAGGCGCCCATGACGATAAATAACACCGCCTTCCAACCCAGGAAGGCGCCGAGGGCGCCCAGAAGCTTGACGTCACCCATTCCCATGGCCTCTTTGCGAAATGCCAGTGTTCCAAGCGTTGCCACGAGCCATAGGAAAATAGCGCCGGCCGCCAGGCCGCTGACCGATGCACAGAAACCGGTATAAGCAGTTGTCTGCGAGTGCAGGGACGGCGCCAGCAGACTCAGGATCGGTCCCGCAATCATCCCCCCAACCGTCAGGCGATCAGGCAGGATCATGAATTCGAAATCAATGAAGGTGCCGATAATCAGGCCGGCGGCCATCAGCCAATATATCGGGGTGCGCGCGTCAAACCCGAATTTCAGCCAGATGAGCAGAAAAACGAGGCCAGTCAGAAATTCCACCATGAAATACCGTGGCGCGATGCGCCCCCCGCAATGCCGGCATTTCATTCCAAGGATAAAGAAACTGAAAAGCGGTATATTGTCGAACCAGGCGATTGTCTGTTCGCAATGCGGGCACCGCGAACGCGGAGTTACGACGGAGCCGCCGCGCGGAATGCGGTAAATGCAGACATTGGCAAAACTGCCGATGCAGGCGCCGATGACGAAAACAAGAACAGCGGAATACATATCCATCCAGAATGGCGGCAACATGTTCATAAGCAGAGGTCAGAGTTCAGAAATCAGAGGTCAGCCTGAAATCTGATTATTGGCGGCATTATTCCATTCCATATCCCGCATTTTGCCTTCAGCCTTCAGCCTTTCTTCCATAGACGGCCTCTTCCAGTGTGCGGCGCATGACGGCGACAGGCGCCTCGCGTCCGGTCCAGATGCAAAATGAAAGTGCGCCCTGGTGCATGAGCATGCCGAGACCATTGGATGTTTGCGCGCCGGCCGCGCGCGCCGCGCGCATTAAAACTGTTTCCGGAAACATGTAAATCAAATCATAAACCCGCTGGCCGCTGTGAAATGCATCCGGCGGAAGGACCGCCGGCTCGCCCGCATGCATTCCCACCGGTGTGGCATGCACCACCAACGCGGCTTCCCGGCACGCGCGGCGCCAAGCCTGCGGATCCGTGCCAATCGCAGAAATATCGGTTTTGCGCGCAAGCGCGCGCAGGTCCGCTTCTAATCCGGCCAGCCGCTTGCCATCCGCATCGGCCAGCATAAGGTGCCCGGCGCCGGCGGCGGCACAGGCGAAAGCTACCGCGCGGCCGGCGCCGCCGCAACCCAGCAAAAATATGGAAAGCCCCCTGACTGACAGATCAAATGCTTCCTGTACCGCCCGCAAAAAACCTTCGCCGTCGGTGCTGAAGCCTTTCAGCCCGCCGGCATTGATTTTTATGGTGTTGACCGAGCCCAAACGCCGCGCGGCTTCATCGAGGTCGGCCAAGCCGCGAAACGCGACCTCCTTGAGCGGCACCGTCAGGTTAATACCGGCAAAACCCATTTCTGCCATAACCGTCAGGGTCGGCATAAGCTTTTCGGGCGGCACATCAAACGCCAGGTATACGGCATCCATGGCCAACGCCGCCAACGCCGCATTCTGCATGCGGGGCGAAAGCGAATGGCGGATCGGGTGTCCAAGGACGGCGTAGGGCGTTGTGGATGGGCTGATGTTCATGAGTATGGGTGTATGGGAGTATGGGTGTATGGGAGTAAAGGCATCAGATACAGACCGTCAAAATTGACACCATTTATCGGCATCCTTGATCATGGTGACAATTTGAGCGATCAGATATTCAAAACACTGATCGAATTGCTTGTATTGTTCCTTTGGCATATAAGCAAGTTTCAATGCAACATCCAGCCAGCATTGCAACTCTCCGGCTTCCGTTTCGGCATCGCTTAATTTCGAGATAAACGCCGCTTTATAGCGCCGCTTCCGCCAAGCTTCCGCAATATTGGCACATACCGATCGGGAAGCTCTTCGCATTTGATCCGAAAGAACAAATCGCTCTTTAGCCGGCAACGTGTTGCAAAAAGCATTAATATCCACCATTAACTCGAGCGCTCGCCGATAAACATCCAAGTCCCGGAAGCTTTTTGCAAATTCCATACTCCGTCACTCCACTACTCCCATACGCCCATACTTCTTTACGCTTTCAGCGCGCGGCTCGACAGGACCCGGTTGACGCAGTTCAAGTAAGCAATGGCGCTCGCCTGAACAATGTCGGTGCTGGCCGCCTTACCGTTGACCAAGTTGTCGCCAAAGGCCACGCGCATACTGACCTCACCCTGCGCGTCCTTGCCGATGGTCACGGCCTGAATGGCATATTCCAGCAGTTTCCCCTGCGTTCCCGTAATTCGGTCAATGGTCTTAAGCGCGGCGTCAACCGGCCCGTCGCCGCAAGCGGCATCCTGGATCACATCCTTGCCTTTGCGCAGGCGCACCGTGGCCGTTGGAATCGTGGAGGTGCCCGTGGAAACGTGGAGATAATCCAGTTGATACGCGCCAACCCCCGCAAAATCACCTTCAATTTCATCGCGGGCAATGGCCAGGATATCGTCGTCATACACAATTTTTTTCTTGTCCGCCAGATCAATAAACCGGCGGTAGGCATGATCCAGCTCTTCGGATTTAAGCGTAAAACCCATTCTGGTCAATCGGTCGGCAAATGCATGCCGCCCGGAATGCTTGCCCAGCACCAGATCGGAACCGTCAATGCCGATATCCTGCGGGCGCATGATTTCATATGTCGAGCGCTCCTTCAGAATCCCGTCCTGGTGGATGCCGGCCTCGTGGGCAAACGCATTGGCGCCCACAATGGCCTTGTTACGCTGGACAACCATGCCGGTCAGACGGCTGACCAGCCGGCTGGAGCGGTAGAATTCCTGCGTGCGGATATCCGTGGTCAGCCCCAGGATATCGTGACGTGTCCGCAGGGCCATCACCAGTTCCTCGATCGCGCAATTGCCGGCTCGTTCGCCAATCCCGTTGATCGTGCATTCCACGCCACGGGCGCCGGCGGCCAGCGCGGCCAGCGTATTGGCCACTGCCAGGCCCAAATCATTGTGGCAATGGACATTGATGACGGTCTTCCCGATATTCGGAACGTGTTCGAACAGATAGCCGATCAACGCGCCAAATTCCACCGGCACGGTATAACCCACCGTGTCCGGAATATTAACCGTCGCGGCGCCGGCATCAATCACGGCGCGCACTACCTCGGCCAGGTAATCACGCTCCGTGCGGGTCGCATCCTCCGGACTGAATTCCACATCCTCGCAAAACGTGCGGGCATAGCGCACCGCCGCCGCGGCTTGCTTGAGGATTTCGGCCTTGTCCTTGCGGAGTTTGAAATCACGGTGGATTTTGGAAGTCGCCAGGAACACGTGAATCCTGGCGCGCTTGCCTGCCGGCATCACGGCCTCCGCACAGCGCTCGATATCCTTGTTCAGGCAACGCGCCAGTCCGGCGATGCGCGGCCCCTTGATGGTTGCGGCAATTGCCTTGACGGAGCAAAAATCGTCGGGCGAGGCCATGGGAAAACCAGCCTCGATGACGTCCACATTAAGGCGCGCCAGTTGCTGGGCAATCTCGATTTTTTCGCGCTGATTCAGGCTTGCGCCGGGGCATTGCTCGCCATCCCGCAAGGTTGTGTCGAAAATTAACACGCGATCTTGTTTTGTCGTTTTCATGACTTTGGTGTTCAGGGTTCTGTTCGTTATCGGACGGATGATGTCAGCCGTCTTCCCCCGCTTTCCTATGCTTGTTTTTCATTCGACGTTCGGCGTTGGACGTTCGATGTTGAATGTTTGCTTCATCGGGGCTTCAGCTTTCCGCCTTGCCCATGGCGATAACGCCCGTGCGGGAAACCTCAACTATGCCGTGGGGTTTGATCAGTTCCAGAAAATTATCCACGGCATCCGTTGCACCCACCAGCTGGATGATCATGGCCTTATTCTGCACCGCAACATTCTCGGCGCGGAACAGGGCGGCCAATTCGATCAAGGCCGACCGGTTTTTCGGCGAGGCGCATACTTTCACCAGGGCCAGCTCGCGGTCAATATATTTTTCCGCGGTCAGATCAAAAACCTTGATGACATCCACCAGCTTATTAAGCTGCTTGGTTACCTGTTCCAGAACATGATCGTCACCCGGCACAGTCATCGTAATCCGTGAAGTTGTGATGTCCTGGGTCGGGGCCACGTTGAGACTGTCAATATTGTATCCGCGTCCCGAAATCAATCCGATTACGCGGGCCAGTACGCCCGGCTGATTTTCAACCAGCATCGAAATAATATGTTTCATGTTCAACAGTTCCTCGTTCTTAGTTCTTTGTTCTTCGTTCCTGGTTCTGCCGCGACCGCATCAATCAAGGCTCCGGTGCTTCATTCTGCATTCTACATTCCGCATTTCTTCCTTACGCCATACTTTGAATCATTTCCGTGAGTGAGGCGCCGGCGGGCACCATCGGGAACACATTGGCTTCCGGTTCCACCATGCATTCCAACACGGCGGGGCCATCGGCCGCAAATATTTTTTCGAGCATCGGCACCACGGCGGCACGGGTTTTCGCCCGCAGGCCCAGGGCGCCGTGCGCCTCGGCCAGCTTGACGAAATCAGGCAGGTAGGGCGTGTCCGGACGATCCTTGATCTTCTCGTTCTTACCCCGCGCGTTCTGCCCAAGGCAAGTGGCCGAATATTGCTTTTTATAAAACATTTCCTGCCATTGGCGCACCATGCCAAGATAACCGTTGTTAAGAATCACCACCTTGATCGGCACCTGATGCTCCACGGCAACCACAAGCTCCTGAAAATTCATCTGCGCACTGCCGTCGCCGGAAATATCCACCACCATCTTATCAGGCCGCCCGATCTGGGCGCCAATGGCCGCCGGCAGACCAAAGCCCATGGTGCCCAACCCGCCCGACGAGATAAACGTGCGGGGTTGGGTGTATTTATAATAGTGCGCCGACCACATCTGATGCTGACCTACTTCAGTCACAATGATGGCATTGCCTTTGGTCAAGGCGTAAATCTGCTCAATGACATACTGGGGCATCAGTTTCGACCCATTCTGGTCGTATGCAAACGGGTGCTTCTGTTTCCATTCCTGAATCTGCGTCAGCCATGCCGTGCGTTCCCTGCCTTCCATCAGCGGGACAAGAACCTTAAGCACCTGCTTAACATCGCCCACCACCGGGATATCCACGGGCACGCTCTTGGAAATGGCCGTGGGATCAATATCAATATGCGCAATTTTGGCATGCGGCGCGAATTCCGAAATTTTACCGGTCACCCGATCATCAAAACGCGCACCGATGGATACGAGCAAGTCACAATGATGCGTGGCGTAATTAGCCGTCACACTGCCATGCATGCCAAGCATGCGCAGGGACAGTGAATCTGTTTCGGGAAAGGCGCCCAATCCCAACAATGTTGTCGTGACCGGGATTTTGGCCTTGCGCGCAAGTTGGGCGACCTCCCCGGCGGCATTGGCGGCAATCGCGCCGCCGCCCACATACAGGAGCGGTTTTTTAGCCTGGTTGATCGCCTCCGCCAGCCGGGCAATTTGCTTGGGGTGTCCCGCCGTATTGGGGTTATACCCGCGGATGCTCACGTTATCCGGCGTGCGGGCATTAGTGCGGGCACGCTGGACGTCCTTGGGAATATCCACCAGCACGGGACCCGGCTTACCGGTGCCGGCGATGTAGAAAGCCTCGGCAATAATGCGCGGCAAATCATCCACGTGGCGCACCAGATAATTGTGCTTGGTCACCGGCCGCGTAATGCCGGTTGTATCAGCCTCCTGGAAGGCATCATTGCCGATCATCGAGGTCGGCACCTGGCCGGAAATGCACACCATGGGAATTGAATCCATATACGCCGTGCCCAGGCCGGTCACGGTATTGGTGGCCCCGGGACCGGAAGTCACTAGGCAACACCCCACCCGGCCGGTTGCCCGGGCATAGCCATCGGCCATATGCGTGGCGCCCTGCTCATGGCGGGTGAGAACGAAGTTAAACGGGGCATCATACAGATTGTTAAAGATATCCAATACGGAGCCGCCGGGCAACCCGAAGATGGTCTGCACGCCGGCCTTTTTTAATCCATCCATCAAACATTCCACTCCTGTGCGCATATTCATTTCTCCTGTTTTCCGTCATTGCGGGGACTGTTTATGGCGCAATCCGCCGTCCCGTCATGTAATAACCCCGCATTATAGCGAATGACAACAAAAAACCCACCGTTTTTTTACGGTGGGTTTTGAACAACCTGACAACGGGCGGAATGACGTTATCCGCGTCCGTTGGCCACCGTAAAGGCGCGGCCCGCAACCAGGCGCAATACGAGCGCCTGGAGAAGTCCGACAACCCTCGCGTTGGCTAAAAAGTTACACATGCCCGTTAATTTAGTCATTCCTGATATTGTTGTCAATCGTATATTTGCAATATTTTTTATTGACAACGGTTTGAGCAGGATTGTAGCATGGTTAAAAATATTTGAGATCCAATGCCTGCTAATTAAAAGCAGGCATTTTAAAGTTCTACGGAAACGCCGCCCTTGGCGGCCTTAACCTAATTCGCCATGACAACCACCGCCAGCCGTGTCAACGACCCAGCGTCTATTATCAGCAAGTTCTTTCTGGCGCTCCAAAATGTCCGTTTCTATCCGCCGGCCCACTCACTGCTGCAGGAAAGCATTGCCGATGCGCATGACCTTATGCAGGATGCGCTTGCCTCAGAAAAGGAATTCTCTTTCGGGTTTATTGAATCGAAGCTCATGGTCAACGGCCAACTGGTTGCCGACGCCCCGGCACAGACCAAGAGTCTGGTACGGCTTTTTGAAATTCTGAACATCGGCTCGGTCACATTTCAGAACGGGCTTACCCTCCCGGAACTGCGCGCGTTTTTGGAATGCCTGGCGACCAAACCGGAAAAACTGAACGAAGCCGGCGGTATAAAAAAGGCATTGACTGACCACGCCTTGGAGCACGTTATCATCAGCAATGTTCAATATGGCCGGATTAACAAGAAAGACATAAAAAAGCCGACAATGGACGATGACTATCGCGCCGTCTTGCACAAGGCCAGCCGGAATATTCCCGTCGGCGACCCTGTTTTTAATGCGGAGATGGCGGGCAAAGCGACGACGTCCGCCGAACCTTCCGGCCGCCTGCCGGCGCCCGAAGAATTGAAAGAGCTCTACGCCATTCGCGACCGGTTTCAGGCCGAATTAAAACAGAAGATCCAGGAAGCCACACGGCATTACGAGGTCGAGAACCGGCGATTGGCGTTTGAAAAGGGCACGGTGGACTCAATTATGCGGAATGTCGGCGAAGGTGTGGTGGTGGTCGGCAACGACGGCAACATTATCATGGCCAATCCCGCCGCTGAAAAGCTGTTGAGCAAGCAGGGGCAAGCCATCGTTGGCCAGGCGCTGAAAGAATCCCTGCGCGCAGAACATTCACTGGTCCTTTCCGGCGGAAGCCCGGAATCCATCAAGGAAATTGAGGTGGCCGGCAAAGACGAGGAAACGCGCCGCGTGCTTCGTTCCTCCAACGCCGTGGTCGAAGACCTGGATGGCCGAACCATCGGCATGGTGTCGGTGCTCTCGGACATCACCAAGATGAAGGAAGTGGAGCAATTGAAATCCGATTTCGTGGCCAACGTGTCCCACGAACTCCGCACGCCGCTGGCCGCCATCCAGAAAAATCTTGGCCTTATCCTGGACCAGACCGCCGGCGCGATCAACGCCAACCAGCAGGAATTCCTGGCGCTGGCAAAAGACAACGTCGAGCGCCTGACCCGGTTGATCAACGACCTGCTGGATCTGTCGAAAATCGAGGCCGGCAAAATGGAGCTGAAAAAGGCCAGGACCGATCTGAAGGCATTGGCTCGCGACGCAGTCGCGGCCTTTGGCGGCTGGTTCCGTGAAAAGGGCATTACCGCCCGCCTCAACATGCCGAACACGCCGGTGGACTTGGAAGTGGACGCCGATAAGATCACCCAGGTAATGAACAACCTGCTCAGCAACGCCCTGAAATTTACCCCGCCCAAAGGTGAAATCCGGATCACCCTGAACGCGGCCCCCGGTCCCATTGAAGTAGCGGTGGCCGACACCGGCACGGGAATTGCCGCCAAAGATATTCAGCGGATTTTCAACAAATTTGAGCAAGTCAGCGCCGATCACCAGGCCGGCGCAAACGGTACGGGATTGGGTCTGCCGCTGGCCAAGCAGATTGTGGAAAAGCACGGCGGCTGTATGCGGGTCACAAGTGCAATCGGCAAAGGCAGTACGTTTACCTTTACCCTGCCGCGCTAACAACATGACGAAAGGAAGTTCGCAATGGAACCAAAGGACATTCGAATTTTGCTGGTGGATGACGAAGACGGATTTCGACGCCCGATGGAATTCTGGCTGAAGGCCAAGGGTTACCAGGTTATCGGCGTAAATAATGGCGCTGAGGCCCTGACCCAGATCGCGCGGGAGCGGCCCACGATCGTTTATTTAGACATGAAGATGCCCGGCATGAACGGCATCGAAACCCTGGCAAAAATTCGTGAAAATGACAAAACGCTACCGGTGATTATGATTACGGCGTTCGGCACACCCAGCGACATGAAGGCCGCCGAGGCCCTGGGCGTTTCCGGTTTTTTCCAAAAAGACGATGATTTTGCCAGCGCCGCAAAACTGATTGTTATTGCGCTGGCATCCAGCAATATCCTGTAAGAATCCGATTGCCCTTTTGGATAGAGTGGTGATTGTGATATAAATTCACTGGCGTCCCACAGGGACGCCGAGGACTGTGGACTTTTCCGCCTGAGGCGGATCCGCCTACGGCGGAAGACCGTGGACTGTTGGTCCGAACAAGCATAATGCGTATGGGCAAAACCGGAACTGTAAATTTGGTAATTG
>JBDRJR010000085.1:0-51246 GCA_043814705.1 Verrucomicrobiota bacterium | reverse complement strand
ATTAATATGCACAAAAAAAGCGTTTATGACAAGAAAAATCTTCAAAAATAATCGGCACTTGCTTCCCCGCCCAAAATACCCTTTATTTATAGGTGGCTGGTATGCCCGTTGGTGCGACAAATTAATGATTCTGAAGAGCTGCAGAAAAAACCGGTCTTGACAGAGGCATGCTAATAGGGCGAAATGGCTGACATGCAGAGCAATGTCCGCTTGCCGCGCGGTAATTCAAGATTTATTTCGGCAACATGAGGGGACGAAATTATGTGCAATCTATGGCTGATCTTAGTGCCGGTCATCCTGGTTGTGGCGCTGATCATGTTCTTTCGCCTGACACCTAAATCGTAGCGCGCGCTGGAGCGGTTTATTTTCCGATGTCATCGGGAAGCCAGCGCCGGCGGATACGGTCCAGCGTGCCATCCTGTTTCCACTGCGCCAAAACCTTATTCAAGGCGGCTTGCAGATCCGTATCGGTCTTCTTGATGCCCCAGGCAATTGATTGCGTGGGCGACTGGATGGGCACTGTGGTCAAATCGGCTTCGTTTTCAGATGCCATCCACACGATGATGGGCGCATCATGGATGTAAATGTCAATCATCTTACAGCAGATTGCCTGGGCGGCGTCGGCCGGCCCCAAATTGCCCACGCTGGCCGCGTTGCGGCAGACCTGCTGGACAAAAATATCCCCGGTGGTCTTGCGCTGGACGGCAAAATTAGCGTTGGCACTGCAAACCTGAGGCGAAGTGCCGAACCTGGCTAAATCCGTGCGGCGCACCAGGGCCATTTGACCTTGTTGAAGGTAAGGCTCGCTGAAGGCGATACGGACCTCACGTTCGCGTGTAACGGTCATGCCCGACATGATTATGTCAAACTTGTCGGCCAGCAGTGAATTGATCTGCTGTTCCCAGGGAACTTCCACAAAACGGAGCGGGCGGTCAAAAGTTTTGGCTAATTCACGTGCCAGGTCCGCCTCCAGGCCGAGGATTTGATCGTCCTTCTTGAAAATAATCGGGGGGCAATCCGGCGTAATACCGACGTATAGGGTCGGATTCTTGCCGCTACCGGAGAGCGGGAGGGTCTTGCATCCTGGGGAAAAGATGCCGATGCCCAGCGCCAATATCACCATCCAGCCTGCCGAAAACTTGTGCATACGCCCTGCCTTTCGTTTAAAGATTGCATTCTGAATTCGCCCCGTAAATTTTTATCTTATCGTCCCGTCAGAATGAATCAATGGGAAAATGATGCAACCGCAGAATAGTTGGAAATCAATTGTTTTTTTTAGAGCCAAGGTGTATTCTACCCGTATGTGACCGTAAATCAATTAAAAATACGATTAACAAGGAGTGCCGTATGGACACAAGAAACATGTGCAAACGGGCGCGAATAGCCGGGATGTTGCTCGCGGGATGCTGGCTGACCGGCTCAGCAACGGTCATCGGCTCGGTGCTGGAGCAAAGTGAAATGATTTGGGGCGGTGCGGGCGCCGTTTGCGTTTCGGCGGATTATGATGGGGATGGTTTGGTTGATCCGGCGCTGTATGAGGCCAACTCCGGGCAATGGCATGTATTGCTTTCCAGCCAAGACTATGCCGATACAAACAACATTGCCTTTTTGGGTGGCCCGGGATTCGATCCGCTCCTGGGTGATTTTGACGGTGACGGCAAGAACGATCCGGCCGTGTATCGCGAAGCCACCGGGGAATGGTTCGTGATCCTTTCCGCCAGCGGCTATTATCCCGTTGAAACCACGGTCTTGGGCGGACCGGGTTATAATCCCGTGCCGGCGGATTATGACGGTGACGGTATGACCGAAATAGCCGTATATCACCCGCTCACCGCGCATTGGGTTTTCTGTACCCACACGGATCCCGAAACCACGGATATGGAGATTTTGGCAGTCATGTATTCTAATGCCATGGTGAACGCCTCAAATGTAGTGGCCAGTAAAATCAAAAGGGATTTGACATCCATCACGGCGGACAATACCAATTTGATCTGGCGGACCAACCCTGACACCATTGTCCGTGAGGTGTTGGTTGCGTCCTACATGAAGGCGGCGGATGCCACCAATTATTATCATGTCGGCCAGTATACGTCGTTGCGGTATGCGGAATCCTGGGTGACCCTCGTGCCGGAACTGAAAAATTTCTGCCGGAATTATACCGGCACAAATATTTACCTGCGTTTGAAACAATTGCTGGGGATGCCCGCCACCGGCCACAATGATACCGTGGTAGAGTTTTACGTGGATCCCCAATACCTGTTGCGGCCCTCGCGCGACCCGGAAATCACCGATCGTGAAGCCGAAGTGGCGTTCCGCGCCGCCACTTCCTACGCCGATCAGGTCAGCACCAATTACAGCGCCTGGTTTCAAGATACAATTACAAGCCGTAATTATGGCATGACCAACGGTGTTTGGAACGCGTTTGCCTGGACACAGCTGGGTTATACTTATGACTGGCTCAAGACCGGCAATAACATTATGGGCCTCAGTGAATTTGTCGTGCCGGGCAGGATGTTATATGATCAATACACTCACACCGAGGTTTTGGTCTATGTCGTTTCCATCACGGATGCCGCGAATTACGCGGCGGTCCCGAATGATCTGGTGATCCAACCCCAGGGTTTTACCATCAACACCGCTTTGCAGAACGACCGTTGATACGGAGCAAGCAAGGACGGCGGTCACTTTTCAAGCCCATTTGGGATCAATGTTTGCGGCGGCCGCCGAACTCCAGGCGGCGGTAATTCCGGGTTGCGGGCACGGCCCGCGTTGGAGTAGCGCGGGAGGCCGCTGGCGCCGACAAGGAGCCCGGAATTTTAAAGTTGTAATGAGCGATATATTCATAAGAAGCAATACTGCTCAAATAACCGTTACGGTTCACCTTCCCCGTCCGCCGGAAAATCTGGCGATTTTTGATTCGGACGGTAATATCGTCGTTGCTCCGGTCATTAATCAGTCCGCCACTCCCGCCGGTGCGGTTGTTATTGTGCTTGATGCCAGCCGGCTGTCCATGTGGACGCCGGAGCGTCCGGTCCTTTATTTTCTAAAGGCGGGAAAAGCAAAGCTCCGTTTCGGTTATAATGATATCACCACCAATTCAGATAGAGTTCTCGTCAACGGGGCGGTTTTTTATTTCCGGGGATACATTCGCGGGATTGCCGCCCATGACCATCCGAATCTTACCGGGGCATCGAAACGGGAATTTTACCGGAAGAACATTCTGCAGGCCAAGAAATACGGATTCAACCTGGTGCGATTCCACAGTACGATCCCGGATGAGGAATTTGTCAACCAAGCGGATGAACTCGGGCTTTTTGTGCACATCGAAACGGGGTATAATTATGAATTTGACGATAAAGGTCTTAAGACAAAAATTGCCGTGAATGCGGCTAAATGGCGCGATACCATTGTCAGATTCCGTAATCACCCTTCGCTGGCCATTTTCTGTCTCGGAAACGAAATGCACAATGCCGGCAGTATGCCGGAGGTTCATGCAATGTACCGGATCGGGCGGGAACTGGCGCCGCACAAACTGGTCATGGATAATGCCGGCTGGGGCGAGTTTGACCGGACAAGCACGGATATTTTCACCCAGCATGTCGCCTATTTTTTCCCGTTTAAGCATCATCAGGAAATGTTCGACCAGGATTTCTGCTGGGAAATGAATGGGTCCGTGTATCGTTATCCGCTGTCGGAACAAAAAGAGTTCCCACATGGCACAATAAGCGTCCGGCGCGCGCTCAACCCGATTCGTCCGGTCATGGCGCACGAGTGCGTTCATTATATTGACATCCCCGACTACGCCGCGTTAAACGAGGAGTTCAATCTGTTCTGCCGGAAGGTTGGCCTTGAATATCTGGCGAAAAATCATATTGAAAAACCGCGCTATATGACCGAACTGCCGGCTTTGATTGCCGCTAAAAAGCTCGGGGGAAAAATGCCGGATTACATTCTGGCTTCACAGCATTTTAAAAAGCTTGGTGTGAAAACTTATCTGGAACGCTTGCGTCGTTCCGGTAAATTCTGCGGTTATGAAATACTGCAGTTTGCGGATTGCCTGAAATACGAAAACAAGAACGGCATTGTCGATTGCTTTGACAATGATAAATTCATTGACGCCGAATGGTTCCGTAATTTTAATTCCGACCGGGTAATTCTTGCCGATTTCCCAAAAGAGAATTTTGCTCGCCGGGAGGAATTCGACATTGGTATTTATCTGTCGAATTATTGCCCATCGGACCCCGCCGGCTGTATCCTAAAACTTTATCTCGCTTCTGCCGGAAACCCGGGGGAACTGGTATATTCCGGGCAAAAATTCATGCCGGTTGAAGGACTGGCGATGCTGGTCAAAACAAAACTGCAGTTGGAATGTCAGGATGGCTGTCCGACGGCCTATACGCTGGAAGCAGAATTGAGTAATGGCCAGCGGTGCTGGCGGAATCAATGGTCCTTCTGGGTATTTCCGCCGGCGACTTTGCCGGTAAGGCCGGAAATGAGAATTGTCGCAAAGGAATTGGAAGACTTTTTGCATTGTGCCGGTTCAGATGCCCGGGTTGACCAGAACATGGTCTTTACCGACGTTTTCAATGATTCCGTGCTTGACGATCTTAAAGCGGGCAAAACCGTAATTCTTAATTATCACCGCGACCGGGAAGCCAAGCAGTACTATTTGCCTGGCGCGCTGGATCGTTTCAAACCGTGCATATGGGACCGCGGCAACAATCTGGGTGGGATCGTAACGGCAGATTTCTTTCAGCAGGCGATGGGATCAGGGCGCTATTTTGACCTGAATTATTACTATCTGGTTGAAGGCGGATACAAAATAAATCTTGATCATTTCCCATTCCGGGTCAACGAGTTGATCTGGGGCGTGGATAAACCCGTGCGCGACCGGATGAAAGGGTTGATCCATGGCATCAAGGATTTCCGGCCGGACGATACGTTGCGCAATTTTTCCTATTTGTTCAATTTAAAAGTTGCAAAGGGGCATCTGGTCGTCTGCACTTTCAACTTTGCGCGCGCGCGTTTAGACCCGGCGACTGCCAGCGCGGTTTGTGCTTTAATCGGTCACGCCACGGAACTGGCCGCCGGCGGCGCCGCGGAACTGCCGGATTTTAAAGCATATCTGGTCAAGTCCACTCAAGCCGGAATCATCAAGGAAGATGTGATGAACCATTTCTGGGAAATGGACGACAAACCGGTGGAGGATACGCTTTTCTGGGAAGAGGCGCGCGTTGATCTGAGCAAAATCGAATCGCCGGAAAATAAGTAATCAGCGCGCAGTGCTAACTGCCCGCGATAGCGGCATGATTTCATTAATCCTGCAAAGTCCATTGCCTGTCCAAGAAAAGACTTGAGCCGCCGCCATTAAACTACATGAAAATTCTTTTCCTGACAAAATTACTGCCGCACCCGCTGGGTATCAGCGGGTCCATCATAATTTATAATCGCATCCGCTATCTGGTGGAATGCGGCCACGAGGTGAGTCTGCTTTCCTTCATGCGCCCTGAAGATGAACCCTATGTGGCGGGGATTCGGGCAATGGTGGCTGATCTCGAACTGCTTCCGGCGCCACAGGCGGAGTCGCCGTTCAAACGGTTGTCCTACCAATTATTTTCCACCATACCCTCTCCGTTCCGCGAGATGCGCTCCTGGGCCATGGGTCACCGCGCGGGCGAGATGGTGGAACGCACCCACGTTCATGTGGTCATCGCCGAGTTTTCCGCCATGGGGCAATACCTTTATCGCAACCCTTATCTGCCGGCGGTGCGCCGCATTATTTCATGTCACGAATGCTGTACAAAAGCCTTTGCGACGGCCATTCGCTTCCATCGCTGGTCGCCCGCGGGGCTGATGAAACGGATCGGGTTTAACCAGGTTCAACAGTATGAATTTGCCATGTACCGCAACATGGATCACGTGCTGGTGCTTACGCCCCAGGAGCGGTATGTCCTGCTGAACTATGCGCCCAATCTCCGTGTCACCGTGGTGCCGCACGGCGTGGATGTGGATCATTATACGCCGGTTCCGATGTCTGCACGGGAAGAAAGCCTGATTTTTGTCGGTTATTATTTTAACGAATCCAACCGGGATGCCGTCCACTGGTTTGTGCGCACGGTCTGGCCGCAACTGAAAAAAACGCACCCGCAACTCAAGTTTTATATCGTTGGACGGGGCGCCACGTCATCAATCCGGGACTTGGCGCGGCACGACCCGCAGATTGTGGTCACCGGCGAAGTCCAGGACATCCGGCCTTACCTTGCCCGGGCCATGGTGTTTATCTGCCCGATCCGCATCGGCTCCGGGTTTCGCGCTAAAATCCTGGAAGCCATGGCCAGCGGTGTGCCGGTGGTTTCAACCGCGCTGGGCGCGGAAGGCATTCCCTCCGGGGGCGGTGAAACGCTCCTGCTGGCGGATACGCCCGGACAAATGTTAAAATGCATTCGCCTGTTGCTTGCGGATAAAGGCTTATGCACAGCCATGGCTGCCAAAGCCCGGGAGCTGGTGACCGATCGCTTCGCCCGCAAAAACGGGATGGCCGCGCTCGATCGCGTAGTCAGCGATGTGGTCGCGGGGCGGGATTAGCGGCGCGCTTCATCCTGGCGATGAACATGCCGTTACTATCCGACTCCCAAGGCCAGATCCAAACCTGTCCCGCTACCGGCCGGCCGGTCAGGGGATGCGGCATCGGCTCTAATTGAAAATCAGGTCGCGCGCCGAGGAACCCGGTAATCACCGCCTGGGTCTCGGCCTCCGTCAAGGTGCATACGGCATAAACCAGGCGGCCGCCGGGCCGCACTTTATCGGCGCCGGCCAGCAGTAACTGCTCCTGAATCCGGCCTTGGCCGGACCGCTGGGCAATATCGTGCTCCGTGATGCGCCAGCGGGCATCAGGATTGCGCGCCCATGTGCCGATGCCCGAACAAGGCGCATCAATCAAGACACCGTCAAAACATTGGCCCGGTGCGGGATCCCGGGTCCCGGAATCCCGGGTCCCGGAATCCCGGGTCCCGTCCCAGACACGACACGTAATCATATCCCGGATTCGGCCGCGGGCGCGTTGCCGCAATGCGTCCAGACTGGTAGAGCGAATATCCGTGGCCAGAATTGCGCCCTGCTGTTCCATGAGATCAGCCAGGTGCAGACTCTTGCCGCCGGCGCCGGCACAGACATCCCACCAGTGTTCCCCGCGCGCCGGCGCGCAAATCAAGCCGACGCATTGGGATGCCAAGTCCTGGATTTCGAAAGGGGCTTCCATGGACAAACGTTCCAGGTCGGGCGAGCCCTGCAGACAAATTGCACCGGCAATCTGCGGATGAGCGGCCGCCGGGATTGCGTGACGCGCCAGCGCGGCGGACACTCGTTCCTGAACGCCGCGTTCGGTCCGAAGCCACGTGGGAGGCCGGGATTGGAACGCCTCAATGCATTGAAGACAATGGGCGCCTGGTTCCGTGTTCTCGGGAACGTGCAACTGGGCGGGTAACCAGGCCGGCGCCAATTGCTCGATGGCGGGCGGCGGCGTCCCGAGCCAGTTGCCCGCCTGCTTTGCCTTTTCCTCCACAGTCATACCACCGGCGGCTTGCGGGTTCAAGCGGCTCAATCCGCTCTGTTCGGCCAGGAGCGTCACCGCGGGATGCGGTTCCATGGCATCCAACAGGTATGCAAACGCGCAATGCGCCGGTTTCGACGGTGCCAGCCAGCCACGCCAGCGAAACCAGGAAAAAACCAGCGCTGAAAAAAAACGCCGGTCGCGCGCGCCAAATTCAGGATGTTCCCGGTAATAGCGGCGCAAGGTCTGGTCAGCCGGGTGTCCCTGGCGCACCGCCTCTTCCATTTGCCTGATCAACGGCTCGGCCAGCGCGGCTTGTTTACGGGCGGCTTTGGGTGGTAGAGTCATGGTCTTCAATTTACACCCGGCGGCCGCCGGCGGCAATCGGGTTGTTTTGTCCTTGCCGGATCGGAAGTCAATATGGTAGGTTTTAACATATTGGTGTTGGTCATCAATTACTGATCACTGATCACTGATCACTGATTACTGATCACTGATCACTTCTTCCAGGGGAGATTCATTATGGCTTCCGAACTTGCTTTTGTCCTGATCAATCCATATACGATTGCCAAATCGCGGACGGGCGGCGTCATCGGCCGGTTCATGAGCCGCACGGGCCTTGACCTGGTGGCGGCCCGGATGTTTGCCCCGGGGAAGGAGCTGATTGAAACCTACGCGTCCATGGTGGATCAAGACAAAAGCTTGCCGCCCCCCATCCGCCGGCTCCTGGCGGACTACGTGCTTTGCTCATATGCGCCCGACCACGTTACCGGCCGGAATCGGCGGGTGCTTCTGATTCTGCTGGAAGGTGAGGACGCCATTAAAAAAGTCCGGGATATGGCCGGGCCCGTGACCATGGGCGGCGGCGAGACCATTCGGGACACTTTTGGCGATTATGTGGTGGATGAAAATAAGCGGGTTAATTATTTCGAGCCGGCGGTGCTGATCGGATCAAGCCGGGAGGAAACCGCCGCCACGCTCAAGCTCTGGAGCGCTCACGCAATATCCGACGGCGGATTCCTGCAGACCACCGTGGATAATAGCCCCAGCGACAAGGGTTGGCAACGCACTCTGGTGTTGATCAAGCCGGACAGCTTTCGATTTCCGAGCGCCAAGCCGGGTAATATCATTGATCTTTTATCGCGGTCCGGCTTGCGGATCATCGCCGCTAAAGTTCACCGCATGAGCGTGGCGCAGGCGGAGGAATTTTATCGGCCGGTGCGCCAGGTTTTGCGCGATAAAATGAAGCACACGGTTGCCGAAAGGGCCATGAAAGCACTGGTGGCGGAGCTGGGCATTGCCATTCCGGACACCGTTCGTCAAATGCTTGAAGAACAACTGGGACCGCTTTTCGGCGACGAGCAGTTCAACCAAATCGTTAAATTCATGACCGGCTGTTACCCGCCGACCTGCGCGCCGCAAGATCAAAGCAAGGATGGTCCCAGCAAATGCCTGGCCTTGGTGTATAGCGGCGTGGACGCCGTGGAAAAAATCCGCAACCTGCTTGGCGCCACCGACCCGAACAAAGCCCAGCCCGGTTCCGTGCGGCGCGAATTCGGGCTCGACGTTATGATCAACGCGGCGCACGCCTCCGATTCCTTGGAAAACGCCGAGCGCGAGATCGGTATTATCAAGGTGGATGAAGATCTCATCACCCCCTGGGTGCGTAAATACTACGGGCATTGAGCGCGGTTTTGCGCGGTGTTTTCGTTTGGGTTGCACCCAACCGCAGGTAATTCCAACCGATAGTTTGAACATCCGGTTAGGTTAAATACGCCAAAATCCTCAAACCCCGCCTTCGCAACGACGAGGACCATTTTCATGTTCCTGCGCGGGCGCAAGCAGATACCGGGTGTAATTGCGGCGCACTCGTTGCTGACAGGCATCCAGTTCGGTCATCAGGCGCTCCACCGTGCTATCCGGTCCCAGGACCCGCCGTGCCAGGGCGGCGCGCGCATTCTTCGATTGCGGAACAGCGTGAATCTGACGATCCTCGAAAATTTGCAGGATATGCTCCACACGGCGTAAAAACGTATAATCCGCCTGTAACTGGCCGGCCACCTCCTCCGGCAGAATATGGCACGTTTTTAAGCGCTCCAACGCGGAGAGCGTATTTCCATCCAACAACCCGCCCTGGTTGGGGACATGCATCAATTGGAGTCCCTGGACCAGAAATTCGATGTCCCGGATCCCGCCCAGCCCGCTCTTCACATCGGCGCTCCCCGCCTTCCGGATGGCCGTTTCCCGCAAAGTTTCAATGGAAAGTATGATTGTTGCGGCCGGCCGCGACTGCCTGAGAATCGGCCGGATGTGTTCCAAAAAAGCGGCGCCAAGCTCTGCATTGCCCGCCACGGGACGCGCCTTAAGCAAGGCCTGAATTTCCCAGAGCGCGGCCTTCTTCGCATAATAATCCGCGAGTCCCGAAACGGTATAGACCAACTGGCCGGCCTGACCATAAGGCCGCAGACGGAAATCCACCCGGTAGGCATGCCCTTCCTCCGTGTGCGCGGAAAGGTTCTGGCCGACCTGCTTCAACACACGGGCAAACAATTCCATCGGTTCACATCGCGCGCCGGCCTGCCCGCCGACTTGTCCCGCCGAAACGGTTCCCACCTTCGCGAAGCCCACTTCGGTGGGCGTAGAAAGGTCGCATAGGGGGAAGCCTTGGTGAAGGTGGGGCAACGCATCGGCGCACACTCCCAATAGATCAATATCGGAACTGTAATTCAATTCGTTGCCGCCCAATTTGCCGAAGGCCAGGATGCAAAAACTGTGCTCCCATGGTTGCCGTTCCTGGACATTGCCTGCGCCGACGCTTTCCCAGGCCCATTCCAGGGCAAGCCGGATGGAAGCTTCCGCCAAAGCCGATAGCGAGGCGGTAATGTCATGGATGGGCGCATGCAGGCAGATGTCGCGCGCGCCAATGCGTAAAATTTCCCGGCGCCGGAAGCGCCGCAGACCGTTGGACTGATCCGCGCGCGCACACCCGGACACAAACGCGCGCAGATCGGCTTCGATTACAGCGCACGGGCGCTCGGCGTGCAGAATTGTGGAATTGGTAACCCAGTCGAAAAAATCCGGATTGCGAATCAGCGTATCGGCCAGGTATTGGCTGGCCGAAAAAATGCCCATGAGAATTTCAAGCCGGCGCGGCTGGGCCAAAAGCAATTGAAAATGGGCGGCGGCATCCGGCAAGGACCGCGCAAAGCGCTCCCAGTTGTTCAGCGCCATGTCCGGATCGGCGGCCCGCCGCAGGAAATCACAGGCCAACACGGCCAGGCGGGCAAATAATTCCTGCCGCTCGGCGGCGCCCGCCCGCCCGCCTGCAACGCTGGGCGTAGCACTGCGGGCAGGCAACGCTGGAGCAGTAGCGACGGCGGACAGGCCGGCCAGCTTGAGCAGATTTACGTTGGCGCGCGCCGTGTCCCGGAATCCCGCCTTGATCAGGATGCGAGCGCGCAAGTCCGGCGGCATCGCCTCCGAGAGCACGAGATCAGCCACATTGCCGGCGGCTTGCCCCGGCATGGAATCGCGGCCAAAATGGTGTTCGATGAATGTGCGCACGATGGCCGTATGGGTTTCAAAGTCCACGCGCAACTGCTGTTCCGGTTCCAGTGCGCCGCCGCGCTGGTAACCCATGCGCCGGGCCAGATGCGCAAATTCATCCGATCCTTCCAGCGGCAGGAATAAATCACGGGCCGAGCCGCGCAACATGCGCAGACCGTTGATGAGCTGGCGTAAAAAGTAATACGCCGCCGCAAGCCGCCGGCTTTCTTCCGGGGTCAGCACACCCAGCTCTGCGAGCGCATCCAAGGCTTCGTGAATACGCGGGGTTCGTAATCGGGGCGATTGGCCGCCATGCATAACCTGCAGAATCTGGACGTCATATTCCAGGTCCACCAGAGCGCCGGAACTGAATTTGGCGTTATAGCGGTCGGGTGCGGTTTTTTCCGAAAGCTGGCGGACGCGCAAGTCGCGCAGATCCTGAATATTCACATGGCGGACGGAATATACAAACTCATCCCGCAGGCGTTCGACCTGTGCGCCGAGGGCAGGATCCCCGCCGACGGTTCGCAGGCGTGTGAGGGCCAGGCGCTCATAGGCATGGGCCGTCCCGCCCGTCCCGCTGTCGCCTGTTTCCTGGCTGTGGCGGGCAGGGCCGTAATAGCGGCAGAAACTTTCCAGACTGCATGCCATGGGGCCGCCGGCGCCGTAAGGCCGCAGGCGTGTATCCACGTGAAAAATGCCTTCACGCTTGGCCTGGATCACTTCCGCCAGCAGGCGCACAAAGCGGTCAAAATATTCGGCGTTTTCAATAACCGCCGGCCCATCCGTATGCCCATTGTCGCTATAAATGAACAGCACTTCGATATCCGAGGCATAGCCCATGGCAACTCCGCCAAATTTACCCAGGCCAAACAAGGCCCAGCGGGCCTCCAATCCCGCCACGGTGCGCGGAATTCCAAACCGCGCCTGCAGATGGCGCTGGATGATGTCGGCGGCGGCGCGAATCACCAGCTCCGCAAGACTGGTCAGCGCTTCCGCAAATGCGCGCGTCCCGGTCGCGAGGCGCATCGGGACGGCCGGATTCAAAATATGGTCCAAGTCAATGAGAAATAGTTCCCGGTCCTTGAAGGCATTCAACTGCCGGCCTTGTTCCTCAAACCGGGATTCGCCGCGTAAGCGCGCCTGTAAATCCGCTTCCTGTTCCGCCGCCGTGCGGGCAAATTGATGGCCGGCCACGTGCGGCTGGAGCATCGGCAGAAGCGACTCATATTGCAGGCGGACAAAATCCTCCCACACAAAATCGCTGGCGCCCAGCAGGCGGGCCAGGTCCTGCAGGGTGCGGGAATTGGAGAACATCTCGATCCATTGCCCTCGCGCCGGCAGTTTAAGCGCCGCATCCACCATCTGCTCGAACCGGCATAACGCCGCATAGGGATCAGGCGCGTGACCGACAAAATAAGTGAATTGCTTGGTCAGCAGGACCGCCAGCCGGATACGGTCCAAGTTCGCGCTTCCTTCCATTAATGCGTGCCCGCCGCCATCAAGCACGTCTATCTCATCCTCGACTCGGCCGGCCACGGTGCGGATGCGGACACGCTCAATGGAAACGCCCTGTAGCGCGAGCGCCGTGCTCAGGGCATATAGAAAAGCCGGCGTATCCTGGGCCAGCACGCGCAAATGGGTGTAGCCGGCGCGAGTATCAATATCCATGCTGACCGGATAAAGGACGGGTAGATTATCCAGGTCGAGCTTCGCCAATCGGCCGGCCACCAGTTCATTGACCTTATGGCGCGCCTCGTTCCGGCCTTCCGTATTACCGGCTTCCAATAAACCGATGACTTCTTTCAGACGCTTGCCGAATTCACGATGCCAGTCTTCGACAGCCAGGTCATGCCGGATGACACCGGAAAAACGGTCAATAATTTTGCGCCGTTTCATGAGGCTTGCATTATTGGCTTCGCTCCGGCGGCGGCGCGACGCAGTTGCTTCCGACTTGGCATGGGCATAGGTAAATACGTCGCCGGAAAGGATATCGAAACCCATGGCGGAGAGCACGCCGGTAATCAACGAAAATTCGGCGGGATAATCAAAAGCCAGGACCGTGCAGGCGGTTTGGCCTTCCGGCCCCGGCTCGAAAATGACCTCCACCGGGTGTTCCGGCCGGAGCCGCTCCAGAGCGCGCAGGTGGGCCTGCATCTGCGGCAGATTGAATACGGCAAAATAGTTTTCATCCAGGCGCGCTAAGTATTCATTAAGCGCAGGCTCCGGAATATCGGGACATTGCGCGCGTAATTTCGCGAGGATCGGTTTCATGTGTGGTTCAAATTGATTCATCCTTGCTTAACAGGTATTCTGGCCATGATTTGAACAGTGTCAATCCATTTCCCGACATCCATTTCCCGATTTCCAGTAAGGCCTTCTTCTTCAACCTCCGTCTTGAGGGCTGATTGTCATTCCCGACCTGACTTGCTTCGGCGTAGCGCTCCGGACTTAGGCGAGTTCAGTCGCGCCACGGAGCCTGGGTCGGGAATCCGGAAAAATCTTGACGCCGACAGGACAATTTGCGATATAAAACAGGCGTGTGATAAAAATGTTCAAATTAGGCCCCGATGCGGGGCGACTTTGCCGTTCTATCGAACGGCCTCTACACCGAACTGGTGTAACCGCGGTTCGATAGAACCGCTATGGATTGAAATTCCGATGCATGCATTTAGCGGTGGACGCCGTAGCTTTAACAAAATGATTTGCCGCAAATAATGGGGAGACAAACATGGACAGGATCGCATGGTGGCGCGAGGCGCGGTTTGGCATGTTCGTGCATTGGGGGTTATACAGCATTCCCGGGCGCGGCGAGTGGTGGATGTGGTGGGAAAAAACCACGCCTGCAGAGCTGAATCAACTCGCGGCCGCATTCAAACCCGACAAGTACAAGCCGTCAAACTGGATCCGCTTGGCACGGCAGGCCGGCATGAAATACATCGTGCTGACCACCCGCCATCATGACGGATTCTGCCTGTTCGACAGCAAGGTCAGCGATTTTACCACCACAAAGACCGCCTGCGGTCGGGATCTTGTCAAGGAATATGTCGCGGCATGCAGGAAGCACGGCATGCCCGTGGGCTTGTATTACTCACTGCTCGACTGGCGGTTCGATGCCTACCACCAAGGCCCCCAAAAAAATCCCGCCGGCTGGAGGAAATTCATCGAATACATGCACGCCCAGGTCGAGGAACTGATGACCAACTACGGCAAGATTGACCTCCTCTGGTATGATGGCGGCTGGCCGTGGACACCCGCAGAATGGCAATCCGAAAAGTTGAATGCCATGGTGCGACGCCTCCAACCGGATATTCTCATTAACGACCGCAGTGGCACACCCGAGGATTTCTGCACCAAGTCCGAGCAGATGATCACGCCGCATATGCGGGATTGGGAATGCACGATGCCCCTTTACGATTTCTGGTGGGGACACATCCCGGGTGACAGCCATTACAAGACGCCTTATGATGTTATCCGGAACCTCGCCCTCATCACGTCCCACGGCGGAAACTACATTCTCAGCATCGGACCGAAACCGGATGGTTCTGTCGCGCCGCGCGACGGCCGCATTCTCCGGCAAGTCGGCGCCTGGCTTAAAAAGAACGGTGAAAGTATTTACGGGACGAGTCCGGGCGTCAGCAATGTCTCCCCGGCGCCTTTAGCCACCCCCTTCGGCGGCATCACGCGCAAGCCGGGCAAACTCTATCTCCATGTTCTCTACTGGCACACCGAATTTCCCGTGGCTGATATCAAGGCTAAGGTCACGGCGGCCCGCTTCCTCGAGACCGGCGCGCCGGTCTCGTTCTCCCAGCAGGGTGAACGGCTCTGGATCAGAAATCTGCCGGCCAAACCGTTGAACCCGCACAATACTGTCATTGTCTGCGATATGGAAAGCTGAAGAAATATTACGCATCACTAATCCAGGGAACGGAACGATTATAAACAGCAACAACCGGGAGCAAAATGATGAAATGGAATTTGATGGCATTATTAGCCGCGAGCGCAGGGTTCCTATGGACGGCCGCCATTAGTCCGGCACAGGAACAGGAAAGGAACAATCAGGTCGGCGTCGGTGTGCATTACTGGACAACCGTCAAAAACATTGACGTGAATGATATTGACAAAAACGGTTTTTCATACCTGGTCATGTACCAGTATCACTACGGATGGGTCGGCATCGAAGCGGACTTGGAATGGTTTCAAAAAGGGTTCGGTGGCGCCGGTCAGGACGTTTTTCAGCCGCAGGCCTATCTCATTCTCGGCAAGGTTATTTATGCGGCCGCGGGCATCGGCGGCTATTACTCGGACGGTAAATTAGCCGATAATCCCTTCTACGCCTTCCGTGTAGGACTGGATATTCCATTGTTGCCCATCCTGCATCTGGATATTAACGCCAATTACCGGTTTGAAAACTGGAATGACCTCAGCACTGACGGTAAAAGCGTTGATACCGACACAATCACGCTCGGTGCCGCCGCACGCCTGGCATTCTGATTTTTTCGTCAGGTAAATGCGTCGGGCAACTTTTTACCGGAGACGGATACGCCTGCCCGGCGGGAATCATAAAGAATTTTATAACGTTATGAAGAAATTTTCCGTAATCATTCCGTCCTGGAAAAACATTGCCTTGCTGGATCTAGTCTATAAAGGATTGCGGCTAAACAGCGCAATCGAACATGAAATTATCGTGTTTTTTAATGAGTATGACGATAAAGCGAAACAATGGGCCGCCGACAAGGCGGTTATTTACGATTTTTCGCCTGTAAATCTCGGTGTTTGTGCCGCCGTGAATCGCGCGGCGAAATTAGCGACCACAGACTACATTTGCTATATGAACGATGACATGTATCCACTACCCGGCTGGGATATGTCACTCCAACCATATCTTGAGCTTAGCGACAAGATTTGGATTTCAAGTACGCCTGTTGAGCCGGGCAAAGCCAATCCGTGTGCAATCGGGTTTTGCAATTACGGCACTACGCCACAGACCTTTCGCGAAGATGATCTCTTGCGTGATTACCGGAAACTCAAGCGTCCGTATAATGTGTTCAGTACCTGGACACCGTCCGTAATCCCAAAATCTAATTGGGATGCTATTGGCGGCTTCGACGAACATTACTTCCCGGGACATGGGAGCGATCCTGATTTGGCGATGAAAATGTATGCCTACGGTTGCATGTTATTCATTGGCGTAGGCACAAGTCTGGTTTATCACTTTGCGCGCCAGACTGTGTCCAGATATGACGGCCAAAAACCGAATGATTCCAAGGCTTATTTTCGAAAAAAATGGGGGATGTCACGGTGTAAATTTCTGAATAATATGTTATATCGGGGCGAAGTAATCACGCCCGAACTGCTGAAAAAAATCAGCCGCAAGCATAGCCTTGAACGGATTGACTGTAACAGAAGCGTGTAATTATCTTTTACCGCCTTTCGCCTTGGTTCTTGGCGTAAAATTTCCACGGCCAGAAGCGGCTTGCAAAATCAGTAAAACCACTACTTCGCCAAACACCGCCTGAACCACCGCCGTCAGGTGAAGGAACGGCCGGCCGAGGCTGTCACAATAAAGTAATGCATACCGGTGCGGGAACGGGAAAAGGCGCCCCTATAAAATTTAATCCCCCGTTGTCCGGATCAACGGCAAAAACGGTGATCGTATCGCTTTCCTGGTTGGCGGCCAGCAGAAAACGGCCGTCCGACGTTAACCGGAAGTGACGCGGCCAATGCCCTCGAACCGGAACAAATTCCCGGGTTTCCAATGCGCCCCGGTTGCCATCAAACGCAAAAATCGCCAGGCTGTCATGCCCCCGATTGGAGACATACAAAAATCGGCCATCCGGCGATACCTGAATCTCGGCGGCGGCGTTTGTTCCATTCCAATTTTCCGGCAGGGTTGACAACGTCTGCCGAGCTGTTAAAAGTCCCGGGACGGGTTCATACTCGAAAACGGTGACGGTATTGTTCAGTTCCTGTATCAGAAAAAAATATCGTCCGTTGGGATGAATGGCCATATGGCGCGGACCGGACCCTGGAGTGCAAACCACTTCGGGATGATCGGCGGACAGCAAGTTGCCGCTCGCCACATCAAAACGATTAACCAGTATTCGATCCTGTCCCAGGTCTGCCGCAAAAACAAACCGGTTGTCCGGTGTTAATGTCATCGAATGCGCATGCGGCCCTGTTTGCCGGTTGGGCACGATGCCGCTTCCACCGTGGTGCTGGATAAATGACGTGGGCTTTCCCACTGCCCCATCGGACGCAATGGGAAAAACGGCTACACTGCCGCCGGCATAATTAGAAACCAACACTTGCCGCCCTTCGGCTGGGATACAGACATGACAGGGTCCCTCGCCGAGCGAGAGCCGGCAATTCAATAATTGCAACCGACCAGCTTCCGGTTCAACCGTCAGGGCACAAACCGATCCATTACGACGCTGGCCGGCCTCCCGCTCTTCGCAGACGGAATAGAGCAATCGGCCGCTGGGATGGATCGCCTGGTAGGTGGCATTCGGCAGGGCAAAAGCCGGCTGAAGGTTTGACAGGCATCCCGTTGCCGCATTGAATTCCGCCCGGTAGATTCCCTGACTGCCGCGGATACTGTAAGTGCCTATAAAAATCCGGCGTTTGTCAGATGAACGATTCATAGTGTTACTTTATCTAAAAGATTCGCTTCCGGCAATTGCTTATATCTGAATATTGCGCTGTTGGCCGCTTTTTGAAAAGCGTGCCTTCACCATACGCAAAATCCCGATAGCACAGACGTGCGCCTCAAGCCAAACCTTGGAGATGCCATTGACAGCACCCCCGACAACGTGATAGCGTTCCATCCGATTCCATATCGTTTTCGGGGCGTAGCGCAGACTGGTAGCGCGTTTGCTTGGGGTGCAAAAGGTCGAGGGTTCAAATCCCTCCGCTCCGACCATATTTGTTAGCAAAAAAGCCTTGTATTCATTGATGAATATGAGGCTTTTTGCTTTCCAGCCTTAAAAGTGCTTCAGGTTGAAACAGGGTGGTTTTAGGCGGTCAACAACACACACATTCACACACACAAAAGCCTAAAAGCCGGTTTGTCTGGAGAGCAAAAGAGCGTTGGTTCACGAGACCACACACACAACACACACATAACACAAATCAATTACATGCCAAGCTGGACCTGCCACGGCATTCCGCCTGCCGCATCTATGCCCGCTTTGACTGTATCGATGATCGCGTTTGTTATAATGGATGATTCTTTGCGCGGTGACATTTCCAGCCGTACCAGGCACCAAGGCGCAGGCCCAGCCACCAGATACGCGCCCGAATGGGATGACCGAAATCAATCAGCGCGTCACGAAACCAGGTATCCGCCCAGAGGCGGGCTTGCCAGTCGCTATTAAACCCATGAGGCAGGAACGGATTGGCGCAACCCATATAGTAGAGCCAATCATGCCCTACGCCGGCTGGGTGCTTCATTTTGAGCGAAGCGAAGGCGAGTTCCGGCATGAGTGTAATGCCGTCCGATTGCCGCTCGTAGCTGGCCGCGTATGCGGCTTTGATGACCATGCGCACAATCTTGCGCGGCTTGACCTCGTCCAGTAGTTTGCCGATCAAACGGGCATGATCGTCCGCGTCGGGTTTTTCATGGTTCGGAAGAATCATTACTTTCACCCCTTGTATCTCACGTAAAAATCTGCGCCCGCCATAAGCGCCGCGCTACGCCCGCACCCGCCCTTGCGCCCGCGCATTACCAAACACATAACGAGAAACAGGCACTATGTTTGGTAACTTGACGTCTAATACCAAACAGGGTATGTTTATCGACAAGGATGTTTGGCAAGAGGTCTTTATGGCGATCAAGGAATTACTGAAAGAAGAGCTGGGCAACTCGCTCCGCATGGAGCGGGATTACCGGCGCGCGCTGGCTAAACTGCCTCGCGGAAGCGTGGTCAAGAAGATCATCCGCGGACGGGCTTACTACTACCTCGCGTACCGGGAAAAGAGCCGCGTTCGGTTTCTTTATAAAGGCCGCAAAATGGGCGAGCTGGAGACAGCCAAATATCGGGACGCTAAGCGGTTTCGCGCGCACTACCGGAATCTTCTTTCCAATTTGCGGAAACAAATTATTTTCTTAAGGAAGTCACTCCGTGCAAAGCAAGCAGTATGAGTTAAGCCTGAATGTGCTCCGCAAACTGGAGGAAGTTGGAGTGCTCCAAAACCTCGTCCTGGTCGGGAGCTGGTGTCTGGTTCTATACCGCGACTACTTCCGGAATGTTGGCGCTCTTCCCGCCGTGCGCACGCGCGACATGGATTTCCTGGTGCCGTCCGTAACGGCAATTCGCAAATCGGTGGATGTTCCGGACCTCCTGAAAGACCTGGGGTTTATCATCGGCTTTCGAGGCACACAAGGCGTGATGATGCTGGAGCATCCCGAATTGATGATTGAGTTCCTTGTTCCGGAACGCGGCCGCGGAGGCGAGGGACTGCAAGATTTGCCCAAGCTGAAGATGAATGCCCAAGCTTTACGATTCATGGGTATTGCCCTTATGATGCCCATTCGACTGCCTTTTGGGAACGTCCTGGTAAACGCGCCGCATCCGGCAGCATTTGCTTTGCACAAACTACTCGTCGCACCTTGCCGTAGAAATGTAGAGAAAAAACGCAAGGATATTGAAGCTGCCGCACTGGTTCTCGATCTGCTGAACATGAAGAACGAGATGCATATTGTCCGCGACCTGCTGGCTAAGTTTCCGCCCGCGTGGAAGAAACGCATCCTTACCACTGTGCACCGGGAGCGATTAGAAGCCCTGCTATGAACCGCGGATCGGCATTGGCCCGGCGGACCTCGGTCGAGAAAACGAATTGATTGATCTTCGCGGCAATCCGGCTCGCGTAGTTGATCAGGAATGCGCGGTCAATCCGGCCTTGATCGCCCTTGACCGAATTGCGACCGCTCCAGGACGCATCGCTTTCGAATGGTAGCCGGGAAAGACGCGCCGTGATATACGGCCGGCCACCGGCGACAGCCTGCAGGTTCAACCGGATTTGATCGGCGCGGGCGGCATGGATAATATGCGAACGCGAAAGACGTGGGTCTGCATTGTCTGACATTCTGGCCTCCTGCCTATGGCCGGAATGTCAATTGGCGGGCCGTTTTATATTGACGCGGAAAATGCGTTGCCATATCCTTTTTTATGAAGTTCTTCAAACTCCCTTTATTTTGATAGGCTCAATATTACTTTTGGACATCGTGAGCGACATCATCTCCAAGCTCAAGAATCCCGAAGAGTGCGCCACACTCGAAAAGAACGCCCTTGAGAGAGGCGACCCCGGCCTCGCCATCCAAGCACGGAAGCAAGGGATTGCGATGCGTGCTCAGGCTCACGGCGCTACGACCGACGCGGAGCGAGCGTGCTTGGAGGCTGTTTACGCCTACGAGCGTGTTTTATCTGAGCAGAGGCGCAGGACTACGCGAGCGTCGCGCACATGGCAGATGATTAAGCGTCACGGCATCATCGGAGCGGCCGAGCGAGCCGTGAATCGTACGACCGAGACAACAGGCTATCGCGCTCTTGTCGAGATGGGGCTTGAGGAGTATGCGTTCGAGGCGGTCATATTGCGTTATCCGCAGGTTTTTTCAGCCGAGGCGATCAAGCGTTCTCGGCAACGATTGATTGAGAACACTAATGCCTAACCAGGGCGCTGCAGCGAACCGGCGCCCCGTTTTTGCAGTCGGACTGTTCGGATAATATATCGGCGACTCTTGCAGCCGACCGGGCGTTTCCGGCGGTGGTCGCTGATTTGGTCGTTCCACCAACCGCTTGCTCCTCTCATTTCATTGGCAGAAATCCAGGAATTGCCAGTCCGCCACCGCGGCCCTGATCCAGTTTCATCACCATGTATCGGATCGGGTCCATGGCGTGGTCCCGATCTTTGATCGGCGCTTCCTTGGCGTTGCGGCCGTCAACTGCCGGCTGCCAGGCGTAGTCGAAAAATTCACTCATCGTTTCCGGGCAGCAGTCGCACACGATCAGCCTCGGCCTTCCATCTGCTTGGACTTTTAGCCGCTCCTTGACTGCCTTGATGCCAGTTTCGACATTTTTGGCGGCGCGTTGTGTCCTGATCCCGGCTTCATGGAGCGTTGCCCGGTCTTCGGCGTCATGGTCGGCCACGGTCCACCGGTAGCGGGTTTCCCTGGCTTCCGCCGCATTGATTGCCTTGGCATGGACCTGGACGGTCTGCCGTGCGATATAGTGTTCCCGGTATATCCAGAGCCGCCCGTCAGGATCAATCGCACCCCAGAGGCAGACGAATGGATTGGTGTAGCCGAAATCAATGCCCCGGCACTTATCCCACCGATCCCAGCCGGCAGGCATGGGGCCTTTGTGAACGTGGATGTTCTCATCGAATTCACTGTAAACAGCGCCTTCGCCCTCACACCAGACGCCATCCAGCATCCGGCGCCGCTGTGTGCCGGTCATGGCCTTCAGTGTTTCGAGAAAGTCCTTGCTCAAATATGGGTTGTCGTGGGGTGTCCAGTGCTGGCTTGACCATATATCGGCATCCGGCAGGGGTTCCCCGGTCTCCGGGTTCTGGCGCAGGATTCCGGCCTTGTAGAGCCAATGGCGTTGACTCTTTGGGTTGCAGTCAAAAATAGCTTTGTGGGATGGTGCGCCTTCTACAACTTGAGCGAGCCTGGAAAGCACCGTCTGAACCGTGGGCCAGCTTATTTGCGTGGCCTCGTTGAAAAAGATGTGCAGATATTCGGTGCCGAGAATCTTGTCAACCCGCTCCTGATCGTCGAACCCATCCACTCGGATCAATGAGCCGTTGCTGTGCCGGATTTCCAGATCGCTTTCCAGAAGTTTGAAGTCAGGCCGGCCACGGAGCATCTTGACGAGGCTATCCTTCCGTTCCGCCTGCAGGAGCATTAGTCCTCCTGTGTTTAACTGATGGGAACAGTATGGCACAGGAAGCAACCATAGGCAAGGAAAAAACACCCACAAACGCACCCACAAGACGGGTGAACTTGTGAAAACATTAGATAATTGAGGTATTTGCCGGTAAGTCGTTTGCTTGGGGTGCAAAAGGTCGAGGGTTCAAATCCCTCCGCTCCGATCTTTTGGCATGTATTACACTTATATTTTATTCAGCCCGAGTAACAGCCGATATTACATTGGGCAGACCAAGAACTTAAGCCAACGGCTCAAATTCCATCGGGACGGCAATACGCCCGCAACCGCCCATATCCAGGATTGGCAACTGGTTTTTTTAGAATCATTCCTTACACGGACTGAGGCTATGGCCTTGGAATCAAAAATCAAGCGGACCAAGAACCAGAAGTCCATCCAACGCTATATCGTCAACTCTAAAAATCAAATAGAGGTTCCCGTGCTGTTATCTGACTGGTAGCGTCCCGACCTCTCGCAAAGAGAGTCGGGACTTGGGGTGCAAAAGGTCGAGGGTTCAAATCCCTCCGCTCCGATCTTTTGGCATGTATTACAAACCAGGTCTATATAGCGGTCGTCATTTTCCATGCGGATATGTTTCTGCCGGGCAACGAAGGCAAAACCGTTGCCCAGCTCCAACAGAAATCTTTGCAGGTGGGATATGATGGAGCGCTCCATATCCGATTCACGAAGCGCGGCAACTTCCGGCAGTCCTAAAAACTCGAGGACATACGGATTTTTCAGTTCTTCGCCGGCGGGAGCAACCGGAACCGGCAAATGCCGGCCTTCAGCCAGCATCTTCTCTGGTTTTCGGCTCTTTAAAAGCCGCTCGTAATAATAAGAGTGAATCTGGCGTTCTAACGCGCATTTGTCCCACCCGCCCGCAATGACCTCGCGCTCGTAAAACAACCGCGCATCTTTATCCGCAACCCGCCTCAGAGCGCGATAATGCGACCAGGAGAGTTGGTGCGAGAATCCCTGGGGCATTCGTCACCCGGTGGGCGACTTTTTTGCACGGGTGTCAATTCTCTTCCCGTTGGGGAGGAAATCGCCTTCGCCGAAGAATCCACGCCCATTGGGCGTGGAATTGCCGAACATCGCTCCGGGTAGGCAAGATAGAACTTCCGGAAATACTGGAGCGTCGTAGGCGAAAAGGCGGCTATCAGCTGATGACGCAGATTTGCACGGATGGTTTCGCTTATTCATTGTTTGCGCTCCGCAGTCTGTTTCGAGCGCTCGTCGGCGGCAGGAAATTTTCATTGGTAACCACGCTTTTACCGGTCTTCTGCTCCAATTCAAGGCGCGCGCGGCGGGCAATCGTGCCGCCTTTCTTTCCGGCTGACGCATTTTCGATCATTCCGGCGGCGGCAACACTCTCGGCAATTTGCCGGGTGGAAAGTTCGGCCAGCGCGGTGAAAATCAGTTCCGCCTCGCTCATGTGGTCGCGGAGGTTCTGGGTTTTGAGTCCCTTGAACGCCTTGTGCTTTTTGACCGATACGCCGCTCCACTCCTGATGGATTATATTGGTTAGAATGGCGTATTCATCCTCGCCCTTGATTTCGTGATCCTGCCAGTAATCAGTGAGCTTATTTCGGGTTTCCTGCCCCATCATTCTCTGCTGAATCCACTTTTCACTTCTGCCGTGACGTTTCCAGTATTCCCGGGCACGGTCAAGCGACCGGGCCGGATCGCCCATGTCCTGAATCCGTTCGTAGCCCACCTTGGCCAGCCATTGCTTGAAAGGTTCCGCCTTGGGCGAAGGAATGGACTGAATAATCCGAAATAATCCCTCCACGTTTGCGCAATCCGTAGCATATTTTTTCCCGTCAGCGGAGGGCAACTTCAGTTGTCGACAAATTGTCGACAACTGAAACCCATCCTCGGTCTTGACCCGAACCTTCATTCTAAACCAGTAATCCCGGAGTTGACGCCGGCAACGCGGTCGTCTGGTTCCTTCCATGGTCTTTGCCACGATCTTCTTGAAGCGATAGGTGAGGCCATCGGGGTTTTCGGCCAGCATCTTGGCGGCCTCAGGGAAGACACAAACCAACGTTGACTGCACCCATGAAAAAGATCATAAACAACTCAGCGCAGGAGGCGCTCGGCAGTATAATTTCATGAAGCCTGGTCTCATGGTCAAAAAAGCGGTTTGGAAAGCAGCAGGCCTTTAAAATGAAATTACCCGAACTTAAAATCAGACATCTTGTTTCAAAATACCCTGTCATCCAGGCCGGCATGGGAGTAAGAGTAGGCAACTCCAGACTGGCATCTGAGACGATCAAACTTGGCGGTTATGGGACAATTGCAAGCGTAGGACTTGGAGACATTGAGAAGTCCAAAACGGACTTTGTATTTGAATCCAACAGGGTATTGATAGAGGAGATCAGGCAAACCAGGGAACTTACCGGAGGGAAAGGTCCACTGGGGATCAACGTAATGGTGGCGCTTTCAAACTACGCGGAAATCAATCGCGCAGCCGCCGGAGAAGGCATAGACTTCATAATCTCCGGCGCAGGTCTTCCCATTCAACTTCCTGAATATGTAGGGGACAGAAACATTGCGCTTATCCCGGTTATTTCCAGCGGCAGGGCCCTTCATATCCTTCTGGCCGCATGGAAGCGAAAATACAATCGCGCGCCCGACGCGGTTATAGTTGAAGGGCCAAAATGCGGCGGTCATCTGGGATTTACCCTCGAACAAATAAAGCATCCCGAAACCTGTTCAATGGACATCCTGTTCAAGGAAATCAAGAATGTCCTGTGTACGTTCAAATACAATGTTCCTGTCATTGCCGCAGAGGAAGTTGCGTCCAGGGAAGACATAGAGAAAAGCCTGCAGATGGGATATGATGGAGTCCAGATCGGGACATATTTCATCGCAACTGAAGAATCCGGGATGGATATTAAAAGCAAGGAGGTTTTCGTCAAGGCCGGCAAAGACGATGTGGTCGTAATCAAAAGTCCGGTTGGGCTTCCGGTGAGGGTATTGAGAACCCCCCTGGCAGAGAGAATCCTCAAGGGAGAGCGTGAAAAGTTCGCATGTCCGTACCGATGCCTTAGATCATGCAATCCGGCAAAGGCCCCGTTCTGCATTGCCAAGGCGCTCCTTGCGACATGGTCAGGCGATGTGGAGCACGGATTGTATATGACAGGGTGCAATATTACGGCCATCAAGGGAGTGATAAAACTTAAGGATTTTTTTGATACCATTACCATTCCATAAGGGCAACTATTGGAGTTAAAAACACCTGATTTCCAGAAAAAATGCACTGCATTCGAAAAGTTCCGTTTTTTCAGGATTATATACATGGGACGCGGTAGTTGCCGGATATGAACCCGCATCCGTTCAAATTGAATCTCCAACCCGGATGGCGCTGGGCTAAAAAACCGGCGGCATCACTGACGGGTTTGGTCGAACACTGCATCCAGCTTGACCAGCTTAACCGTGTGTATGCAAGTGCGCGCCGGCAAGCAGGAGGCGCATCGTTTGTACAAAAAGTTTTGCGCGTCATGAATGTTAATTACATTGTCACCGCGCAAGATCGGACAAAAATTCCAAGGACCGGCGCCGCCATTGTGGTGGCCAATCATCCCTTTGGCATGATCGAAGGACTCGTGTTATCCGATATTCTCCAGCAAGTCCGTCCTGATGCCCGCATTTTGGCCAACTACCTGCTCGGCCGGATTCCGGAAATGCGCGACCAGTTCATCTTCGTGGACCCATTTAAAGGCAAGCATTCCACGGCGGCAAACATCAAGCCCATGAAGGAATGTTTGCAATGGATGCGCGGCGGGGGCATCCTGGGCGTATTTCCCGCGGGTGAGGTGGCGCACCTGGACTGGCGAACGCGCAGCGTCCAGGACCCGTCATGGACCTGGGACATTGCCCGCCTGGTCAGGCACACACAGTCCCCCGTTGTGCCGTTTTTTTTTGAAGGCGCAAATGGGCCGTTGTTCCAACTGGCCGGAATAGTGCATCCCCGCCTGCGGACTGCCATGTTACCGCACGAATTCATGAATAAACAGCATTTGACTATCCGAGTCCATATCGGCACCCCCGTTCCCTTCAAGAAATCCGGCAGTTTCACAAATGACGGGGACCTGGTTGAATACCTGCGTTTGCGAACGTGCCTGCTGTTTCATCGCGGGCAGACGCCGGGTAATCCGCGCCGCCGTTTTCCCCGCATTCCACCCGGCAAAATGAATTTCGAACCGCTGGCGGAAGCCGTACCGACCGGTGAACTGGCCGCCGAAGTTGCCGCACTGCCCCTTGAGCAGAACCTGGTTCAAGCTAATGAATATGCCGTTTATTATGCCCGCGCGGTTCAAATTCCCCGAATGCTCCGCGAAATCGGACGTTTGCGCGAACTAACGTTTCGCAAGGCGAACGAAGGTAGCGGGCATGCGCTTGATCTCGACCGCTTCGACCATCATTATCTGCATCTGTTCATCTGGCATGTGCCAAAGGGAGAATTAGTCGGCGCCTACCGAATGGGCCAGGCGGACTTGATTATGCGCCAGTCAGGTATCCGCGGGCTTTATTCCAGCACACTGTTCAAATATGATCAAAGGCTGATGGAGCACCTGAATCCGGCACTGGAGATGGGGCGCTCTTTTATACGGCCCGAATATCAGCGTGCTTATTACCCCCTTTTTCTTTTATGGAAAGGGATCGGCGCCTACATTGTCCGGAATCCCCATTATATCAGTATGTTCGGCCCGGTAAGCATGAACAACAAATATCAGGCGGCATCCCGTCAATTGATGGTGCGGTTCCTGGAGCACAATTATTTTGATTACCAGATAGCCCGGCTGGTCAAACCACGCAACCCGCTGCCAGCCGCGGAAATCCGCTATTGCGACCAACGGGCCTTGCGGAACACGGTCACCAGCATCGAGGACATCTCGGCGCTGATAGCGGATATTGAACAAGACCGGCAAGGCATGCCGATTTTATTCAAACAATACATAAAGTTTGGCGGACGCTTGCTGGCCTTCAACCTGGACCCCGCCTTCAGCTACGTCCTTGACGGGCTGTTCCGGGTTGACTTGCGGAAAACCAGTCCCACGATCATGCTCAAATACATGGGCGCGCAAGGATACGCTCGCTGGCAGGAATACCAGGCGCGCAACCCGCAGGGTGCAAGGTCAACCGATCAGGCGCAGGATATCCAAGGCCAGCGTTCCAAGCAGGAAATGCGCAACGCTGACACCGACAAGGGTCTGATGACGGCGGTACAGCCACCCGAAAAATAATCCGGCAACCATGGTGGCCAGCATCGTAGCGGCCGAATAGTGCAGGTGTACAACGGCAAACAAGACGGATGTGGTAAAAACAGCCATCACCCCGCGATACCTGCCGGTCAATATCCGCTCAATGGTAGTCTGAAGAAACCCGCGACTGATGATTTCCTGGGCAACCGCCAGAAAAAAATACATAATCACGATCCACCATGAAAGCTTCCAGTTAAAGAGGGGGTGGCCAAAGAACGGCGACCAGGATTGGCCAATGAGCCAGCCTTTCAATCCGATTAATGCCAGCGCGCCCGGCACACACCAGAGCAGGCTTTCCCTCAGCGCCCGCGCGCTTCCTTTCCAGGTAAACCCCCAGATCGCCCAGGCGTGCCGATGCCTGCGGGTATAGAATCCGAAAATACCCAGTAGCGCCAGCAGCAAGCCGACCGTAATCAGCGTCTCGACGCGCGCACTGATCCACCCCGCGGTCAGTCCAGCGGAAACAACCGCGGTGTAAGCGGACAACATCAAACTAATTGCACAGAAAAGAAATCCGCTTTCCGCGCGCAGTTTGCCAACATGCTCCAATTCTTTGCTCTGTTGTTCGATTTTCTCAATTTTATACTCAAGATCAAATTCGCGCGCCTCCACTTTGACGGACATCATGCCCAAGGTTTCGGCCAATTCCCGATACTCGGGCACTTCGGTTGCATTTGCGGCGACCTCGAACAGTTGCTGGGCCGCCTTGTAATCGCCATGGATGATTTGCTGGGCGGATTTTGTTAAACTTTGAACGGTTTGTTGTTCGGATGCTTGCATTGGGAAACGCTTAATTATGTCGTCACGGATTCAGGTATGTGCATACGCCTTGACTACCCCATCATACCCTGCAAATCAAGCAGAAACCTTGCCCAGAAAAAAGTCCTTTCAATGGGCACGCGCGATGGTTCAATGGTTATCACGAGATCTTGAGTTCATTCAGGATACCGACGAATTACTGCATGACGTAATTATGTATTCCTTGAAGCGTGATGGCGGCGTGAAAAAGCTCAAGCAAAGTCTTGACAACCTATTGGCGTTCAATAAATTGCAATGATACCGGAAGCGCGTTTCCGATCCGATCTTGACCCTCATGCCAAATTCCGACATATTCTGCACCATGAATTCACCTCTTCAGGCCGGTCTCAACGGGTGTGCGCCACGTACCCCTCGGAAAGCGATTTTTTATCAGTTGCCAAGCCGCTTGGTCCAACTGGTCGTGATGCTGGCCGCGGGCGCATGGCTGTTCTTCCGGTTGGAGCATTACTTCGCGGCATACGCGGTCTGGGCGCTGGCGGCTTTGTTCCTGGCCGGGCTACTGGGTTGCGGAAAAATCGCGCATGGCTTTGACCGCGCCGGCGCATGGCTGGGTCGGACGGCCGCCACAGGGATAACCTGGCTACTGCTGGCGCCGATGTATTATGTGGTGTTCGGGCTGGGCCGGCTGGGATTACGCCTGCGCGGGTGCGACCCGATGCGGCGGTCTTGGGATCCGGCGGCCGTGACCTACTGGGACAACCGGCCGGAAAACGCCGGTCAAGAGCACTGGTCGCGGCAATATTAGCATGAACATCCTGGGCATCAGCGCATTTTATCATGATTCCGCGGCCGCCCTGGTGCGTGACGGCGCGATCATCGCCGCGGCGCAGGAGGAGCGATTCAGCCGCAAGAAGCACGACGCCGGGTTCCCCATCCATGCCGTGCGCTACTGCCTGCAGGCCGGCGGAATCAGCGGCCGGCAATTGGACGCAGTGGCGTTTTACGACAAGCCCATCACGAAATTTGCGCGCATCCTGGAAACCTATTTCAGCGTGGCGCCGCGCGGGCTCCAATCGTTCATGATGGCTGCGCCGCTCTGGTTGCGCCGCAAGCTATGGATTCCCCTGGAAATCGAACGAACACTGGCGCAGTTGGGCGTCACGGGCTACAAGCTGTATTTCCCCGAACACCATGAATCGCACGCCGCCAGCGCCTTCTTTCCATCGCCGTTCCAGGAGGCTGCGATTTTGACGCTGGACGGCGTGGGCGAATGGGCCACCAGCACCATCGGCCATGGCCAGGGCAACCGCCTGCGAGTGTTGAAGGAACTGCGTTTTCCGCATTCGCTGGGTCTGCTGTATTCGGCCTTCACTTATTTCACCGGGTTCAAAGTCAACTCCGGGGAATACAAACTGATGGGACTGGCGCCATTCGGCGAGCCGGTGTACCAGAAGCTCATCCTTGAAAAACTGCTGGACCTCAAGGAAGACGGCTCGTTCCGGTTGAATATGCATTATTTCGGGTACCTCGACGGGCTGACCATGACCAACCGCCGTTTTAACGAGCTGTTTGACGGCCCGCCGCGTTCGCCGGAATCGGAAATCTCCAAACGCGAGATGGACATGGCGCGTTCCATTCAGGATGTGACGGAGGAAGTCGTGTTGCGCATGGCGCGTTTTGCCCACAAGGCCACCGGCTGCAAATACGCCTGTCTTGCCGGCGGCGTGGCATTGAATTGCGTGGCCAACGGCCGGCTACTGCGCGAGGGGCCCTTTGCCGACATCTGGATTCAACCCGCCGCCGGCGACGCCGGCGGGGCACTGGGCGCGGCGCTGGACGTCTGGCACCAAATGTGCGGGGGAGGGCGCGCGCCGGACGGCAAGCATGATGCCATGCGCGGCGCTTATCTTGGCCCGGAATTCAGCGACGAGGAAATCGGAGCCTGGCTCAAGGCCCGGGGCTACCCCGCGGAATATCTGCCGAACCCGGCGCAGCGCGCGCAACGCATCGCGCAACTCATCGCCGGCCAGCAGGTGATCGGGCTGTTGCAGGGGCGGATGGAGTTTGGGCCGCGCGCGCTCGGCAACCGCTCGATCATCGGCGATGCCCGGTCGCCGCAGATGCAGTCCACCATGAATTTAAAAATCAAGTACCGCGAGTCTTTCCGGCCGTTCGCCCCCACATGCCTTGAGGAGCGCGTCGGCGACTTTTTCGATTTGGACCGGCCATCGCCCTATATGCTGCTGGTGGCGCAGGTGCGCGAGTCGCGCTGTATCAACAAGGCCAGCGCCGCCGGGCTGCCATTGCGCGAGCGTATCAACCAGACGCGCTCGGATATCCCGGCCGTCACGCACGTGGATTATTCCGCCCGTGTGCAGACGGTCAACCGGGCGACTAACCCGGAATATTATGACCTGATCAAAGCTTTCGAAGACTTGACCGGGTGCGGAGCGGTCATCAATACTTCCTTTAATGTACGCGGCGAGCCGATCGTCTGCACGCCATCCGACGCCTATCGTTGTTTCATGCGCACGGAAATGGATGGCCTAGTGCTGGGCGCGTATATGTTGAAGAAATCGGAACAGCCGCCCTGGACGGAAACGGTTGACTGGCGCAAGGATTACGTGCTGGATTGATTTTTAACGCCGCCACGGCGGCATAAAATCAACCGGCGAAATCATCATGAAGACTGGAGCAAACGCATGTTTTTCAAACATCTGCTGGAATTGATTCGACAATTTTTCGGCTTTGCCTGGCGTCAGAAACAGTGGTGGATCATACCGGTCGCCCTGCTGATGCTCCTGATGGCGCTACTGATCGCCGTCGGACAGGTCACGGCGCCGTTTGTTTACACCCTGTTCTGATGTTTATGGAGTGCGCAAGCTTGCTTGCGCTTTCCAATGCGGTCCCGCAAAGCGGGATAAATGGCACTTTCAGCGTGGCCGCCGCACTTTAAAAGCAATCGACATCCGTTTCGCAACCGTCTGTTTGTTGTTATTATATTATAATCATGCAAGAGTCCAATCATCCAACGTCCGGCTCTCAACATCCGCGCATTTGGCATACCGTGCTACTGTCTATCCTGGACTGGGCGTTCCTGGCCGCGTTGCTGGTGCTGGCCGCGGCCTGGCTTTTTGATCCGCTGTTGTTGCGCGCCGGCCCCATAACCATAACGGTAAACGCAAATTTCAAGCCCTGGCTGGCGGCCGGGGTGCTGCTGGCGGCGCGCATTGCGGTCAAAATCCACGCGCGCCGGCATGGCTTGGACATTCGGAGCGTAATGGATTTCCTCGTCCCGCGTCAAATCGTCCTGGCGCTATTGTCACTTTGCATCTTGGTTGGCATCCTGGAGCTGATTCTAAAAATATCAGATTACAACGTGGAAATGGCGCCGGTAATCTTCGAAACCACGGATGCCGATGGCCACACCGAACGTAATGATGGCTATGCCAACCCGGAATTGTTATGGAAGTTCAACGCGGGCAAGCTTTATGGCAAAATCGTCATCAACCGCCTGGGCTACCGGGACCGTGAAATTGACCCGGCCAAGCAACCCGGCGTCATGCGCGTCATCTGCATGGGTGACTCGGTTACGGCGCAAGGGGACCCGCCTTACAGCCAGTTGCTGCACAACCTGCTGGCGGCATCGCCGCCGACGTCCAACCGCTGGGAGGCATTCAACATGGCGGTTTACGGGTATTCCTCGGCCCAGGGCTTGAAGGTATTCAAAACCCAGTCCCGCCAGCTGCAGCCCGACATAGTCACCCTATATTACGGCTGGAACGACCACTGGCTGGAAATACAGACCGACCGGAACCGCATGGCCAGAAAAGTTGGCCGCTGGCATGGCACGCTCTACAACATCCTGAAGAACAAGCGATGCTTCATGCTGCTGTTTAATCTGATTGCCAACGGCCATAACGGCCGGCCGGTGCGGGAAACGGCGGGATTCCGCGTCCCGCCGGACGAGTACACCGCCATCATGACGGAATTCGTACAGGACATCCGGGCGGCCGGCGCCCGCCCGCTGTTGATCACGGCGCCGCGCCGCGAGGTGAAAGCCGGCCAGCACAAATTCCCGGAAACAGCCGCCAAAATCGATTTCAATACCGTGCACGATAAATATGCCGAACTGACGCGGCAGGTGGCCGCGCAAACCGGGGCCGACCTGCTGGACTTGCATGCCCTTGGCGCCGAGCCAGAATTCGATCGCTTTTTTTCCGGCGACGGCATCCATTTCCACCAGCAGGGGTTGCAATGTATTGCGGAAGCCATACACAACAAGTTGCATATGATGGCAACGGAACTATAAAACCCGCCGCCATCCCCGGTTTTGCTTAAATGCGCTAAACTACTACTCCAATGCGCTGAAATACCAATATCAAGGGGTAGACGCTCCCCTGTTTTCCGCCGAAAGCGGGCTGGAACTTACTTCACCAATTTAGGCTGGCCGTGCCGTAATTCGATCCGGACAACATGACCCGAAAAGTCCGCGTTACCGGATCGTATACGGCTGGATCGGCCTTGCCGTCATTGTCGTAGTCCCCACCGGCAAGCGCCGCCATTGTCGGCCCGCCAAACCCGGTTACGCTCTGGGTATTGGTATAACCCTGAGCTGAAAACGTGCACTGCCAGAATCCGCCGGCAGGATAACAGACCATGAGATCGGCCTTGCCATCCCCGTCATAATCGCCGGGAACCGGCACAAACCCCACGCCCCCCGCCGTCACCCCCACGGCGGACGCATAGACCGCACTGGACAACAGGACAATCCATATGCCGGAAGCCGGATGGTACACGCCCGGATCGGTCTTGCCGTCCCCGTCATAATCACCGCTGGCAGTCAGCCAGCCCGCACCGCCCAGCGGCGTCATCGCGACGGCGTAACCGGAATCCGAAAACCAGACGGCCATCTGGCCGGCGGCCGCGGAATACAAAGCCGGATCCGCCTTGCCGTCGCCGTCAAAATCACCACTGACCGGCACGCAACTCGCGTCGCCAATTGCCAGCGTATACAGGGCGTTGGACTGCGATGAATACAGCACCAACCACTGGCAGGCAATCGGATCGTATACGGCCGGATCCGCCTTGCCGTCGCCGTCAAAATCGCCCGGGATCGGTTGCACGCCGATGGCCGACGGGTTGACGTTCAGCGGGATGGGCGCTATGGTCCGGACATAATTATCGCCGGACAGGAACATGGAAAACACACCGTATTCGGCATTGAACGCGGTCAGGTCGGACTTGCCGTCACCATCGTAGTCATGGCCGCCAAGTTGTAGCGGGACTCCCAAACGCGCGATTTTCGCCTGCATGGCGGGAGTGAGCTTCTTGACAAGCTCCGCGTTATAAGTATGCGACGATGTATCATCGAGTGGTTGTCGCCCAAATAGCCGCTCGGCGGCAATGCCGTAACCGCGCGACTTCCACGCGGGTGAGTTTGTCTCGACCGCGGGATCAACACAGGTCGTCAAGATGGAGATACTGTTGTCACTGTTGCGGCGGATATCCCAAGTGCGGAACTGTTGGGGGAAATCCCGCAACGAGGGGGTTTCCACCTCCCAAAAACCGCATTCCGGGCGATCAGGGTCCGGCGAGGGGAACGGCGTAACCACGTTCAGATGGCGATGCCCCGCCATAACCATGAGGAGATTCGGATAGTTGTGAAGCGTGGCGACCAGGTTCGTTTCGGACGCGTAATCGTAGAACATTGAGACTCTGTTCGTGTTGGTGAGGCTCGTTTGCGGAAGAATGGGGATATGGCAAGCAATGATCATGAGCTGATCCGCGTCCTGTCCCATTTGCAACTCGTTGGTGAGCCAGGCATAACGCACTGCGTCCACCCACCCATTACCATAGAATAACGCGCTTTGCCCCAGCTCGTTCGACTTGCATGTATTGTCGAGCACGATCACCTTGATCGGTATGTCAGCCAGCGGCTCGAACGCATAGCAGGCCGCGAGACTACCGGTGGCGCCACGGGTGAATCCGTGCCCCTGCGGGAACGATGTGGTATTAAAGAACTCGTTGACAAAGTTCGTGGGAGAATCGAGACCAGTCGTGAGGCTACGGCGGTCCGGATCGGCGGCGACGGTCGGAGGCATATCGAAAAGGTTCGTTAATCCCCATTTGATCACGGTGCCGTAGGGGGTGGTACCATCAACAACACCCACATACATGCCGACACCCTCGGAGCCCGGTGAAACCAGGGGGCCGTTAGTTGAAATATTAAGCACGTTGGAGCCTACCAAGGCTTGTTTGATTTTTTCGGTCGGGTAGCCGATGCCCATCCACATCTGATCGTGGTTGCCGATAGCCGCATACCAAGGGATGGAGGGCTCAAGGCCGGCGGCTTGAAAGGGCATCTGGTAATCTATGGCGCGGGCGCCGGCGTTGGTGCCGGAACTGGGTGTAATGTATTGTCCATCCATGACATCAATAAACCACCGGAGTTCGTTCAGCTGAGAAGCGTTGCACATATCACCGATGGCTATGCCGAAATCGAACATAGCCTGCTGGTGCAGGGCATTAATGGTCATGACAGCGTCATCAAGACGATGGGTAGTGTCCAGAATGATCGGCGAATAAGCTGATGGATTGAGACCTCCTATACCAGCGTTGGTAAAGCCGGCGCTCCAGCCGAGGTAGGGCACCTGGGCCGGGGATTCCTTATCGGTGATATGGATGTCGCTGATGGAGAAGAAAGACAAAAGCCGTGCCGCATTGCCGGAGCCCGTGTAGCCGGCCGGCATCAGGGTGAACTTTCGGCCTTCGTTCGTGCCGGCGCCCAGATCCCACGCGCTGTAGCCGTAGACCGCGTACATGGGAACATTAGACGGGGCAATCGGCGGCGTGTCCGGCGGCAGGGTCCGTGGCAAGATGGTCTGCTGGCGGGTCGTCGGCACGGCCCCGCTACCGGAAACCGGTAGCCATAGTAGAACCAACATGCTGCAGATGGGCATGAGCGTCTGTTTTATAACGGCATTATTTTTCATTACGTACTTCCTGGATCAGTGACGGCATTCGCCGTCACTGAGATTTTGATCCGGAATTGTTTTTAGGCGCTGACCACCACCGGATTTTTCGATGGCCGTGCCTTTTTACACCGTTTCTCATACCATGGAAGGCAGATTTCGCCTTCGACGGAAAATCAATTTCATGCTCTGATTAAACTCTACCCCACCCTTACGGCGTGTCAATGCCATTTCGAACTTTTTTTGACAGACCCTTCCCGTCTCTCGGAACCCAGGCAACCGTCAACATTTATAATCACGCATACAAAACTTCCAACGCTCGCAGCCAAGGACATGTGTGATTGAACTTCAGAAAATGCCGATGACTACGCCGAACATATTTGCACGCCAGATACATTGTGGCGGCAACCAGATTATGGCGCATGAATCACGCGAAATAGGGTAACACTTTTCTGCCGACCGAGATGGTAATATGACCTTCCTGGCGCAACCAGCACAGAATGATAATACCCTTGATTTTTCCAGCGAACCGCTGTACAAATGCATTTATACGCCGTCCTCCTGTGGTGGGTTGTTTGGACACGCACAGCATAGGAGATCAACGGCGCATTTTCACTTTGTATTTGCGGAACACCGGGGTCCGGCGGTTGCCGGATCGGCGTCAGCGTTTTATTCGGGCGGCGCGCGGCGCGCCGCCCGATGCATCCGTGGCTTGAATTCAAGACACTTGGGTTGCGGGCATAGCCCGCATTGGTTACAGATTGCAATGAGATCAATACCCGAGACGTCCCCTTGCGAAACCGATCATCCCGGAGAGGAATGGCCGGCATTCCTCCGCCGCGATTTTCTGCTACCGCTTCTTCCGGTTTTGTTGCATCTTGCGTTTGTAATGCTGATGCTGCACTGCTGTTCCATAAGCATTAAGGCTGACCCCGGGCGTAATTTCTGGGACTACTTCTGGCAACTGTTGCCCGCTGATTTTTTACAAACGGATTTATTGCGCAGCTTGTGGAACCTGCATTCCCAGCCGCCGCTTTACAATTTTCTTGGCGCGCTCATTATGCGCCTGAATCCGGCGGGCGACTGTCTGGAAACCATGTACGTGCTGAACGTGATCATGGGTGCGGCCCTCTGCGGCCTTTTATATTTCCCGGCCCAAACACTGCTCCGCCGCCGCTGGATGAGCCTGGCGCTTTGCGTCATTGCGGCCTTGCATCCATCATTGTTTTTATATGAAGCTTATCCCCTGTATGATGTGCTGACGGCCTTCCTGATCGTGGCAACGCTTGTCTGTGCGGCGTTTTTTTGCCGGAAGCATCAATTACGCTGGCTCGCCGGATTCGTTGTCGGGGTGAATCTGCTGATCCTGACACGAACCATTTTTCATCCCGTCATCCTTGTTCCTGCCCTGTTGCTGGTTTGCGTGTGGGCCGGTACCCGCTGGCGCCGCATGCTTGTGCTGGCATTGATCATCAGTCTGCCGACCGCCGCCTGGTGTACAAAGAACTATGTGAAATTCGGGTTCTGGGGCACGACAAGCTGGACGGGCATGAACCTTTGGAGAATTGCCGCGGACGATTATCCGGTTGCGGAATGCAATGATCTGGTTAAGACCGGCCTATTGCATCCCATGGTTGCCGCCGCAAGCGATTTCCGCTGGCCACGTGAATTCACCGCATATAACTTCAACGCCACCTCATCCGTTCCGGCGCTGAACGGCAACGATTTCAACAACATCAATGTCCCGGCGGCCAGCCGTATTTACCAGGCAAACGCTTTGCGTTTGATTCGTTATGATCCCCGGCGTTACCTGCACACCGTCCGGCGGGCTTTTCTGCGCTTTTGCCGGCCGTCATTCGAGTTTAGCCACTTGGAATTCAATGCCCGCACGGCGCCTGACTATCTGCGCTTCTGGCGCCGCCTGCATGGTCGCCAACCGCGCCGGCTGGTGCAAACACGGGAACCAGTCTATGGATCGGTCTGGCTGGTTCTGCATGCCGGGGCTCTGGTTATTTTCATTTTGAAAATCCTGCACGCCTGGCTGTTTCGCAGGCAACCGCTGTTTGCGATCATCCGCCGCTGGCCGGTGGAATTCGCCCTGGCCTATTTCTGCATCTGGGTCGCATTTATCGGGAGCACTTGCGAAATCGGTGAAAATGACCGCTTTAAGTTCATCGTGGAATTGCCCGGTTACATTTTTGTCGCCGCCATGCTGGCGTGGGCCTTACATGGCGCGTCCGGATTGATAACCGAAAAGTTTAAGGATTAACCTTAACTAACCTTTCGACTGCGATAAAAACAAGACCAAGCAGGCGGACAAGCGCCTTGCTGGTGTAATCCGCGGCAAGTAGTTGCCGAACAATAATAATGCAAACCATCGGCAAAATTTTTCCTTTCAATGCCTTTCTAATTGCCGCCGGCCTGCTGGCGCTGGGACTGCGTTTCTACCTCTATTGGATGGGCGGACACAATCTTCCGGTTACCACGGATGAGGCGCAGACCGTTCTGCAAGCGCTCGACATCCGTGCCGGGCAATGGCCTTTACTGTTTATGGCACAGCCCTATATGTTCCCGTTGGAGGCCTATTGGATGGCCCCTTTCGTTGAACTATTGCCCCGCACGGCTATGGGTATGCGGGTGCTGGTACTGATCGAAGGCTTCGTTTTTGTTGGACTTTCGCTGATGGTCTTGCGCCGGATGGGCAGTTGGCGCGCGGTGTGGAGCGGTATTCTGCTCGTCATGTTTCCATCGGTATATCTGGTCATGAACCAGACCGCTTATTCCCTGCCGGCCTACAATTCCGCCTTCATCATGGCCTTGGCGGCCGTATGGTTTGTCATGCGTTTGGATCGGATTCCCCGACGCAGTGATTTCTGGTTGGCGGTCGCCGGAGGCTTCTTTGCGACTATGGCTTTCAGCAATGCCATGACATCCCTGGCACTGATTGTTCCGTTGCTTCTGGTGGCCGCATGGAATTCCGCGGGACAAGGACGGTGGCGGCGTCTTCCGGGTTATGCCCTGGGTGGGGCTGTCGGTCTGATCCCATATCTTGCCGCTCTCTGGAAATTTCCCGGCGCCCACAAATCGGTAGCCGCAACCTTTGGCTGGTCCGATGCGCTTGCGCGTCTCTGGGTTCCCGCTATGACGCGGACACTGCCGGTAACCTTTGGCTGGCGCGCCTGTCTGTTCCCAGACTGCCAGGAACAATTGGATTGGGGGGGTTGGGGATACGCGGCCTTTCCTTATGTTTTTATTTTTTTACTGACGTTGGCAGCCGGTGTGACGCTTGCTCTGCTCCGGCATAAATTTAGGGAGAAAAGGTTTCTGTCTCTGGGAGCCATGGAATGGGCCTTGGGCGCAACCATTTTAAGTCTGATACTATTCACGTTTAGCCGGCGCGCCGATTCCACTTCTTACCGTTACCTTGTCGCGATAGTGGTGGTTTTCCCTTTCCTCGTATGTGGCTTATATCAGGCTTTGCCCCGTTTAGGGCGCCTGTTCATGGGCGGGCTGACGCTTGTTTTTGTTTTGTACAACATCGCTATCGCGGCGTACCTGCCCAGGGAGTGGCGACATTCCGACTTTGCCCGCAACATTGTTGCCGCGCCCGACCTCAAGCCCGCCCTCACTGTGCTTCACAAACATGGAATCAAACATGCGGTGGCCTCGCATTGGGCGGCTTACAGGATCGGTTTTGAGGCGGACGGCGCTGTTGTTTGCAGTCAGCCTTTCAACGAACGTTTTCCCGGCTGGCCTGTGCCCTACAAGGCCGAGGTGGATGCCTCGACCAACGTGGCCTATGTGCTGACGGAAAAAATCCGCTTTCTCAAACCAAGCATCTTTGAACGGCATCTGCGCATAATGGGGGTGGAGGCGGAAATGACAAATGCCGGCGACTTTTGCGTCTACTATAATTTTCGCGCGCCGGCGTTTGACCGGGAACAAAGCGTGGCGGCAGAGCGAGTCCGCGTGGTGGTTAGTGAAAATCAGGAGCAGGCGGCCAGGATGTTGGATGGCAATATCGGCACCTTCTGGCGCAGCGCCCGACTCCAGCATGAGGGTCTGTGGGTAGGATTTACCTTTAACCAGCCCCTGCATCTTGGACGCCTGATTCTGCGCTATGGGAATTATGCGCGTGATTGTGCCCCTGCTCTGCGTATTCAACTGCTCACGGATACGGGTTGGAAAACGCGGCACGGAGCATTACCGGTTGATTTGGATAAGTTCGTCTGGCAGAACGGTCATCCGGTCTATGGTCACGCCCAGCAAACCTTTCTCATCGGGGCACCCTCGGTGCATGCCCTGCGCCTGGAAGTCGCCGAGCCCAATCCGCGCATGTGCTGGACCCTGGCCGAAGCAGTCTTCTATGAGGCGCCAGCTTCGGAAACCCCATAGCTATTTACTTCCCTTTCTTGCCGCCGCGCGCCAGCAATTGTAACGCCCAGCCGCGTTCGCCCGGAGACAATAGCCAGAACCAGGCCAGCAGACTGAAGGCGGCCAAGCCGAATGCGGCCATCGGGATGCGGATACTTAGCGCAGACAACCAACTAATGCCGGGCAACATGCACAGACCAAGCCCCAGCATGATACCGGTTTTAAAGACTGCGGCGCGCGCGGCGGGGACAAAGCGCAAGGCAAGCGGAAACAGGACCAACACATCCATCAACCCGCGTATTCCCCATGTAACGGCCATGCCGCAGGTGCCCCAGCGGCTGGTTGCCCACCAGGCCAGTGCAATGAACAGGGGCAGTTCCAGCAGATGCCAGCGGGCGGAAAGATCGGGACGGTTCGCGCTTTGCAGAATCGAAAAGGCCAGATAGGACATGGCATAAACGAAAATCCCCGCCGTCAGCAAACGTAAAATTCCAGCGCCCGTGCGGGCGAAATCTGCGCCCAGCCAAAAATGCAGAAATTCCGGGGCAACGGTGTAAAGCGCGAGCACGGCCGGGAAGAGCGCCAGCAACAGGAGTTTCAGCGCTCTCCCGAAGAGGGCATCCGCTTCGGCGGAACCCCGCGCAAGGTGCATGGTCATCGGCGGGAAAAGGGCGGAAACCAGGGCTCGCGGCAGAATGAGCATTTTCACCACGATTTCGGCCGGATTGGTGTAATAGGCTACATCGGCCAGGGTCCGCACGGCCCCCACAATGAAACGATCAACGTGAATCATCAGTGGCAAAGTAATGTTGGAAACCGTCATCCAGCCGCCAAATGACAGCAGGGGGCGGACTATCCCGGCATCCCATTTTACGTTCGTTCTGAGGGCGGGGATAAGTTTCAGGCAACAGAACAAAAAAATCAGCAGTTCCGCCACCCGCACGCCAATCAGCACCGCAACGACCCAAACCAAGCTATGGTTGAAGGGGAGCACCGCCAGGGGGGCGGCAAAAGTGGCAATCCCCAGCGGAATTCTGATCAGGTTGATGAGCCGGAAGCGCTGATGCGCCTCCAGCACGCCGATCAAACCCGTAACTGCAACTGTAAATGGCAGGCCCAGGCTGACGACCAGAAAGGACCTGCGGACTTCCTCTTGCAGACCCGCTGGAATATTCAAGCCGCGGGCCGCCAGCCAGCCGCTCCCGCCGGCAAGCAAAAGCGCGCCGCAAAAACCGAAGGCGGTCATCATGTACAAGGCGGTCCAAAAGACGTTGGGCAGTTGACGGCGCCGATCGAGCCCAATATATTCCGCCGTCATTTTGGTCATGGCGCGGCCCATGCCCAAATCAAGAATACTGAAATAGCCCACCAGCATCCATATCAGCGTCAGCGCGCCAAAGCGCTCGGTACCGAGCCCTTTGATGAACAACGGTATGGCGAAAAAGGCGGCCAGCATCGGCACGCACAGACCGAACAGGTTCCAGCCCGTAAAGCCCAGTATTCGTGAAGAAGTGGGGATAAAATTAACGGCCTCGCACTCTGCATCGGCATTGGAGAACGGATGTTTCATAAAGTGTTGGCATCGGTTGGCAACAGGATGGGACCCAGCTCAAGTCCATGTGAAGCACGGCTGGGTTTGCGCCCGAAAAACCAGGTTCTTTTCTTGCCTGGAAGGCAGGAAATCAACGTGTGCCTCAGCCGCATCAGTTGATGCGGTGGATCGCCATGGCACACTGCCCGCGCGCCCCAGAGCCGATCTGCAAAGGCGGTTCGGTAACCGGTTTCCGCCGCCATTTTTACCGCCGTCTTGCCGGCAATCGCCCAGGGAAAGCACATATGGTTAATTTTTTTGCCGAGTTCGGACTCCAGCCGCGCGCGCGCTTTCTCCAGTTCCTCGCGTATGGCCGTATTGCGCTCCGGTTCCGATTCCCACCGCCCGGATCGGGCTTGCTCCACGCAGGCGCGAAGCTCTGCCCGCCAGGCCGCCCGCTGGAAAAACACGGCGCCGCCGTTTGCCTGCACATGGCTGATACAGCCGGCAAAAGCATCCGGCGCGATCCAACGGCGGACATCGGAAAGGCGCGAGCGCCTGGCGTAGAGCGGTGCGCCGATATCCTCCCTGACAGCAAACCGCAGGCCATCCGGAGTATCCACCAACGGGATCAGATGCGGATGCTCGCGATGGTGGGGCCGGATAAAGTCGACCGCTTCGTCCGATGCAAATACCATGGCATGACGCCAGGAATGGGCCTGAATATCCATGCGGCCGCTCTGATGCATGGCACGCAATTCGCTCCAGGTTGAAAAAAGCGGCGCCGTGCGGTCCAGCGCCAGCTCGGCGGCGGGTAGATCCGGGCGGTCCCATTGGCGGCGCGGCGCAGGAGCGGAAGATACCCGCCCCGGACTGACATAGGCGATTGCCTGCAGATTGTATTTTTGGAGGAGCGGCACCGCGCATACCCACAAACTGCTCCAGGCGTCATCAAAGCAGAGCGCCACCGAATTAGGGCCGGGGTGCACGTTGCGCAGGACAAACGCGGCAATCTGATCTGAGTTCACCGTGCGGTAACCGTTTTCCGCCAGATATTGCAGATAGGGTTCGAGGGTTTTTGGATGGGTCTCATGGAAATGAAAAACCGGGAGCCATCGGCCAAGCCCGCCGCCAAACAGGAAACGGGGATAGCGCCCCGCCGCCAGGTCAAGAATGCCCCGCAACGGGCTTTTTCTTTCCTGAAACGGTATGACGCGCGTGGCGGCGCAATTTCGTTCGCGGCTGGAATTAAAACGCATATTTGATTCGTTACAAGGGAATAACCGCGCCATTGCAATCAGTTGATAAACCTGTATTTAAGTATTGTCCAGAGCGCCCCGAAACCGTGCTTCCAGGATATCTTCTTGCCTTCGGCATAACTGCGGCCATAATAAGATATAGGCATCTCATAGATCCGCAGGCGCTTATCTTTCAGGATCTTCGCGGTTAGTTCCGGCTCAACCGCAAAGCCGTTTGACCGTATATTGATGCCGGCGATGACTTCTTTACGAAACATTTTATAGCAGGTCTCAATGTCGGAAAGAGTGGAGTTAAATAAAAAATTCATCGTAAATGTAAGAAAATTATTGCCGACTTTATGCCAGAACATATAGACGCGCTGCGGCTTTCCGCCGGAAAGCCGCGAACCGTAGACGACATCGGCCACGCCCGCTTCTATCGGCCGGGCCAGTTCCACAAATTCATGCGGGTCATATTCAAGATCGGCGTCCTGCACCGTGACAATATCGCCGGTAGCCGCCTTAAAACCGGTCCTGAGCGCCGCGCCTTTGCCGCTGTTCCTGGCATGAAACATCAGCTTTACCCGGGGATCGGGCCCGGCACCCTTTAAAACATCCGTTGTCCCGTCCGTGGATCCGTCGTCAACGATGATAAGCTCTTTCAGCATGTCGAGCTTCAATACTTTGTCCATTATCTTTAAGACGGTGTTCTTCTCATTGTATACCGGCATTACGACCGATAGATTCTTATCGCGCATATTTCACTTCCTTGTCATATTTATTAAGGCGAACCGGTTTTTGTCGCGTTCTCGATTTCCCGCAAAGAAATTACCGGGTCGCGCCGGCCTTCCGATTGCAATGTGCCGGGCGACCATCGCACGTTGGCCTGAACGGCAATACCGATGTCCGCAAGCGCACACTTGGCGTCGCCGCTTGCACCCGGCTCGAAGCGGATGGCCACGCGTTCGCCGCGTTGCAGGCGGCGGTCAGCCGGCCCGATGGGCAGGCGCGTGCCTTCGCGCCAGCCGCGGTTGTGGCGGCGATGGATGAGGACGGCCAAAGGCGGGATATCATCATCCAATGCTTCGAAAATCAACATAAACTGGTTTGCGGCTGTCGCCGCCAGACCACCCGCCTGAATGCCCACCAGTGCCAGGAAAGGCGGAAATCGAATGGAACCGTCCAGATTGGCCGGCAGTCGTCGGGCAGTCTCCGGGTCAATTATCTGCAACGCCGGCCAGTAATCCGGCGCCTTTTGCAATAATTGGCGGGCGGCTTGAACAATGCGTTCCGGATCGGCGCGGATGGCCTGCAACGCCGCCAGCTCCAAACGTTGTAATTCCAATTCGTTCCAACAAGGCGGCGCGGCTTTTGCCAGGGTTGCCAGGGCTTGGTCGGGCAAACCATTATGCAGATCATGGGTGGCGCGGGCGGTAATTAATTCATTGTAAAGCGTCCGGATTCGATCATGAATGTCCCAACGGATTTCCAAGTCGTGGTATTTCAGCGTGACGGACGTGGTGGAAGTGAAATGCAGACGGGCGGTGGATTCACGGCCAAACGGCACGGTAAATTCCATGCGGGAAAAGTCGTTCGTCAGCGTTTGCCATGGACCTTGCGCAATGCATCGGCCGCAATGATCATAAACGGTGAAATGGCCGGCATCATCCGATGGGCCGGATTGGCGCAGATGCGGGCGCACGGCCATGCTGATGGTGTAGATACCGCGTGCCAGGCGCGTGGATAGTTCCATGGTTGCGCCGGGCGGCAGTAATTGAAAATCATCCGGACTGCCGGCCAAATCGCTTTGGATGGCAAGCTGGGCCATGTCGGCAGACGGTGAAATGCGGATGCGCGCACATTGATTGTAAAAATATCCGTTGATCTGGTTGACGCTGATTGCCGCCGCCGGCATGTTCAGCGCCTTCTGCAGACGCGCCTGGAGTTCGACGGCGTGCCGGGCCCATTGGTCGGCCAAATCCCATTCCGCGTTGGCGACGGCCAGCGGGTAAATCAGGGCGGTTATTTGTTCCGTTGGCGGCGTTATGGGCGTTGCCATTAACAGGTCAAGCGCCTGGCGCATATGGCCGGTTTGTTGCAGGATGGCGGCGGCGGCGGGCGCGTCAAAGGCCGCGCGCAACAGGCAGGGCACGTATTCAATATGGGGCACCGGCCGGGTTGCGATCGTAAGCCTTTCAAAAACGTCAAGATCCGGCCGCCAGAACGGATGTTGCAACGGCAACACCGCGGCTTCGTACGGCGCCAGCCGGCGATTGATGCGGCGCCCGAATCCGCGTAAATGGAAATCGGCGGGGCGTTCCAGCGTGTTGACCAGCACAAAGACGGGGTGCGGCAATATATCCGGACCGCCAAATGCACATTGCCGCGGATATTTATCCACCATGAGCAATTCGGCACTGCCCAGTTCATGGCCGGCACGGAAAAACGTTTCCCGGCCGCGCCGGCTGATATAGCCGGGTTGGGCGATGGGCAGTTGCAAGGCCAGGTCCGGAGTGAGCGCGGATAACCACCATAATTCCAGATCGGGTGATGAAAAAGGCGATTTGGAAATGGCCGATGGCAGAAGGCCCCATCGGCATAATAGTGTGGCTTGATTGGTGAAAGCTTCAAATGCGGTTTGGTATTTCTGGTAACGTTGCCCGGTTAACGGATGGCGGATACCGCGTCCGAAAGATGACGGATTGCGGAGAATACAGTCAAATTTAAGGTTTTCAAACAAGTTTGGCCCGGCCGTTTCAACCTTGTAAATGAATTCTGCGGTTTGGCCGACATTCAGATGCGCCGGGTCAGTGTAACGCTCCAGGCCCAAGGCGCTGTCGCGCGGCAGGTGGCGTTCCAGCCAGCGGTTGGCCAAATAGCGGATATCGGTCCATTTATAAGGGGATGCCGCCAACATCCCCGCGCGCATGACGGGCAGTGCGACAGCCACAAGCAAGACCACCGCCGCCAGCCGGCCCAAGCGCCGGGCAGTCGGTGGTTGCCAATGCCGCCATAAATAACAGGGCGCCAGACCGGCCAGAGCGGCCCACACCGGTAAAAAATTCATAAATTCCTGGGTGCGTACCCATGGCGCCTTGAACATCCAATAATAAAGATAAAACAGCGGGAACCCGATTAAAACGGGCCAGAATCGGCGGCAAGCGGGCGTGCCCACGATCAACAACCCCATGGCGGCGGCCAGCAAACTGCCCCAACCCAAGTGCGCCGCAGATTCGCGTAACTCCATCCAATGACTGCGCAACCGCACAAAAGACTCGCCGCGGGCTTGACCAATGAGCGTGACTCCTTCGCCATACACGCGCGCACTCTGCCAGCGCAACCCTTCGCGGAAAGAATTCCAATCTATGACTGTCGGACTGGCCAGCGCGAATCCCGCGGCAAACAGGGCCGTGGCGCATAACAGTAGGATCGTAATACGCCGCCATTTTTTTCGGGTTGCCGGCGTTGCGGCGGGGTAAAAACTGAAGATCCATCCCAGCGGCGCCAGGCAAAGAAGGGTGTATTTGGTGCCCGCGGCAAATCCGGATGCCAGGGCCGCCGCGGCAAACAGCCACCAAGCGCGCTGTTGCGCAAATCGCGCCCACAGCCATAAGGCCAGGGCAAGCATGAAAACCATGGCAATATCTGTCTCAACATAGTGGGCGTGACTGATATGGTCCGGCGCAAAGCAAAAAAGCAGGGCGCCGCAAAGGCCGGCCCACTTGGATCCGGAAATGGTGGTGGCCAGCAGGTAAACCAGCAGACAGGTCAATCCGGCCAGCCAGACATTGAAATGACGCCCCAGGGTAAAATTAATGTTGGGGGGCGGCGTTACGCGGTCAATTACGCCCAACTGATAACGCCACTGTTGTTGCAACTGAATGAATGGATAGATAACGCGTCTGAATTGATTGAAAAGCTTAAAGAACCCGCCGGGATAAACGGTGTTTTTTAAATATCCGTCTTCCACCGTCCGATCCATCCAGCCCGTGATGCGGGATTGATCGGGATGCATTTCCATTGGACGGTCCAAACCGCCATACCGCAGAAATACGGCAACCAGGATAATACCGGCCAACAGCCAGCGATGCCAATTGCGGGAAAAAATAAGGGCGTTTGAATGCATGTGGCTAAAACAGCCGCAAAATTTCATATCACGGCACGGTAAACAGCAACAGAATACGGTTGCGATCCCAGATTTCCAAGCGCAATTTGTTCAAATCTGCTCCCGGGTCCAGTACCCAGCGCCATTCCTGGGGTTCCGGTCCCAAGCGGGTTTCCGCCAGCCATGTTTTTTCCTCCGGCAATCCCGTCCCCAGCAGGCGCGGCGCCACCGGGAGCGGCCGGCCCGTGTTGCGCACAATCCTTCCCACGGCGGCGGGTCCGGTTTGTTCCGGCGGCAGGTCCTGCACCGCAAAATCCTGTACGCCGCCAAAAACGGAAACGCGCGGCAGTGCAAGCAGGTCGGTATCACGTTCCAGCACGGCCACTTCGTCATTGCATATCATTGCCGTGGTGTAACCGGCGGCGCGCGCGGACTCAATCAGGTTGGCGTCGGTTTGTCCATACGGGTAGCAAAAAGAATCCGGGCTCCTGCCGGTGCGGGCGCGGAATAAATCCCGGCTGACTTGCATTTCCGCCGCGGTGTCGGCCAATTGTTTTGAGTGGGTGTGGGAATGGATGCCGAAAGTCAGCGTGCCGCGCCGGAACATGGCGCGTACTTCCGCCCAGGCCAGGCAGGGTGCGTCACGGTAAAATTGCCTTTGTTCCGGGCTGTCGGCAATTCTGGCGGTAATGAGGTAGACGATGGCCTGGAATCCGTAATGCTTCAACAGCGGTTCGGCCAGCGTCATACTGCTGAGCAATCCGTCATCGAAGGTAATGATCACCGGTTTGCGCGGCAGTTTTTTCCTGCCTTGCAACGCCGCAGTCAGGTCACACGGTTGAATGCTGGTATAGCCTTGCGCCCGCAAGGATTGAAGATGTTTTGCAAAATTGCCGGCTTGCACTGTCCAAACGTCCCGGGCAATGGGCGAATCTTGCGACGCGCTCAGATCATGGTACATGAGAATGGGCACACGCATGGGCAATGCGGACAAAACCTGCTGTTTGTGATAAAAACGCCATGCGCCCAAAAATCCGAGCGCCAGCGCCGACAATATAGCGGCTGCGATGATGGTTGATCGGATTTTGATGCGCATGGCGTCTTCCCCGGATAAGGATTATCCTATTCGCAGGCATTCCTATTTTAAAACCTGCATCTGGATTATGCCAGTCCGGCGGCACATGTCCAGCAAACAGCGCGAGCAATTTTCCTGTGTTAAACAGCTCGCTTGTCAAAATCCGGTTTATCTTGTAAATCTTGTCGAAAAACAACCGGGACCGTCATCAAATTGCTTGCCGAACAATCGAATGCCATGCAACTGCAATACAAACCGGCTTTTGAACAAGTCTGCCACGCCTGGAATCATTACTGGGCCGGGGAATGTCTCAAGCGCCCGCTGGTTGTGGCCCAGACACCCAGGCCGGGTCGGCCGGCGGCCGGAATCAAAGACCATTACTGGAACGCAATGCATTGCCAGTGGAATGCGCAATTCGACCAGATTGATGCCTGGCTGGACAATACGCTTTTCCTTGGCGAGGCGATACCATACTTCGGTCCGGACCTTGGTCCCGACCAGTTTGCCGCCTTTTTCGGCGCCCCCCTGCAATTTTCACCCGATTCCCGGCATACGAACTGGGTTGAACCACGGATCACCGACTGGCGCAAGGCCTTGCCGCTCAAATTGGATGAAACCAGTGCCGCCTGGCGCACGATCATGGAATACAGCAAGCGCCTGGCCGAGCACGCGCGCGGGCGGTTCCTGGTCGGCATGATTGACCTGCACTCCAACGCGGATGCTCTCAGCGCTTTGCGCGGACCGCAAAACCTGTGTATGGATTTCTACGACTGCCCGGAATTGGTTGCGCAGGCCATGCTGGATGTCCGCCGCGCTTTCCGCCCAGTATACGAAGCGATATACAAGGCCGGTGGTATGAACCAGGCAACCGGCACAATCGGCTGGATTCCCTTCTGGTGTGAGGGCCGCTACGCCACGATCCAATGCGATTTCATCTGTTTGGTCAGCCCCGAAATCAGCCGGCGTTACATTCTTCCGGCGTTGGAAGAAGAGGCCTCGTTCCTGGATCATTGCATATATCATTTTGACGGACCCGGGGCGTTACCCCATCTAAACGACATTCTGGCGATTAAAAGAATTGATGCCATCCAGTGGGTGTCCGGCGCCGGCCAGCCGCCTATGCACACGTGGCTCGATGTCCTCAAGAAATGCCAGGCCGCCGGCAAAGGCCTCCAGATTTATGATGTTACCTTGGACGAAATCCGTATCCTGCACAAGGAACTGAAGCCGAATGGCGTGGTTTATTGCCCAAGCGTAAAGAGTGAAACGGAAGCCCGCGCAATCATCAAGTGGCTGGAACGGAATACGTGAAAGTCTGGCCTGAATAATATTCAGCCACGGATTTAACACGGATAAAATCTATGTTTGGGTCTGCAAGCGGTATTGGGACGGCGAGAGCCCGCTTATTTTGCGGAAGAGCTGGGAAAAATACAACGGATCGCGAAAGCCCAGCCGCTGTGCCATAACGGCAATCGGCAGATCGGTGTCGCGGAGCAACAACTTGGCGCGGCTGATACAAACGGCGTTCAGGTATTTCAGCGGCGGAATGCCGTATTTGGCTCGGAACACGCGGCATAGATGTGCATAGCTATATCGCAAATGGCGCTCCATCAGATCTGGGATCCGCAGATTACTGTGCTGGTCCAAGTTCTGCTCAAGCAAATCTCTGACCCGCTGGGCGAGATTTGTATCATGGCCGGCGTCCTTTGTCTCCCGGGTTCGGGTGTCCAACAGTTCCAGGAGCAGTTCAAGCAACAATGCGCGGCTGATAATGCGGTCGTGTTCATTGGCGCGCACTTGCAAGGCACAGAGGCGCTCGGCCAGTTCGTAAGCCCGCGGCGGCGAGGGGATCCGGCCGTGAATAATTTTCCGGGGCACAAATAAGGGCGAGCGGTGGCAAGCATTAAGCCGTGGTGTGGCCGGATGGAATGTCATGACCAGTGGATCGTCGCGGGAATCCTGGTAAATCCAGTCGAAGTGCGACCAATAACGATGGCCGGGTTGTCCGGCGGTTTCCCATGAAGCATGACGTTTGCCCGGCGGGACAATGATAAATGTGCCGGTCGGACATGCATAAGGTTTGTTTTCAATTTCGACCACAAACCGGCCTTTGCTGAATAATACGAGTTCATGGTCGTAAATGACCCGCAGTGGTTCCGTCCAATTGGACGGAACTTCGCCATGGGCCGTATAAGACGGCATTGATTCGCCGGGGCGAACCGGGCGAATGCATGGAGAAATGCGCTTAAGCCATTCATTCGGCATGTTATGCCTATATCATTTATGCAATGGTCAGGTCAAGAATCTCCTGATTTACCCAATCCTCCCGGAGCGTATACTGCCCGTTAATTCATCGCATCATAGCGGCTTGAATACAAAAATATTATAACAGTCCGGGCGTGTGCCAAACTAACGCAATGCAAAATCAAGGCGTAAGCACAAAGGAAAACCAGCTATAGGAGGCAAATGAATTATGTCAGCGCATAGCATATTGAATCGGGCCATGGAACAAGGCCGTGGGATTTTGCGCCTGGCGCCGACTTGGGTGCCGCGGGTCTTTTGTGTGCCGGGTCGCCGGATCAAATTGCATCCGGATGATTATTACGCCCTGGGCAATGCACGCGGCGGCTTGGATGAACGCTGGCTGGCTTCGACCACACCGGCGGACAATGGTCCACTGACGGCGCCGGATGAAGGCTTGAGTTGGGTTGTATTCGAGGATCATGGCCGGATCGAAAAAGCTTTGTTACGGGACGCGGTAGCCGCGCTGAAGGAACATTTGATTGGCGAGCGGCTCTGGAAAAATCACGGGGGCTGGCCAATGTATTCCAAGTTTTTTGATAATCAGGGACCTTTGCCTCATCACGTGCATCATCGGGACGAGCACGCGCGGCTGGTGGGACAACCCGGCAAGCCGGAAGCGTACTATTTCCCGCCCCAGTTAAATAATCATGGCGGCGACTTCCCCTATACGTTTTTCGGATTGGAACCCGGAACAACCCGCGCGCAAATTCGCGAATGCCTGGCTAATTTTACGAAAGGCGACAACAAAATCACGAATTTTTCGCGCGCCTACAAGTTGGCGCCGGGCACGGGGTGGAATGTCCCGCCGGGCGTTCTGCATGCACCGGGAAGCCTGTGCACCTATGAACCCCAGAAAGCGTCGGATGTTTTTGCCATGTATCAATCTTTAGTCAATAATCAGGTTATCCCGGAAGAATTATTATGGAAAAACACGCCGCCCGATCGAGTCGGGAATGTGGATTATCTTCTGGAAGTGCTTGACTGGAAATGTAATACGGACCCGCAATTTATGGTTAGCAATTTTATGCAACCCCTTCCCGTTAAATCCATGCCGTCAATGGAAGCGGAAGGCTGTCGGGAATACTGGATCTGCTATAAGTCGAACGCGTTCAGCGCCAAGGAACTAACAGTCTTTCCGGGACGCTCCGTCACGGTTCGTGACCAGGCGGCCTATGGAATGATCATGATGCAAGGGCAAGGCCGGATGGGAACCTGGCCGGTGGAAACGCCGGCGCTGATCCGTTATGGCCAATTGACACACGACGAGTTTTTCGTGAGCGAGTCCGCCGCCCTGGCCGGCGTGCTTATTACGAATAATTCGCCCACGGATCCCCTGGTGATGTTGAAGCATTATGGTCCCGAAAACCCTGCCCTGCATTTATAAGTCCCGCGGGCCAATATTGCGCCACGGGCAGATCCGCCTGTCTGCCCACACCTGCCCGCAGTGCTATGCCTGTCTTCTACAGTTGCGAGGGTGAATATATCCAAAAAACATGATTTTGCCAATGATTTTGCGGGAGCGGGATTTGCGAGATCAAAATGTAGTGCCAAAAAATGAAAAGGGAATCAGATTTCTGTTGAGTTGGATATAAG
>JBDRJR010000084.1:0-14383 GCA_043814705.1 Verrucomicrobiota bacterium | reverse complement strand
ATTAATATGCACAAAAAAAGCGTTTATGACAAGAAAAATCTTCAAAAATAATCGGCACTTGCTTCCCCGCCCAAAATACCCTTTATTTATAGGTGGCTGGTATGCCCGTTGGTGCGACAAATTAATGATTCTGAAGAGCTGGCCGTTGCGGAACTCTCCAGCCAGGGTTGCGTCATGCTCCGGAAACATAGCCAAACAACCCGTCACAGACGGGTGCTACACCACGAGCCAATTGTGTAGCACCGCTCTATGAGCGGCGCGCCTTGACCGAAAGATGACGAGCACAACGCCGACCATCGAGCATGACACAGCCCTGACGCTCCAGCATGCTTTCAAGCCAGCGCAACGAAGTCGCCGGAGAGTAGTTTGATTTTGTAGTCCATGTAAATCCTGAAATTGTCCCAAGAAACATCGGGCGGGACAGTGTGGTCCACGGTCGGGATAAAGCCACCTTGCTCGATCAGAGGAATGAACTCGCGCAAATGGCGGCGGATCGCCGCCGGCCCCTTAGCTAGTTCACGTTTGTCTACTCCGCCCCAGAGGCGCAAGCCCTTCCCAAACCGCTTGCGCCAGGCCTGGGGACTAACTTCCGAGGCCCGTTCGATCGGCCAGAGCGTGTCGACGCCGGCCTCCAGGAGGAGCGGAATGAGCGGGGTTGGGTCGCCATCACAATCCACCGCCACATGACGTGTGCCGTGGGAGTGTAAGAATGCCACCAGCCTCTTGAGGTGCGGAAAAATAAACGTGCTGAACGTGTCCGGCCCGAGTAGCGGTCCACTTTTCATGGCCATGTCCTCATTCAGAACAAAGTAGTCCACCTGGATTTTATCAAGCACCGGATGGCTGGTTGCGATGATGAAATCGGCGAAGAACTCCATCATCGCGTGCATCATGTCCGGGTAATCATACCAGGCCAGGGACAGGTTTTCCGTGCCCATAAACTCGCGTGCCCGCCAATAGAAGCCGTTGGCCGCACAATTCTCGCCCAGGACCAGCGGAAAGTCCCGCTTGCGCCAAGCCGCGAGGCGGGCATCCAAGTCGCGTGGGTAGCGTTCCGGAATTCCGGCGATCAGCCGCTGTTTGATCGTCTTGAAATCTTCCGGCGTGCGCACCGGGAACTCCAGGTACTGGTCCATGCTCATGCGGGCGCCGTTCAGCGTGCCTTCCTTGAGCGCCTTGGTGACCATGCCCTTCGAGTTTCGGCAGATCTCGTATTCCGGCGTATCTTCGAGCACTTTGTGCGCGAAGGCCGGAATGAAGTCGAAGTTGATCGGAATGTAATCCCGCCGGTCCAGGCCGAGCGCCGGTTCAGTCCGAAACCAATCCCAGCCGAATCCACGGATTGCTTGCGGAGCCTCCTGCGTCCAGCGCTGGATGGTTTGTGGCCACACGCCCAATTCATGGTTGGGGCGCCGGTCAGCGGACTGGTATTCCATGCAGGCCGAAAATCGGTCCAAGTCGTTCATGTGAGCCATTTCCTTTGTTGCATCGGTTTGGCGACGCTAATAAGCCATGATGCTATTTGGCGCAGATGCACGCCTCTTTACGCGCGCCGCATTTGGGGCAGGACTCCACGTTGGCGCCGGCTCTGACGCCCTGGGCTTCGCCGGGTCCCAGCATCATGAAAACTGCATGCCGTCCGCCAACCGAAACAGCGATCTCATTTTGGTTGGCCACCGGACCGTTGCATAGGAGCCGGAAGGCGTTGCGTCCCTGCCGCTCACAGGTCCATCCTGCCGGAGGTTGTAGAACGACCTCTGGTTCTGATGACTTGGACGTCGTCACCACGATCTTGCGCCCGATACCCGGCCAGAGGACCGGCTCGCCGCCATAGTGAAACCAGATTTCCTCGCCGTCCGCCAACTCCACGCCGGCCTGCGGATCCTGCTTGAGAGCTTCCTGGGCAAGGTCGGCGGTAAACAAGCGCGTCCGCAGATCGGGCGGCAGTTCGGTTTTATCGGCAAATCGAATCGCATTCTTGGCCGCGGCCGCTTTTTCAGCGAGTGCCACCGTGCGGTCGGTCAGCTCCTGGACGGTCTTGGGCGGATTGCAGGGGCCGGTGAACTTATGCAACACAATATGGTCGCCAATCGGTTTGCGCCAGAGATCGGGAATGCCGGCCGTGCCGTCCAGAATGCCAAGCACCGCTCCCAGCGTACTGCCGGTGCAGTCAGTATCGTATCCACAGTTAACCGCTTTGCAGAGCCGATCACCGAAATCCTTGCCATACAACCACCCAATGATCGTAAACCCGTGATTGGGGATGGCATTGCAAGGCTGGATGTGGCCGAACTGGGTGTGAATCCGTTCGCGGGCCTGACCCCAGGTGAGGGCGTTATTGAAGCACCAGACTGCGTCGCGAATGGCGCGCGCCAGATGGCTGGAGACCGGGATCATGGCCAACCCAAGTTGAATCAAGGTCGTCGGATCTTTCTCGACAAAGGCGGCGGCTTCGACCGCGGCCCAGAACATTTCGCCGTACGTGCCCTCGCCGCCGGCGTGGTCAACGGCCGAATCCTTCCAGGCCATGCGTGCGGCGGCTTGCGGGTCACCGGGGTGCAGACAACCCCAGATTTCACTGCGGATGGGCGAACCCATTTCATCGACGAAATAATTTTCAAAACAGCCCGCGACGGGCGGCCGCAGTCCGCGGGTGAAATTCCGCATGAAGAAGCCGTACTCATTCCAGGGATAGCTCTTGGTGTAGCGACTCCAGTATTCGGCAAAGGTCCGCACCGACGGGTCGAGTCCCTGATCTTCCAGCATTTTCAGCCAAACTAATTGCAAATCCAGGTCATCGTTGGGCGCGGCCTTGTCGGGCAGGGGCTGATAATACGTCAGAGCGTGCGTGTGCCGTGGACATTCCCAGGGGCCACCCAGTGTTCCGCCAATGTTTTTCCCGATCCAGCAGGCCAATACCTTGTCTTTGAATTCACTGCGACCCAACTTGATTGTGTTCATACCATCTCCTTTGCGTCAGGGCGGTTAATTGCTTAAAAACTGAATGAAAAATAGCAGTTGTGGTCCAATATGGCCTTGACTATCTCGTCAAAATCCAGCACGATCTGGTCAGCTCGATTGCCGGGTATTCACGCGGTATTTATGCGGTTCAATCATGGGAAAAATGCGCGACACCAAATGGCGAAAACGGGCCGGAACAATCAGCCGCTACCATCGGGCTGAATTTTTCGGTAAGACCGGCATGCCGTTGAACGTATTGAAGGTTCGCGAGTGCGCTAATGTTCCATTCCACGACCATGACTTTACCGAATTGGTTGTTGTATTGGGCGGGAACGGCATGCACCTTGCAACTTCCGAGTCGTATCCGATTCAAGCGGGCGACGTATTCGTCATTCACGAAAACACAGGGCATGCCTACCAGGATACCCGGAACCTGGAGATCATTAACGTGCTCTTTGACCTTAAGCAACTGGATTTGCCGGTCAAGGACCTGGTATCGCTGGAGGGCTATCAGGCCCTGTTCGTGCTGGAACCGCGCCTGCGCTCGGCCGGCGGCGTGCACCATCATTGTCGGTTGTCATCCGGTGAGCTCGGCGTGATGCGCGAACTGTTGATCAGTCTCATCCATGAACTTGAACGGAAACCGGCCGGATACCGGTGTATGGCCGCGGGATTGTTCCTGCAGGCGGTTGGGTTTCTCTCCCGCTGTTATTCCCGTATCCGCGATCCGGAGCCGCGCGTCTTTCTTCGCCTGGGCCAGGCGCTGAGCTATATCGAGAGCCATTACGGTGAGCCGGTAACGTTGGGGCAGATGGCGCGGAGTGCCGGTATGTCGCCGAGCACGCTACAGCGGGTCTTCCGGCGTTCGTTTCAAACCTCGCCGATCGATTACCTGATCGGCGTGCGCGTTCAAAAATCGCTGGATTTTCTTGCCGCCGGGGAACTGAACGTCACGGAAACCGCTTTCCGCGTTGGTTTTACCGACAGCAATTACTTTGCCCGTCAGTTCCGCAAGCGCATGGGCCTGAGCCCGCGCGATTTCCGGCGGAAAGCCGGTTCGCGCCATCGGTGACGCGCTAACCGTTTTTTTCTTTATTACGCCGGTAAAAGTGATATTTTGTAACAACTCAAGGAATTTTCCGCCATTGGCGAGTCCGGCAACAGCCGGACAAAGTTCGGACGGAAACGCCGCCCGGAGGTCGGCGTCCACCTTGGGCGGCGATATCTTTAGGTGGATCGCGACCTCCGGGCGCGATGAGTTGCCGCCTATGGCGGACAAAGTTGCCATCCGGCAGGTGCCGGACACAAAAAGCACAAAAAAGAGCATTAATTTATCATATTTGTGAATCTTGTGCATTTTTGTGGCTAATCGTTTTGTCAAAGTTGCCCGGCCACTGCCGGGCCTAATCAATTGATTTTATTTAATGCGGTGACAGGCCGGCATGTTCTGCTATAATGCATGGAAAGATAAAACAGGAGGGTGTGTGATGCAATTCAAGCAAATTGCGGTGGTCATGATAATGGCCATAACCGTGGTAATGGCCGCAAACATAATGACGGCGTCAGCGGCGACGATGAGCGTGCAGGTCAAGGACGCGCCCGTGCGCGCGACACCGTCCTTTGTCGGTAAAGTCGTGGGCGCGTTGGTTTACGGCGACCGGGTCGAAATCCAGCAAACGCAGGGCGCCTGGTCAAAGGTCGCCGGCGCGGGCGTGTCCGGTTGGATGCACACCTCGGCGCTGTCCTCCAGGAAAATCGTGCTTGCGTCCGGTCAGGAACAGGCCAAGGTGGCGGCCTCCGGCGACGAGTTGGCGCTGGCCGGCAAGGGCTTTAACTCGGACGTCGAGGCCCAGTTCAAGTCGGCGCATAAGGATATTGATTTCACGTGGATTGACCGGATGGAAAAAATCAAGATCCCGCCCTCTGAAATGCAGTCCTTCCTTAAAGACGGCGACGTGACACCCAAGGAAGGAGGCGCGAAATGAACATGCTCTATCGCCCTATCATCCTGCCCTTGTGTGCCTTGGCCCTGGCTGGTTTGCCGGCTTGCAAAACCATGGACACGCTTTCGGAAGTCGGCGCCGGCGTGGCGGTGGCCGCGGGCGTGGCTACTCCGCAACAGGGCGAATCCATTAAAAAAGCGGGTTCGGCGGTCGGCAAGACGTTTGAATCAATCACGCCGGAGCAGGAATACTATATCGGCCGCACGGTGGGCGCCGTGGTGCTCAATCAATACAAGCCTTTGAACAACGAAGCGGCCAACCATTATCTCAATGTGCTTGGTCAGACACTGTCCCAGTTTTCGGACAAGCCGGAAACATTCGGCGGGTATCATTTCCTGGTTATGGAAACTGAGGAAGTGAATGCCTTTTCCGCGCCGGGCGGTTTGATTTTCATATCGCGCGGCATGATCCGCTGTTGCCGGAACGAGGATGCGTTGGCCGCCGTGCTGGCCCATGAAATCGCGCATGTGGAACTCCAGCACGGCTTGCAGGCCATCAGCAAGAGCCGGCTGACTTCGGCCCTGACGATCCTGGCCACGGAGAGCGCCAAGTCGTTTGGCGGGCAGGAGCTGGCCCAGCTGACGGAAGCGTTTGAGGGTTCGATTACCGACATCACCTCTACCATGATGAACAACGGTTATTCGCGCGGGTTCGAGCGCCAGGCCGATCGCGCCGCCGTGACGATCCTTCAGCGTGCCGGTTACGATCCGAATGGATTGACGGACATGCTGACCCAGATGAAGAAGCAACTCAAACCTGGTGGGGTCGATTTTGCCAAGACCCATCCCGCGCCGGACAGCCGCATTGCGGATATCGTGAAGTGGATCGGTCCGTTCAAGCCGATGGTTTCGCCCGCGGCCCGCCAGGCCAGGTTCCAGGCGGCGGCAGGAAAAATCTAAATGAAGACACGGATAAGAATGGCTGTCCGTAAGCTGACGGGCACACAAGGCCGCCAATCAGGCTGGTGAATCTTGTGCGTTTTTATGGCTTATCATCTTTCCAATGCGGGCTTACGCCCCCAACCCAATTAAATTTTTAACCACAAAACACACGAACTACACGAAAAAATCGGCAAACAAATCTTACATTGATTGGGAAAAACCAAACAGGATCAGATCCTCTCCATTTCGTGTGTTTCGCGTGTTTCGTGGTTAATTTTCTTGTTTTTCATAGCGGTTCCTGATGTTTGAGGTGCTATCGCAAATAGACGCCAATCCATTTGCCTAAGCCGTCGAGCACCATCTGGATGGCCACGGCGGCGACGACCAAACCGGTAATCCGGATCAGCGGCCCGGTGACATGCACGCGTTCCAAAACTTCCCCGATCCTGCCAGAGAACAGCATAATTACCAGGTTAATAATCAATGCGAGCGTTACGCAGAGCAGGGTCAATACAACCCCATGCTCCGAGGCAAAAGAAATGGCGCCGGTCATTGTGCCCGGTCCGGCGATCAGCGGCGCCGCGAGGGGGACGATTGAAATATCCGCGGCGCGGGCCAGGGTCTCCTCGAAAAACCGTCCGCGCCGGACCGCCGTTAAACCTATCAGAAACAACACCAGCCCGCCCGCGACCTTGAGCGAATAAATGTCCACGCGGAATACGTCGCGCAGGAGAAAGTTGCCGCAGATCGTCAGCGCCAGCAGGATCAGGAAAGCCACAACTGTGGAGCGCACGGACAGCATGACCAGTTCCCGGCGCGAGCAAGGCGGCTGGAGCGTGCAGAGAATGAAGACCTTGCTCGCCGGGTTGATGAGCGCCAGGAAATACAGGACATTCGAAATGATCAACATGCTGTTCATGTCGGTGAATATAACAAGGCGGCCGGCTGATATCCAGCCTGATTGTCAGTGCGGTAGATCGCAGGCACGGTTAGGCTTGACAATTGCATTGCAATCAGTAGGCTTGACCTGAAATTTAAGGCTGAAGTTGACACAATCAAAACGAACGGATAATGGGCATGCGCATTAAACCTTTGCATATCGTGCTCCTTTATAATGCGAGCACCTTGGGCGCGCCTGACCAGCCCGATGACGCTAGCGGCACGGATGAACTGCGCCGTATGATTCGGCGTATGGCGCGCGTGTTGCGGGGGCTTAACCACCGGGTGACAATCCTGCCTCTGGCGCAGGACCTGTTGGCGTTTCAACATCGCTTGCGGCGTTTGCGGCCTGATGTGGTCTTTAATCAGTATGACGATGTCATCCACGGGGCGCTCTATGAAATGCGCGTGGCGGCGCTGGTGCGCATGCTGGGCTTCCCGATGACCGGTTCGCCCGCTTTGGCGCTTGGGCTGACCCGTTCCAAGTATATGACGGCCAGCCTGCTTCACGGTATCGGCATTTTGATTCCGCCCAAAACCGAACTGCTGGAACGGATTGGCGACGTTGACCGGTATGCCTGGCAATTTCCATTGATTGTGCAACCCAGCCAGGAACATGCCGGCATCGGCCTGGAGCGCGATTCGGTGGTTTATTCCAAAAGGGCGCTCCGCAACAAGGTTCGGCATATCCTCAAGACGTATCTTCAGCCGGCGCTGGCCCAGCGATTTCTGCCGGGCCGTGAATTCAACGTTGGCATTCTCGGCGGCCGCAAACCGTGTGTCCTGCCGTTGGCGGAGGTTAATTATTCGGAATTGCCGCCTGATATTCCACCGATCATGTCATATGCCGCCAAGTGGCTGGAGAACACCGTGGAATACAAAAAAACCAGCGTGATCTGCCCGGCGCAGGTTGAGCCCGAATTGGCGCGCGAGATCGGACGGACGGCATTGCGCTCATTTCGCGCCGTCAGCGGCTGGGGGTATGGGCGCGTTGATATCCGCCTGGACGCGTCCGGACAACCCCGCGTCCTGGAAGTGAATTGCAATCCATCGCTGGAGGAAGATGTGGCCCTGGCGCGCTCCGCCGCGGCCGCCGGTATTCAGTATCCCCAATTGTTGCAAATGATCATTAAAGCGGCGCTGGAACACACGCCCTTCGACGTTGAAGTGCCGATGCTGTAGAAGACAGAGGGACAGAGGGACAGAGGGACAGAGGGACAGAATACAATAGTAAAAATTTGTTGTTTTATCTTGTGCCACCTGGCTTTTGCTCACAGATCTCTGATTCTCTGGTCTCTGGCTTTCTGTCCCTCTTCTTCCTCTATTCCGTGAACCGGCCCATATAAGTAACGTCCATTGCCAGCGCAGTGGCCAATGCGGTTATGTCCATGAGGCGGTCTGTCGCCGCGGCGCGGGGGCAGACCAGTCCCAATGCCTGGGCGCGGTCTTCCAGTTTTGTGATAATGGTGCCGACGTCTGCACTGCCTAAACCCGACCAATGTGCAACCCGGGCCACCAGGTCGTCATGGCGCCGACTGAACAGTTCGTGCGCCGGCAAGCGGTTGTGGCCGCGCGTGTGCCGGAATATATCACGGAGTTTATCATCCACATAACCTTGCGCGGCGGCGCGATAACGTTCCGCGCGCTGGCCATAATGCTCGGCCAAAAGCATCGTCATTTCAGTAACGGGATTCTCCAGCTTGCCGCCCAAACAGCGTGCCGGCCGACTGCGTATATGCCGCATCAGTGAATCCACATAACGAAGCTTGCGCAAAGCCGGCCATTGGCCATATTTCCGACGCCAAGCCGAACGGGGGGTCAACCAGACGGCAAACGTTTCCGCAAAATCCTCGTCAGGATGCTTTTGCGCATAATGGCGGCCGTATTGGCTGTGAGGGATATGCCAGACAAACTCGCGACTGGCCAGATTGGGCTGGAAACTGTCGCGATAGGGTTTGGAAAACCGCCCGAACATATCCGTCCAGTCAGTGCGCTCCCACAGGCGATAGGCATAGTTGACAGCGTGCCCAGCTTCGTGACGCAGGAACATCATCAGGAGCTGATCGTCTTCCACTTCGCCGGTCTGCTCTTCCTCGATTTGGCGCAAGCGCTTGTCGGCCAGATAGAAAGGAATCCCGATCACCGGCACTTCGTCTGGGCATCCCCACGAATCCGTAAGATAAAAAGCGGGCTGAAAACGAAGTGAGCGGGCCGCAAATTCCCGGCAAAGGCGCTTTACTGGAACTTCAAGGGGTGAATTTTCAATGGTCAGACCCAGGTCACAAACCCGGGAGTTGAGCAGTTCATACCGGATGGTATTCCAACTGTTGATAAGCGATGATGTGCGGGCCGCTGACATTGGATGCCCTTCATGTTTTCATGCCAGAGGCAGACCCGCCGCTGGCGGAAAATGGTTGCGCAATATGGACGGTGGTATTATAATCCATGCCGCGAATGCATGGAACCGTCTTGTCCATACAGCGACTTTTCAGATGCGTTGCGGGTGGGCATTCTACGCTTGGGCTGGTGGAGTTCAAGATTAATCGCTGGTGGGGTCATTCTCTTGGTGGGAGGGGTGCTATGCACCGCGACCTGCCCGCCCGCCCGCAACGCTGGCGCGTAGCGACTGCGGGCAGGCAATGCTGTGCATAGCGTTGCAGGCGGGCCGTTGCCGCGTCCGGCGGTTGCCGGACGCCTCCCACATGAACAAGATGTGATTGGAAATGCCATGAATAATTATGCGTTTCTTCAGGATCTTGCCGTTGTCATTACCTTGGCGGGAGCCGCGGCGCTGGTATGCCAGTGGCTACAGCAACCCCGGGTTATCGGGTATATCTTGGCCGGTATTTTAATCGGCTGGCTATCCGGCGTGACGCCCATATTGTCGGACAAGGCATCCATTCATACGTTGGCGGAACTCGGTCTGATTTTCCTTTTGTTTTCCATCGGCCTGGATTTTAACCTGCGCAAGCTCCGTGACGTCGGTTTCGCGGCTATCGGGATTGCCGTGGCGGATGTTGTCGTCATGTTGTGGCTGGGGTTTATGATCGGACGGGCGCTTGGCTGGAGTCTGGTGGAAAGCCTGTTCCTGGGCGCGATCATCTGCGATTCATCCACGGCCATCATAGCCAAGGTGTTGGCGGAAATGGATCAGAAACGGAAAGTTTATGCCAAATTGATTCTGGGAACAACGATTGTCGAGGACCTTTTGGCGGTGATCCTGATTGCGCTTTTAACCGGGATTAGCATTACCGGCAATGTTCAGGCCGGCCTGGTGTTCACTCGTCTCGGGGGGTTAGTGGTCTTTTTGGTGGTCTTGATCGTTGGCGGCCTGCTTTTTGTGCCACGCCTGTTAAATATCGTCGGTCGCTCGCGCAGTGATGAATTGCTGACGATAACCGTTATGGGTTTTTGTTTTGCCGTGGTGCTCCTGGGCATTCATCTGGATTTTTCATTGGCCTTGAGCGCTTTTGTCATCGGCGCCATTATGGCCGAGTCACGTCAGCATGTGCGGATTGAAATGCTTACCGATCCCCTGCGCGATGTCTTTGGCGCGGTGTTTTTTGTGGTGGTTGGGCTGATGGTGAACCTGCAGGTCATTTATGCCCATATCGGCGCTTTATTCCTGCTGACCGGCGTCGTAATCCTGGCAAAGTTCCTGACGTGTTCGCTCGGCGCTTTTATTGCGGGTAATGATCGCGAAACGGCTGTCCGGGTCGGATGCGGCATGGCCCAGGTCAACGAATTTGCGCTCATCATTGCGGCCCTGGGCGTAAGCCTGAATGTGCTTCGTGAGGTTGTGTATCCGCTGGCGGTGGCGGTGGCCGTGCTGACAACCTTTATCAATCCCTACCTGTTGCGCCATGCGGACATTATTACGCGCTGGCTGGATGCCATCCTGCCGCGATCAGTCCGTGAGGTCCTCTCGAATTATACGCTGTGGGCCTCGCGATTTGAGCCGCGCGGCGCGCCGGATGCGGTGCGCAAAGCCGTGAATCGGTCCTTAATGATTATCCTGATCAATGTGGGCTGGATCGCGGCGATTTTTATCGTCACGGCTTACCTGGCCCGGCGGTTCCCGAACGTGTTTGCCGGTATCCCCGTGGCGCTGGGAGGACCAAATACCGTTCTCTGGTTTGCGGCGGCGCTGGGCATCGTTCCCTTCCTGGTAGCCACCTTGCGTAAATTGCAGGCGCTGGGCATGATCCTGGCGGAAATAAAATTCCCCCAGGCCCCCCCGGACGGCCGTGTATCCATTCCCCGTTTATTCACCGAACTTGCGGTCCTGCTGACGGGCAGTTTGGCGCTGACGATATTTATCCTCATGCTGAGTTCCGCCATTTTGCCGCCCTGGCCGATTCTGCTGTTGCTGATGCTGGTCATTGCGCTTATCACCAGCTTGCTGTGGACATTCAATATCCGGATATATGCCAAGGCCCAGACGGCCTTACGCGATGTGTTTGCCGGCGCGCACGAATGGTTCAGCCTGCATCCCATCGGCGCCATGCCCTACTTTTTCCGGGATGCGCGTCTCGGCGCCGTTGTCGTGTCACCGGAATCCCGGGTTGTGGGACAAGTCGTGCGCGAATTGAATCTGCGCGCGCAGACGGGGGCAACGATTATCGGCATTGAGCGGCTGGGCATTATGATCGTCAACCCGGAAGCGGATGAGACAGTTCAACCGGGTGACCGCGTGATGCTGTTGGGCACCAGCGGGCAGATCGAAAACGCCCGTGCCTGGCTGTCGGAAAATCCGGACGTTGAGTCCGACGCCGGGCGCTGATTAATTTTTGTCAATGCGTTCGCTCCGGCGTGTTTTCGTCGCGGAAACGGCGCGGGGAGAGTCCGGTATGTCCGCCATCTGTCGTCCGCCGTCTGTTCTCCGTCCGGATCAGGCGTCGCCGAAACTGGTGCCCACCGAACGGGCCGCCAGCACCTTCTGGGTCTGGGGGGTGACTAATTTCAGGTGCGCAATGGCATCCTTGATCGGCACGGCTTCCACCTTATTGCCATGCAGGGCGACCATCTGGCCGAATTTGCCTTTCATTGCCAGCCAGCAGGCGGCCACGCCGAATCCCGTGGCCAGGATCCGGTCGTAGGGCGTGGGCGAACCGCCGCGCTGGAGATGCCCCAGCACGGTGACGCGCGATTCCAGTTCGGTGTGTTCCGTGATTTGTTTGGCCACGTATTCACCGATGCCGCCCAACTGCTTGGCATCCGTGCGTTTCTCGTCGTAGGCTTTGACAATTTCCCCGCCGTCGGGTACACGCGCGCCTTCCGCCACGCAAATGATGCTGAAACGCTTGCCATGCTTACTGCGCTCAATGAGCTTGCGAAAAACATGGTCCCACTGGAACTGGATTTCCGGAATCAGAATGACATCCGCCCCGCCGGCTAATCCCGCCGAAAGCGCGATCCAGCCGGCATAGCGCCCCATAAGCTCAATGATCATAACCCGATGGTGCGAGGAGGCCGTGGTGTGCAGGCGGTCAATGGCTTCGGTGGCGATGAACACGGCGGAATCGTGGCCGAACGTAACATCGGTGGCCGCCAGGTCATTGTCTATGGTCTTGGGTACACCCACGACGTTGGCGCCCATTTCCATGAGTTTGCTGGAAATCGTCATCGTGCCGTCGCCGCCGATGGTAATCAGCGCATCCAGTCCCCATTCGCGGTAATGATCAAAAGCCTTGTGCGAAGTATCCTGGATCGTGACCTTGCCGTCCGCGCCCTTGACCGGGTAATGCCATGGGTCGCCCTTGTTGGATGTGCCCAGGATCGTTCCGCCGGCGGTGAGAATACCGGAAACATCGGCATTATGCAGGCGCCGCATGCGGCCTTCTACAAGTCCTTCAAATCCGTCCTCAATGCCAATGACCTCATAACCGCCTTCATTCATGGCCGATTTGGCCACGGCCCGGATCACGGCGTTCAGGCCGGGACAATCCCCGCCGCCGGTCAGGATGCCCAGTCTTTTCGTTTTGCCATTGCTCATATTAATCTCCCGTGTGTGTTGGAGGTGTGGGCGCGTAATCGAAGAATAATCTTGTTTGTTGCGTTCTTAAAGATAATATATATAGCACCATGAAACCGCATGCAAGGCAAATGGGCGCCGGCCGTGAAATGACCCGGAGGCATTTTATCGCGCTCTCGGCGGCCGGTGCGGTGGCGGCGCTGACCGGCTGTGCCACTGACCCGGTGACAGGCAAAAAGCAGTTCATGTTGATGTCGGAAGCGGGCGAGGTCGGGGCTGACAAGGAAAATTCGCCCCACCAGATTTCGGCCGATTATGGCGTCTTGCAAAATGCCGATCTCAACCGGTATATCACCGGTATCGGCGATTTGCTGGCCGCCCAATCCCACCGGCCGGCCATGCCTTACACGTTTCAGGGCGTCAATGCCGTATATGTGAATGCCTATGCCTTTCCGGCGGGCACGATTGCCGTGACGCGCGGGATGCTGGCCAATATACAGAGTGAAGCCGAGCTGGCCGCCCTGCTTGGTCATGAGATCGGGCATGTCTGCGCCCGGCACGCCGCCGAGCGCGCCACCAAGAGCATAATGTCCTCCGTGGTCGTGACCGGGCTGGCCACTTTTGTTCAATATCAGTTTGACGGCTACGGTGACTTGACGTCCGGGCTTGGCATGGTGGCCGCCGGCGCGCTTCTGGCGCGCTACAGCCGCGCGGATGAGCGCGAGGCCGATGCCCTTGGCCTGGAATACATGACCCGTGCCGGCTATAATCCCGAAGGCGCCATTGCCCTCATGGATATCCTGCGCAAACTTTCCAAGGACAAACCCAGCATCATTGAAATGCTGTTTGCCACGCACCCCATGAGCGAAGAGCGCTATCAGACCGCTGTTGAGGCTGTGCGCGCGAAATACGCGGCCGCGAAAAGTTTTTCACTGAACCGCGAGCGTTACATGGATGCGACCGCTTCGTTAAGGGCCATCAAAGGCGCGATTGACCAGTTGCAAAACGGCGAAAAGGCCATGAACGCCGGCAAGTTCGATGAGGCTTCCTCCTGTTTTGCAAACGGCTTGCGCCAGGCGCCTAATGATTATGCCGGCCTGTTGATGCTGGCCCGTTGCCGGTTGATGCAGAAACAGGCCGGCGAGGCCGAGCGCCTGGCCCAGACAGCGCAGTCAACTTATCCCGGCGAGCCACAGGCGATTTTCATTTCCGGCATGGCCAAACTGCAGATACGCGCCTTTGAAGACGCGTTTCAGGAGTTTTCGCGCTATGAGTCGTTTTTACCCGGCAATCCAAACACTACTTATTTCAAGGGTTATACCATGGAAGGCGCAAATCGCCGCCAGAGCGCCGCCGAGCATTACATGCGCTATCTTAATGTTGTCCGCCAGGGTGAATATGCCGAGCATGCCTATCGGAAATTAGTCGAGTGGGGGTATATTAAGAAAGGGGCTTAGAGCGTGGCGTGGGATCTGGCGCTTTAACCCATCTTCAACAGTTTAAAAACTCAACCGTTTATAATCAAGGACTTACGGAGGCAAAAAAGTTCTTGGCACTACACTTTTGATACTTTCAAATATCGTTTAGATTTCCCTTAGGGTCGGCGGTACCGCCACGCCAGCTGC
>JBDRJR010000083.1:0-12798 GCA_043814705.1 Verrucomicrobiota bacterium | reverse complement strand
GGATATCAATCACAGCATCATCACGGCCGGCGATGGAATTGTCTGTTCGGGCGGTGCGCAATGTGATTCCAGCTATAACAATATATTCTGCGTGAATCAGAATTATATCGGGACCAGCGCGGGGACGGGGGATATATCCGTTAATCCGTTATATAGCGATAATGATGTTGCGGATTATTACGCGCTGAAAGAAAGATCATCCTGCTGGACGAACGGCTATCGCCAATTAAGCGTTGGCTGGCAGAGGATTAACCTGACGGAGAACTTCGGGTTTGAACTGGGCACGGAAGGCTGGGCTCCCGCCCGCAGTGACAATCCTTCAACGCTGGAGGCGTCTACCGCATCATTCGCGGGCAATAAGGCGCTCAAAGTGACCACCCCGGGCATTAAGTTATTTGAAGGATTAAGGAATCCGGGCGGCTGTTTTGTGGAGCAAGGCAAGACCTATACCGCCAGCGCCTATGTAAAAGTCGGCACCGCGCCCTGGCAGGGGAAAGTCAGGATATGTCTATGGGGAACAAAAAGCGGTTGGACTTATGCCAAGCAGACAACGGACATAAATTGCGAATGGCAGAAAATAAGCGTGACCAGGACAATCACCCAGCCCAATGAATTATTGGTCGTATATATTATAACCTGGGATACGGCGCAGGCTATCACGTTTTATGCGGATAATGTCGAATTAGTGGAAACTAAAAATTATAAAATGCTTTATAACGGCGGTTTTGAGCTGGGCACAACAGGCTGGGCTACCTATCACAGCGACAATCTGACAACGCTTGAAATATCCGACACTGCGCTTGTTGAAGATTACGCGCTTAAAGTAACTACGCCGGGCATCAAGGCATTGGAAGGATTGAGGACTGCAAACGGTGGCCGGGTTATCGCGGAACAAGGCAAGACTTATACCGCCAGTGCCTATGTTAAAGGACAGGGACGGGTGAAGATATGTCTTTATTCTGCCGCCGGCTGGACCTATGCCAAAACTGTAACGACGCTCAACAGCGGCTGGCAGAAAATAAGCGTGACCAGGACTATCACCCAGCCCAATGAAGCGTTGGGCGTATATATTTTAAACTGGGATACGGCGCAGGCGGTCACGTATTATGTGGACGATATTCAACTGAAAGAGGAAAACCTGGTCGGGGACTGGCAGTTTGACGAAGAAAACCCGGTCATGGCCAAAGATTCCTCCTGGCGGGGAAATCACGGGGTCCTGTTCGGAAGCCCGCTATGGATTGGCGATGCGTTTAGTTTTGACGGGATTGATGATTATATTGATTGCGGCACAAATGCCAGTTTGAAGGTTTCCCAGATTACCATGGAAGCCTGGGTCTATTCGCCCACGACGAATTTCGCGGGCTGGAATGAAATTGCCTGTGCGGAAGGGGCATATGGTTTGAATATTCGCGATAATCGAATATACCCCCATATTAACACCGTCAATCAGGGTTGGCACTGGTGTAAATATTCGGATCCCCTCACCTGGGACGGGTGGCATCATGTTGCCTTTACCTACGACGGCTTGAATACCGTGAAGTGCTACCGGGACGGCGATTTGATATTAACCGATACCACCAGTTCTTCCGGTCCTTTGCAGTGGGCGGCCTGGACGGGAAATTTATACATGGGCAAGGTTAGTTTTGGATCATTCAAAGGTTCCATGGACGACGTAAAAATCTTCAATCGCGCCTTATCCGATTATGAGATTAGAAGTCATTTCAGGGAAAAGGAAGAAAATATCAATCTGGTGGGATCCTGGCAATTTAAGGAAGGAGATGCGGCCATAGCCAAAGATTCATCCTGGGAAGGGAATGACGGCGTCTTGCACGGCAGTCCACTGTGGAGCGATGGCGCCTTTGTCTTTGACGCGATTGATGATTATATTGATTGCGGCACAAATGCCAGTTTGAAGGTTTCCAAAATTACCATGGAAGCCTGGGTTTATTCGCCAACGACGAATTTCGCGGGCTGGAATGAAATTGCCTGCGCGGAAGGGGCATATGGTTTGAATATATATCACAATCGAATATATCCCCATATTAACACCGTCAACCAAGGCTGGCACTGGTGTAAATGTTCGGCTCCCCTCACCTGGGACGGGTGGCGCCATGTTGCCTTTACCTACGACGGCTTGAATACCGTGAAGTGCTACCGGGACGGCGATTTGATATTAACCGATACCACCAGTTCTTCCGGTCCTTTGCAGTGGGCGGCCTGGACGAGAAATTTATACATGGGCAAGGTTAGTTTTGGATCATTCAAAGGTTCCATGGACGACGTAAAAATCTTCAACCGCGCCTTATCCGATTATGAGATCAGAAGTCATTTCAAAAAAGGGCGAAAATATTAATGTATCGGTTTTGGGATTGAAAGTTGCCTCCGCCGACCGCAGGCGGGAATTGAGCGGGAAGAAAAATTTCCCGCGCCGGTAGATTGCACGCGCTTCGTCGGCCCGTCCCTGCGCTTCCAGCGCCGCGCCATAGTCCAGCGCCTGTTTGGCGGCCAGCGGCCAGCGTGCGCGCCGCGCCATAACTTCCATGACCGCCGGCACGGCCTGCGGCGGCGCGCTGACCCGCATCAACTCGTGAACAAGCTGGTAGTCCGGATAGCGCCGATGCATTTCCCAGACCAGCGGCCAGGCCAGGTCATTTCTGCCCAGACAGATCAGTCCGTAGATTTCATAGACAATCTGGTCGGCCAGAACCTGCCGGCGCCAGATGCTTGTTGACGAAAGCGCGCGCATCCGTTCCGCGGTTTGGACGGCCAATTGCGCTATCCGGTCTTGATTAAAGGCATGCCGTCGCAAAAACGCCTGGTTTTCAGGCGTGTTTTGCGTAAATACCGCGAGGAAAAAGTCGAGATGAACCAATTGCCAGCGCGGGTTGGCCAACAGGGCGCGGATAAAATGTTCCTTTACGCCGGCAATTGACACCGCCACTGTCTGAATACCGCGCCGCGCAATCACATCCTCCCATTCCGTGCCCAGCGCCAGAGCGGGCAGATATTCTTTCTGCCAGAACTCCGCCGGAAACGCTTCCGGACGGTTATCCACATAGCCGCGTTCCGGGTAAATGTTATATTCAACCAGACTGCCGGAATTGTAATCGGAAAAGATTTTTCCCGGCAATCCATCCGCCTGCAGACGCCGCAATGCCAGGTAGCGGAATTCATCGTCAAGGCCGAACGGGGTAGGGCCGATTGGCGAGGGAAAGATGCGGCAGTAGGAACCGTTGATAACCGCAAACATCAGCCAGATGTTGAGGGCGATGACGAGCATGATGCCTGGACCGCGGAGATAGGCAGACTGGATTCCCGCTTTCGCGGGAATGACAGAAAGAATTGTTTGCTTGTCATTCCCGACTTGACCCGGCCTTCGCAGCCAAAGGCTTTGCTTCGGCGGAGTAGGATCGGGAATCCAGGATTTTTTTGTTGTATCAGAGCGACTCGTTTCCGCGCGAATATATAAACCCAGCGCCGGCAGTAATGTCAGCGCCAGCAAAGGAACACTGCGGGCCATGAACCAGGCGGCAATCAGTGCTGTCAATAATATCAAGACACCAGCCAGTTGCCCGGCGGATAATTCTATTCTAATTATACCACGGATTACACGGATAACACTGATGCCGACAATTGCCCCTAACTTCGTCCACCAGTGGCGAGATTTTGCCGAGGCAAGCTGGCGGTGGTCGGTTGTCAAAGGTTTGACCATATCCGTGAAATCCGTGTAATCAGTGGTTAGATTATGCCAGAAAACCCATAAGGCGCAGAGTGAAAGCAATGGCAGTGCCATCAGCATCGGGTTGAGAACGGTTTCCCAATAGTTCAGCGGCGAGGCGTTTTCGGTGATGGCCATGCCGTAGTTGCCGAAAATCCACAAAGGATAGAATAATCCGCGCCAACCGTTGGGATTAATAAGACTTACGCCGATGAGCGCGAACAATCCAATGGTTTCAGCGCGGGGCCAGGCGCGCAGGAATGTTGCAACGCAACGCTCTTGTCCCGGGGTAACGGCGTTGCCGGCGTTTAACCAGTTGCGCCGCCAGCAGGCGAGCCAATATATAAAAATCATGCCGAGCCCGAAAACGAAATAAATATGGGCGTTGGCCCAGAACCAGCCGTAGGCAATGAGAACAGCCCATCTTAAATTAAACCCCGAGAATAGGGCAATTACAGCCGGCCTCGATGAGGACGGGCCGGGGGCGACGCCCCCGGCTGCAAGATTGAATTTTCTGTGATTCAGGGCGGATATCTCCCGCGCGATCAGCCAGCCGTAAAGCGCCACGCCAAAATATGTGAAAAGCTCAGGGCGGATATGGGCGCGATAGCCCAATGCGACGGCGGCCAACACGGCCGCCAAACCAACCAGCGGCGAAGCACGTTCAAGCGGCACGGCGCGCATGGCCAGGGCCAGCGCCGCGCACATTAATAATGCTTTAAATAAAATTAATCCGTTCAAGCCGCTGGCACAATGCAGGAAATAAAAAACCACCTCCGAGAGCCAGTGGTGGTTGATGAACGGGAAATCAGGGCAGGTATAGGTCAATAAATTCGTGTCAGGCACGTGCCCGGCGGCAACGATGATCTTGCCCAGCAGAAGATGGCGGCCAAGGTCCTCGGTAAAACTGATGCCGGGCGTCAGCGCCAGCAGGAACATCAGCGCCAGCGGCAGGGCATAAAACAATTCGCGGGCGATGGCCGATGGCAGGCGGTTTATTGGTTGTTTATCCATGCCGATTTTTCACCACGAAACACACGAAAGTTGACCCGCCTTAGGCGTTGCCGAGGTGGCCAGGGGCCAGCGAACAAATCTTGCCATTATTTTTGGCAATGGCAAACAGAATCGGCCTTGCGCCCTTTCCCCCGATCCGCGCGTAAGCGCGCAGATCGGGAATGGTTTATGTAATGGAAAGTAAAAATTGCTGTTTTTGAAGAAAAATCATAGAATGCGGCCGCCATGAGTGTTCAACAACATATACGCGCCTATGCGCGCCGGTTGGCCAGGGAATTCAAGCCGGAAAAGATTGTTCTTTTCGGCTCATACGCGTATGGGTCGCCTTCGCCCGATTCTGATGTTGATCTGCTGATGATTATGAAACTAAAGAAGCGCGGTGTTTATCAAGCGGCGGAAATCCAGACCCGTATTCGGCCGCAATTTCCATTAGACCTGCTGGTGCGCAGCCCTCTAAAAGTGAAAAAACGTCTGGCCATGGGCGATTGCTTTATGCGCGAAATCATCACTAAAGGCCAAGTGTTATATGAAGCCCCTCGTTCGTGAATGGATAAAAAAGGCGGAAGAAGACTTTGTAGCCGCACAGCAGTTATCGCGCGTGCGCAAGCCGCCGGTATGGAACATTGTGTGTTTCCATTGCCAGCAATGCGTGGAGAAATATTTAATAGCTTATCTTCAGGGAGAGGTTGATGTTAAAAGGAAATGGAATGAAACAGGAGGCATTGACATGAAAGCAATTATTATTCTCGCGGTTGGATTGTTGGTTATCGGTTCCGCCCAGGTGGGCCTGCCCACCAAAGCTTTAGCGGCGGCGGGCTCTTCCATCAGCGCCGATGGTTCCGCGCCCAACGATAACGCCATGCTGGATGTGCGGTCGCCGGCCACCGGCGATGGCAAGGGTATGCTGATTCCGAGAGTGACCGAAGCACAACGGACAACGGCAAGCGCATCTTTGGCCGGCGGTCTGCTGGATAATTCCGGTAACCTGCGCGGCGGCGCCGCGCAGGGGTTGATTGTCTACCAGAGCGACGGCGCACAGGGACTATATTTCAACACCAGTTCATCTGCCGCGCCGGCGTGGGATTACTATCTGCCCGTCTCTGGCGGGACCATGAGCGGCGCATTGAACATGGGCGGACAGGTGGTAACCAATGTGGCGCATATTGATTTTGATGGCGAGTATGTTGCAGTTGGCTGGTCCGCCAATGGCTCATTTTTTGGTGCAGCAGTCGGTTATGAAGCCAATGGCTATAATTGTGGCGCGGCGATGGGTTGGGCGGCCAACGGCAGTTCTGATGGTTCCGCCGTGGGATTATTTGCCAATGGCAAAAATTATGGTGCGGCGATGGCATATTCTGCCAAAGGGTATGACTTTGGCGCTGGGATAGGGTATGCCGCCAACGGTTCTTCTTTTGGCGTGGCGGTGGGCCGATCGGCCAACGGCGCACAAACCAACGTGGCGATCGGTTACCAGGCCAATGCTCTGGGCGGAACGGAACGCATTGCCATCGGGCATAATGTGAACAACGATTCCAACAATACCGCCCGTATCCGGGGCACTCTCCACTTGGACGGCGGCTCATCAAATATTTATTATCGCACCACTTTCGGCGAGGGTGGCTGGAGCGTTAAAGCCTTCACGATTGATCACCCGCTTGATCCCGCCAACAAGGTTCTGCGGCATTACTGCTTAGAAGGGCCGCAAGTTTGGAACGTTTATGCCGGTAATGTCCAGCTTGTGAACGGCCAGGCCATCGTTCAATTGCCGGATTATTACTCGGCGCTGAACTTAGTCGGGTCGGAGATATACTCGCTGACGCCGGTTGGTGAAGCGCTGGTTTGGATTGACGGCGAAGTGTCTGATAATTGTTTTCTAATTGCTGGCAAACGTGATATTAAAGTGTCCTGGACAATAAAAGTTCTGCGCAATGATCCGGGGTGTCTGGAAGATTTGCGCCGCCGGCCGGTGGAGGAGTGGAAGAGGTGATTGGAGATTGGAAATTAGTGCTATTAAAAACAAGAAGATTAACCACGAAACACACCAAACACACGAAAGGGATAGGATCAGATTCTGTTTGCATTGACAAAACATACAAGATTTATTTGCTGAACTTTCGTGCGGTTCGTGTGTTTTGTGGTTAAAATATCTTTGGGTTGCGGGCGAAAGCACGCCTTGGGTAAATACTGAAGCTGAAGTTTGAAACCAATTTCCAGTTTCGAATTTCTAATTTCAACGGAATAAAAATTTGACCGTCGTAATCTCTGTCGTAAAGTTTCAGATGGATGGAGGCGGAAAATGATGATGGATGCCGGACAGAAAGAAGATATTAAGCGCAAAACGGCGGATTGTTTCAGAAAAGAAAAGGAAGTGCGAAAAGTTGTTTTATTCGGGTCGTTTTTGACCAAATCCGATCCGCATGACATGGATTTGGCTGTCTTTCAGGATAGTGGGAACGATTATCTTTCGCTTGCCATTAAATATCGCCGCCTGATCAGGCCGGTCGCGTCCCGCATTCCGGTTGATGTGATTCCCGTCAAAGCGGATGCCGAAGAAGGGTCATTTCTTGCGGAAATCAAAAAAGGCGAAATCATTTATGAAAATATCCTTTAGGTTCAGCTTTGCCGGATTTTTTCCCTGATTATAATTTGGCGCAACGCTGTTTGACTTTGAAAATCACACGACAGGGATTACGTCTTGCCTTACTCTTGAATTTCAAATATGCGAAACTACGTTGGAAACGAGTGGTCCGATAGCCATTAATCAGTGAAATCCGTGTAATCCGTGGTAAAAAGAAAGGCAGGACATGAAAGCAATTATTATTCTCACAGTCGGATTGTTTGTTATCGGTTCTGTGCAGGCCCAAATCGGTTCATCCATCAGCGCGGATGGTTCCGTGCCTAACGACAACGCCATGCTGGATGTGCGGTCGCCGGCCACCGGCGATGGCAAGGGGATGCTGATTCCGCGAGTAACCGCCAACCAGCGCACCAACGCGAACGCATCTCTGGACGGCGGCCTGCTGAATGGGGACAGTGAATTGCGCGGGGGCGCCGCGCAGGGATTGATCGTTTATCAGATCGACGGCGATCAGGGGCTGTATTTCAATGCCAGCCAGGCCGTCACGCCCGCCTGGGTATATCTGGGCACGTCAACCACCAACTATTTGCCGCTTACCGGCGGGACCATGAGCGGGACGCTCAACATGGGCGGACAGGTTGTCAGTAATGTGGCATATATAGATTTCAACGGGAATAGTGTTTCCGTCGGACGTGGGGCAAATGGTGCTGATAACGGGGCGGCGTTGGGAAATGCGGCCAATGGTTACAACTCTGGCGCGGCAGTGGGGATTCTGGCCAACGGCTATTCTCAAGGCGCGGCCATGGGCGGATCGGCTGATGGCGCTGGTAACGGCGCGGCGTTAGGAGTTCTGGCCATCGGTACAAATTATGGCGCGGCGATGGGACGAGAGGCTAACGGTTCTGATTCCGGCGCAGCGGTGGGATATCAGGCCAATGGTTCTTCTCACGGTGCGGCGGTGGGGCCGGAGGCCAACGGCTCTGATAACGGTGCGGTGCTGGGATATCAGGCCAAAGGCACAAATAATGGCGTGGCAGTGGGCAGTGGGGCCAATGGATCTATTGAAGCAGTAGCGGTTGGAAATAACGCCAACGCCTATTCCTATGGCGTGGCAATAGGCCATTCAGCCAATGGCACAAATTCCGGCGTGGCGCTGGGAGATCAGGCTTACGGTCAACGGGGCGGGATAGCAATAGGTAGATTTGCTAGAGGATGGAATTCTGGTGCTGGTCTGGGGTATACGGCTTTTGGCACAAATTCTGGCGTAGCGGTGGGATATTATGCCAATGGCTCCCAAACAAATGTGGCAATTGGCATGCAGGCCAATGCCCAAAGCGGCACGGAACGAATCGCCATCGGACATAATGTGACCAATGAGGTGGACGGGACCGCGGTCATCCGCGGCCATCTTTATCTGGATGGAAACACCGGCATTCTCTATCGCGCCACCTTCGGTTCGGGCGCCTGGCAGGCCAAAACCTTTGAAATTGACCACCCCCTCGACCCCGAAAACAAGATCCTGCGGCATTACTGCATGGAAGGTCCGCAAGTCTGGAATGTCTATGCCGGTAATGTCCAGCTTGTGAACGGCCAGGCTATCGTTCAATTGCCGGATTATTATTCGGCCTTGAATCTGGTCGGATCGGAGATCTATTCTCTGACGCCGATTGGCGAATTGGCGTTACTGGCCGTCGGAGCCGAAGTTGACCGGAATTGTTTCACAATCATCGGCAATAGGGATATAAAGATTTCCTGGACAATCAAAGTCCTGCGCAACGACCCGGGCTGTCTGGAAGACCTGCGCAGACGGCCGGTGGAGCAGTGGAAGAGGTGATTGGAGATTGGAGGTTAGTGCTATCAAAAACAAGAAGATTAACCACGAAACACACGAAACACACGAAATGGATGAAGATTAAATTCTGTTTTTCATTACCCAAAAAAGAACTTTCGTGTGGTTCGTGTGTTTCGTGGTGAAAAAATGAGGTATATTATGAAGCGTAATAACCGTTCAAGGTATATCGCCGCCATGACGGCGCTATGCATGGCCCTGACCGCCAGCGCCGCCACGGTCCGCGTAACCGGCGGGACCTGGTATCTGGGCAACAAGCTCACGGCCTCCGATTTTATTCTTAACAGCGCGGCTACCCTGGCCGGTAACGGCGAAATCCGCGCACCGGCAACCATCGCCGGCATAATTTCGCCAGGCGCCGGCGCGGCGGATATCGGCACACTTTCGTTTTCCGACTTGGTTACATTCGATTCGGGCACATTTGTCTGTCATGCGGCTTCTGATACCAGCCTTGACAAGATCAGCGCAGGCGGCAATGTTACCGGCAATGCCGCCGTGCAGATGACCCGCGCCGCGGGCGTTGTGCCTTTCCAGCAGGTCATTATCGCCGGCGGCGCGGCCAGTATTTATTCTTTTTTTACGGTTTCGCCTTCCACGGAATGGGCGCTGGGCCAGGCTGGCGCGCTGGACCTGGTTGTGTCGCTCGGCCAACTACCTTCCGTGCCGCAATCCCTTGCCGCTTCCGATGGGAGATATTCTTCACGGGTGGCTTTGACCTGGAGCGCATCAAGCGGGGCCTCCGGTTACCAGGTCTGGCGCAACACGGTGAACAATTCTTCATCAGCCGCCATGCTGGGCACGACCACGCAAACAGCTTATAACGACACCGGTTCCGCGCCGGGCATTACCTATTATTACTGGGTTAAAGCGACCAATAATATCGGCGCAAGCGCCTTCAGCTCATCCGCTTCCGGCTGGCGCGCAGGCGTGGGCTCCGACTATGATGGCGATGGCATTGCCGACCTGGCCTTATACCGTGACGGCTATTGGATGATCTATTCGTTAGGCAAAATGACCCCGATCCTGTTAGGCAACGAAGGCCCCTGGGGCGGGGCAGGCTGGATACCGGTGCCCGGGGACTATGACGGTGATGGCAAGTCCGACCTGGCCGGCTACCTTGACGGCTACTGGTCCATCTTCACGATGGCGGGCAATGTGCTCCTCTATAACGAAGGCCCCTGGGGCGGGGCAGGCTGGACACCGGTGCCCGGGGATTATGACGGTGACGGCAAGTCCGACCTGACCGTGTACTGTGACGGCTACTGGTCCATCTTCTCGCTGGATAATGGGATCATCCTGGTCAATGCGGGCGAATGGGGCGGGGCAGGCTGGACACCGGTGCCCGGCGACTATGACGGTGACGGCAAATCTGACCTGGCGGTTTACCTTGACGGTTACTGGTCCATCTTCACAATGGCGGGCAATGTGCTCCTCTACAACGAAGGCCCCTGGGGCGGGTCGGGCTGGACCGCGGTGCCCGGCGACTACGATGGCGACGGGATTGCTGACTTGGCCGTTTACCGCAACGGTTATTGGTCAATTTATTCACTGGCTAACGGTCTTATTCTTTATAATGAAGGCCCCTGGGGCGGAGCGGGCTGGATGCCGGTGCGTTAATATGGGCGATTGTAACAACTCGGATAGTCAGGAGTCAGAATACAGAATAAAACGCAAAATAATCGGTCATGGAAAGGCGCAAAGGCTGTCGTCAAGGCCATGCATTGTCCGAAGGGTGGTCATGGCCGGCGGTCAAAGGAACGGAACGATATGCTTAAACAGCTTGATTTGAATGGAACCTGGCGGGTGCGATGGACGGATGGACAGCGTGGCCGCGCGGAGTACGCGAACCGGGATGAAACCGACGAGGCGCGGTACATTGACGCCCAGGTGCCTGGTGAAATTCACCTTGATGTCTGGAAGCAGGGATGGATCAAAAATCCCTACATCGCGGCCAACTGCCTGGCCGCGCGCTGGGTGGAAGAATGCATCTGGAGTTATCGGCGTTTTTTCAATGCGCCGGGCGAGGCGCTGAAAGGCCGCGCGAGCGCTGGATTACCAGGGCTTTTGCGACCAGGAACTGGAGTCGCGCAGGGAACTGCTCTATCCGCCGTTTGCGCATCTTATTTGCATCACGCTGGAAAGCTTGCGCGCGGAAGCCGTGGAACGCACCGCGCAGGCGCTCGCCGCGCGGCTTGCGCCGGCGCTGACCAAAACGGTCATCCTGGCCGGGCCCATTCCGGCGCCCTTGAGTCGCGCCAAGGGCCATTACCGGTTTCAAATCATCATGCGTTCGGCTTCGGTCAAGGCCATGACCGTGCCGCTCAAGGAAGCGCTTAAAGCGTTGCGCTGTCCACCCGGCGTGCGCATCGCCGTGGATGTTGATGCGCTATCCATGATGTGATTCGCAAGTGAACTAGTGCCCGCAGACCCGGCGCGATATTTTTACGCCCTAGCGCTTTGGCGCGATGCCCCGCCCAGGCTATTTTGTAAATTGTTTCTTTGCTTGCCCGACTTGTGCGATGGCCTCAAAATGCAGTTTTCTGTTTTCAGCAAGCATTGCGCGCCAGGTCGTCATCAAAAAGCCGTACATCCGCTTTCTTTTAATATGCGTGATGGCAAAGGCGGCTGTCTCTGCCATGCTGTCCGGCCTGGAAACATTGCTACCCGTGAGCACCTGGTCATAGCCATGTTTTTCCAGTGAAATGTAGGCCTGGACCGGTTTCAATTTAAGCAACTTATCCATGTCATGATCCTGCGGGTTACAACGAACCAGCGTAGTTTTCGGGTTGAGTTTGGTGTAATACCACCAGTTGCTCTGAAGCACATATTTCGGCATGTGTTTATAAAAGTCCTGCGTGTGATACCATTCATAGTCGGACCAAATCCAGGGGCGCGCGCCGTTGCGGCGTACTTCATTAAACAGGAAAAACAGGTCGTGCCACCACAAATCGAACTGGCGAATAGCCGCAAACTGCTGGTAAATCTGATTGACGGCCGTCTCTTCATCCATGCCAAGATGAAAAAAACGGGGGCCGTCAAATAAATCCGTAACTTCTTTGATTAAATCGCGGCAGACTTGATAATACGTTTTGGTTGATATCATGCGGCTATACGACCCCAGCCAGGTGTCGTGAGTGGTGGCAAAATTCAGCTTCGGAATTGGTTCCAACCCGTGGTCCCTCAAGCGCTGGAGTTCTTCGCGAAGCCGTTTTGGCGGCAAGGCATTCTTTACAGCTATTTCAGGATGGCTCTTGTAATGCACGGCGTCGCCAAGGTCCAGGACTACCATGTTAAGCCCGGTATTTTTCATGGCAGGGATTAAGTCGTGCCAAAGCTTGAAATCAAAACGCAAATATGGTTGATAATGGAAATCGCGTATGCGCCGCTTTAACGGCAGGTTTTTTAATCCGCAATCAAACCACATGTTCATGCTCAAATGAACAAGATTGCCCCAGATCAATGATGGTTTATTGCTTGGACGTGCACTCATGTTTTTCCTTCACTGGCGTCCCACAGGGACGCCGAGGACTGTGGACTTTAGACCGTGGACTGTTGGTCCGAACAAGCATAATGCGTATGGGCAAAACCGGAACTGTAAATTTGGTAATTGTCTAAAATATCACGCTTTTTCCGTTTGTT
>JBDRJR010000082.1:0-8670 GCA_043814705.1 Verrucomicrobiota bacterium | reverse complement strand
TGTCCACCAGACAATCAATATTAACCGCTTCCCGCCCACGGCCGATCTTCACTGCGACCTTTGTTAGTCCCATGCCAATCTCCCCTTGTCTTTACGCAGATTTACTGCACAACTTTATTTCATTCCACCACGCGCAACCGGCAGCGCTTCCTCCACAGCCGCAACCGCAATGCGTAGGGTCGGTGGCGTGAACTAAATATGCAGTTTGTAATATCTTGACAACCATGGCCATGTAGGCCAGACCATCACCCGTCAAATCGGTCGCCATCAGCATCCACGGACAATATTAACGCACTGGTTCCCAGCCCGTACCGCCCCACTCGCCCGCATTGTTAAGAATCAGCCCGTTATCCAGCGAGAAGATGGACCAATAACCGTTGCGATAGAAAGCCAGATCGGATTTACCGTCGCCGTCATAATCGCCCGGCACCGGTGTGGCATCCGCCCCGCCCCACTCACCCGCGTTGGCTATGATGAGCCCGTTGGCCAGCGAGTAGATTGACCAATAACCGTTGCGGTAGAAAGCCAGGTCGGCCTTGCCGTCACCGTCATAATCACCAGACACCGGCGTGCAGTCCGCCCCGCCCCATTCGCCGGCATTGGCTAAGATAATGCCATTATCCAGCGAGAAGATGGACCAATACCCGTTGCGATAAACGGCCAGGTCGGATTTGCCATCCCCATCATAGTCGCCCGGCACTGGGGTCCAATCCGCCCCGCCCCATTCGCCGGCATTGACTAAGATAATGCCATTATCCAGCGAGAAGATGGACCAATACCCGTTGCGATAGAAGGCCAGGTCGGACTTGCCGTCGCCGTCATAGTCGCTGGGCACCGGTATGCAATCCGCCCCACCCCATTCGCCCGCATTGACTAAGATAATGCCATTATCCAGCGAGAAGATGGACCAGTAGCCATCGCGATAGAAGGTCAGATCGGACTTGCCGTCACCGTCATAATCGCCGGGCACCGGTGTGCAGTCCGCCCCGCCCCATTCCCCCGCATTGGCCAGAATGAGTCCATTGGCCAGCGAATAGATGGACCAGTAACCGTTGCGATATACGGCCAGGTCGGTTTTGCCGTCGGCATCGTAGTCGCCGAAGACGGAAGCGCGGTGCTGGACATTAATTGCCTGACCATAAAGGCCGATGGTTGTTCCGACCATGAGCTCATCATAAAAGAGCGTTTTAATCTGGGTGCCGTTCGGATAATTTGTAATCGTTACCCAACTGCTCCCGCCATAAGGCAGGCAATAAATAGTGCGCACGGCCGCCAGGACCGGCAGATCATTAGTGGCGCTATCCTTGCCAACGGTAACAACCGGACCGCAATCTCGGCCGAGAATCTCGCCATCCGATAAATTGCCCGGCAATCCACTGGTGGTCAACAGCGACCATTCCGTTCCACCGGCACTCAGATAATAAACGACCACCGCATATCTGGCTGGATCGTCCGGATCAGTGATTGTGCCGGAAGCATAAATACCGCCCGTTGAATCTTCGGCCATGTCGCGGATATTGACTTCGTTGGTCATGCTTAAGTCAACTGTTGCGCCTTCAATGCGGTAAATGCCGCCCCGGTCGGCTGATTTGCACTTTGAAATGGCGGCATAAATGACTGGCGCGCCGGCTTCATCCCGGACGATCAGATCATTTACATCCACATTGCTTAAGGCGGCGGTCCAGTTTGAACCGCTATCCGTGCTGACATAGACGGCGCCGCTGGGATTGTTCTGCGTGTAACTGTAATAACCCAGAGCGACAAAACTGCCATGGGCTTTGACGGACCTGATGATGCCGTCGCCCACGCTATAATCCTCATACCTCCAAACCTGCACCCAGGAAGATTCATTGGAACCGCCGCCGGTGATTGTTTTATAAAGCCGGCAACTGCCGGCATAGCCGGTCATGCCGCTTGGGTCATCCGAATCAATTGCGCAGGAATTAACGATAGCATCCGGAAAATCGCCGTCAGTCCACACCGGGCTCGTGTTAAAATTGGTGGCAAGGCGCATGCCGGCTTTTGAAACGATCCAGGCCACCGATTTATCCGGAAGAGCGTCAATATCGTTGATCTGGAACGCCAGCAGGCCGTTATTAAGCTCCACGACGTCCGTGCCGGCATTGGTTGAACCACCAATGCCTTTATCGGTGGTAACATATATAAACTGCGAATTGTTCGGATCAACTTTGGTGCAACCGGCATTGACATGCATTGATGGCGGCCGGTAACCGCCGGGGCGGGGCAGCCCTATCCAACTGCCGTTTGCCCCTTTATTGGTGCTTACTACCGTGCCATAATAAACTTCATAGGCGTTTGATGAGCCGTTGCAGACAATATTAAGCCCGCTTCCGCCGCCAGCGAGACTACCGCCCGTATCAATATTGGTCCAGGAACCGCCGTCATTATCCGAATACGCAATAGTGGAAACGTTGCCACCCAAAAACAACCTGCCATCGGGTCCGACCGCCACCTGACCTATGGACGCCGCAGTCACCGCCGCGACGGAAATTTCCGAAAAGGTTGTCGCCGAACTGAAAGCATCAAAATCATCCAATGACTTTAACAAGACAAAACTTGTCTGGTTATCACAGAGAACGTAAACCTTGTTACTTACCGGATCGATAGCCAGACTAACAGAACTCCCAGTAAAATTCGTGCCAAGCGGAGCACCAACGGTAAGATCGCCGTCGGAATTAAGCCTGCCGTAGTAAAGCGTTTTTGGTGTTTCGGGCACTCCCGGATCATTCACGGCAAAAAGATAATCACCTTGAATCAGAACGAAAGATATGGCATCGGGAATATCCGTTGCCAGACTGCCGGCCGATGTGGTGCAACTCAACAAACCACTGCTTGAACCCACAAACACGCGACCCGACTGCTGATGAGCGGCCAGCCCGTTTGGCGTCCCGTAATTCGCATCAGCATCCATATCCGGCAAAACCGTAAAAATAAAGTTTGTGCCGAACGGCGTTGGAATAGAATGATCTACATCGGCATAGAAAACCGAGTTGGCGCTGTCGGTTGAAGCAAATATTCTGGTCTTATTGGCCTCGCCCGGAACTTGAATGGCGTCTATCGTGCCGATGGTGCCGCCATAGACCTCAAAAGGCGTCGGCAAAACGCTTTCCTGTGCCGCAAGCGACAACTGCATTGCCGCCAAACAGGAAATACCAATCGCAAATACAGATGATTTTTGCATTTTCACTCCTCGTGTTATGGTTTTTAACCTCCATACCGATTACTTCACCGGTTCCCAGTCTGCCCCGCCCCATTCGCCGGCGTTGTTAAGAATCAGCCCGTTGGCCAGCGAGTAGATGGACCAATATCCGTTGCGATAGAAAGCCAGGTCGGCTTTACCGTCGCCGTCAAAATCGCCCGGCACCGGGACACAGTCCGCGCCGCCCCATTCACCGGCATTGGCCAGGATCAGCCCGTTGGCCAGCGAGTAGATGGACCAATAACCGTTGCGGTAGAAAGCCAGGTCGGCCTTGCCGTCCCCGTCATAGTCACCGGGGACCGGGACACAGTCCGCCCCGCCCCATTCACCCGCGTTGGCCAGGATGAGTCCATTTGCTATCGAGTAGATTGACCAATACCCGTTGCGATAAACGGCCAGGTCAGACTTGCCGTCCCCATCATAGTCGCCGGGCACGGGAGTCCAATCCGCCCCGCCCCATTCGCCGGCATTGGCCAGGATAATGCCATTATCCAGCGAGAAGATGGACCAATACCCGTTGCGATAAACGGCCAGGTCGAACTTGCCGTCCCCGTCATAATCGCCGGGCACCGTGATGGAATCCGCCCCGCCCCACGCCCCGCCATTGATGAGAATTAATCCGTTCAACAACGAGTAGATGGACCAGTAACCGGCATTATACACCGCCAGATCGGACTTGCCATCGCCATCATAATCCCCTGGCACCGTGATGGAATCCGACCCGCCCCACGCCCCGCCGTTGATGAGGATAAGTCCGTTCACCAACGAGTAGATGGACCAATACCCGGCATTATACACGGCTAAATCGGTCTTGCCGTCGCCGTCATAGTCACCGATTACAGATACATGCTCAGGCTGGGCCGAAACACGGCCGATGGCATAAATTGAGAAATGCTGGATTTCGGCTGAAATTGTCAGCAAGTTGGTATTAATCACCGAATCCAATTTATCCCATGTGCCGGTTTGCCCCGCATTGGTCCCCTGCGGATTATATACATAAATGGCAAGGTTGGTGACCGAAGCACCGGATGGAATATCAGCCTCAGAAAAATGCAAGGTCATCTGGGCATTCGTCAGGAGATCAAACTGGCTTGAAACGCCGGACACGCTGAACTCGCGGGCATAGCCCGAAAATTCTCCGTTAAAATTATTGGTATCCACCGATGGCGGCGCGACAATACTGAAGATTGTATTGGATGGAATTGCGTCACCGGATACGTCCACAGCCGTATAACTGGCATCGGTCAGGACGTTTGTAACCACCGCACCGGTTACCGCGATATTATCAAACTGCAGGGGAATGACATACGCCTTATGGTCAACAGTAAATGCCGCTTTCATGCCGTCGGGTGAAATACAGAGCCACTGTTTTGACCCGCTGGCAAGACTGGCTGGAACCTCAAACTTAACCGCAGTATTGGTGGAACTATCGGCACGCATTGAATAAAGATCGGTCGAACCAGGCGACATCCGGCCATACATCACATACTGGCCGTCATACGTCCAACTGACCTGCGAGCCCTGACTGCAATTCGTTTCCACGACCACAAAACGCGGATCTAAAAGATTAGTCGGCGCCGTGGTCGGATCGGCAATAATACCTTGGACATCGTTTAGAACAATGATTTGTGTCTGCTCGTCTTGCCCCATTCCTCCGGTAAGCAACATTACCAATCGGTTACAAATGGGCTGATAATTAGTTCCCAATTCAGGGCACCATTTTGCCGAACTGATGAACAAATTGGTGTTGACTGACCAATTGGCGCCGAAGGCGGTTAACTGCACGCGGTCAGCCCAATTTGGAACGCCACCATGATCAAAGGTGGCTGTATAAAGGTTGCATCGTGGTTCGACAAGTGTAGCGGTGGCGCCAGGCATGCCTTGGATCGAGGAAACAAGGAAAAGCAGGCGTTCTTTACTGACCGTCGGGTCATAAATAACACTGGGCGCAAACACGTCCGACGGATTTACCTGCGCATCATCCGCGAGAAACGTAGCCACGCTGACTGGTCCGTTAGCCGTGCAACTCATCAGCCGCTTTGGTGGCAATGGTATGGCCTCCGGCTGCCAGCCGAACAGGACACGGTCATCATTCCAGGTCCAGTCCGTGATATTGGCATAAACCGGACCGGGATTGTTGGAGGCCGAGCTGCGCGCGCCAAGAACCTGGATATTGCCCAGATTGCGGACATCCAGGAGACAAATATATTTATTTCCGCCCTGCCCGGTGACATTCGGATCAGAACGGTCAATGGCCAGCATACGGCCGCTGTGCGACCAGACCAGGTTGTCATCGCCGGCATTGGTTTCGTTGTTGGTAATCTTGAACATCATGTTGGTAGGCGGCGGCTTAATATCGTATTGTCCGCCGGTTTCCAGACGGTTGGTGTTCGGCGGCATCTCAGCCGTGGCCATGACCGCAAAGCAAACGGTCAGAATCAAACCGAACGACCAGCAACCCGCAATTTTCGCCGCTACTTGCATGTTACTCTCCTGTAGTTAAGTGTTTAACCTGAATAAATACCTACTCGGTGATTGTAGTATATACCCTTTCATGCCAGTCGGTCAATATTATTTTTACCTCGTTTTGAGCTCGCCATTGCAACCCGCCCGCCGCGCGGCCAGCAGGCACAGCAGACTCGATACCTTGAGTGCCGCCAGTAGAAAGCAGGCGGTCGTAATCCCGAACAAGGGCAGGAGTAAAACACCGACAACCAAACCGCCCAGCGCGGCGCCCATGTGGTCCGCCGCATCGGTAAGCGCCGCGTTCCTCCCTCGGAGCTTGAACAATGCATCAGCCATTGCATCCGCAGATGACACCGTGACGGAGCGCGGCGCCCACCCAGGTGATGTCCCGCTAATTCCACTCATAAGTTCATTGGCCAGCGCAAACTGGGCGCCGACCAGGGCGCCGGTTCCGGTAATCACCCCATATATCAACGCCTCCACCCAGCCCCACGGAATCCAGGTCATCGGGCCGGAAGCGAGTGCGGTTATCAGCCACGGGATACAAACGGCTTCCATGATCAAAATAATCTCCATGCCGGTGAAAGCGCGCCATTGCAGGCGCGCGCCGCTACGTATCAGGCGCGGCGCCCAAAACGCACCCAAGGTCAGCCCCAGCATGAACATGGCCACAATCAGACCAATCTTGGAATAAACATAACCCAACAGGGACTGAAACACAAAAATCAGAATCAGTTCCAATGCCATGCCGCATAACCCGGTAGCGGCGATCACCAGCGCCAGCATGCTCCGTGAAAAAACCGCCCCGCTCTGCGGCACAACTGCGCTCGCCGAAGTCCATTGCGCTCCATAGAAGCAATCCGCCGCCGTGTCGCCCTGCCATTCCGTTGACTTGTCCGGCAATCTGGCCTCCGTAGCTTCTTCAGCAAAGGAGGAAGCCGTATCGAAACCGAAAGCCCTGAACGCATTTAAAGGTACGCAGGCGGAACGGCGGCCGAACAACATGCCAATGCCAAAACATATAACGCCAAAACCCAGCAAGGCGCCTGCCACCCACACCGGACGCAAGCGGGCAAGCCGCGCCAGCATGGATTCCAAGCCCGATCCACTGAACCGGCTCCACAACGCAATCTGATAGAACGTGGACACAGGCTTCAAAATGGTGTTGATCGGAACCGGGATCGCCGCCAGCCGCCGCTCAACAAATTCAATTTTCTCCGGATTGATTTCGTCGTTGTCGAGAAAGTATTCCGGCCGGAAATAACGGGTCTTGATATTCGTCCCGGCATTGCGCCGGAATAATGTCGCGCGCGCCAAGGTAATTGGGCTATTAGCTGCGCCGGCAAAAAACTGGTTTCGCGTGCCATAGGTTACAAGCACACGATCAAATACAGCCCGCAGAGCTTTTGCTATGGAAGCGCTCAGAAATGCAGTCTCGCCCTGCAGGTCTTCGGAGGCCCCAACCGCCGTGTAAAGAAATCCGCCAGGCGACAGAATAGCATGAATATCACGGTAAAATTCTTGCGTGTAAAACCGGTTGAGCGCAATCGTAGCCGGTTCGGAGGCATCCACCAGGACGGCGTCGAACGGAGGTGTCCGACGGTTGCCGGATCGCGCCATTTCACCACCCCCATTGACTGACCGATTACCCACACTCCTTCCATACTGCTTGACATAACGGGGAGCATCCATGTGGATCTGCGCCAGGCGCGGATCGCGCAAGGCTTGGCGGTAGGCACTGGTCGCCACGGACGCAAGCAGGCGGCCTATTTTTTCATCCAACTCCACATAAACCAGTTGTTCCAACGGGTATTTCAAAAGCTCCGGAATATCATTGACCGGATTGCCGCCAATCAGCAGGACCCGCCGGGCATCCGGTTTCTGGGCCATGATGAAATGAATCTTGTGCTCGCCTGTAACGGCATCGGGAAAAACGGCCATGACCTGGCCGTTGGCGTAAAGGGTCATCTGCCCTTCCGTTTCGATTAAGGCCAGATTCTGGTAGCGCGAATCACAGGCGGCCAGCAGACGCGAAGCGGATGGAGACGAGGAACCGGATGAGGGCAACGCCCCAAAGGAACGCCAGCGCGCCTCAACACTGGCGCGCTCTAATGGCGCCAGGCAAGCGGGGCAACACGCGCCGACCGCAAAGGCGAACGCGATCAGCCCTAATAACCAACGGCTGATCCGCGCATTTGCCAACCAGGTCGCGCCCAAAAGAACAAAAACGCCGGCCAGCGCCGCCACGGCCAGGGGACTCATAACCCATACCAGCCAAAACGAAAAAACCGCGCCCGCAACCATACTACCCAGCGATTCCGCCGTATAGACACGACTGACTGCAAATAACTGATGCCGCGCGGCCAACCGGCAGGCACAGGGAAACGCAATCCCGATGATCAGACAGCCGGGCGCCAGGATGGCCGCCAGACCGGCAAGCATGGGAAAAAACGCCACGTTCTCACCGTAAGCCACCTGAAACACAGTCCGTACGATACGGATCATCCCGACTTGGAGCGGCAACAGAAAGGCCGCCAGTGTCAGCAGGACCACCAGCAAAATCCGCAGACACTCCGCAGAAACGCGCGCGACTAATAATTTCGCCAGCAATGAGCCGGCGCCGATCAGCACCAGCCAGGCGCTGAACATGGCGCCGATAGTGAGTTCGTTGCCGAAAAAGACAACCAGAAACTCGCGCAGGAGCAGAATCTGCGCCATGAGGCCATAGACCCCCATGTAGAACATGAGCGCCAGAATTCGGCCGTATCCGACAGCAGTTAACGGATTGTTGTCGCATTGCCAGCGCATGGTTTCGCATTTGTAACTACTCAGGTATTCAGAATTCAGAAGTCAGAATAGGGAACAAGCGAATGCCCGGAAAACGAGCAATAAGTCACCCGCCCTTGACGACAGGTCTTTGCGCCTTTCGATGACCGGTTGTTTCGCATTTCATTCTGGATTCTGGATTCTGACTACTGACTACC
>JBDRJR010000081.1:0-7008 GCA_043814705.1 Verrucomicrobiota bacterium | reverse complement strand
CCGGCCCGTTTCGAAAGAAATGCGTGGCGCATTTGCTCCGCCAACAGAACCTTGTCCAGTTACACCAAGAAAATTGTTACACCCGGCAAAACACGTTTCCTACAGCCGGAAAACGGCGCCCAACCGTTGACCCAGCAGGCGATTGGTCAACAGCAAGGTGATACCGAGGAATAACATTGCCCAGACGCCGAGTGCGGCCGCCAGGTAGGGGCCGTTACCCAATACCATAAACAACTCGTAAAGCGCCTTGGTAATTGGGAAATAGGCTTGTTTCTGGGCCAGCATCAGCGAATCCGATACTTCCAGCATGGCAAAGCTGAAGGCCAACAGGCCGCCAGCCATCAAGTTGGCGCTGATTAATGGCAAGGTGATGCGGGCGATGGTCCGCGCCGGCGGACAACCCAAGTTTTCAGCCGCTTCTTCCAACGATACCGAAATCTGTTGCAGGCCGGCCACTGCCGCGCGCACAACATAAGGCAAGCGCCGCACGGCATAGGCGATGATCAGTAGAACGGTTGGATTATCGGTCGGATTGAGGCCCTCAAATAGACGACCAGGCTGGCTCATGGTAAGATAGCCGAATGCCAGCACGATGCCAGGGACTGCCAGTGGGAGCATAATCAGCGTATCCAGCGCGCCGCGCCAGCGCAAAGAACTTCGGACGATGACCACCGCTGCGGCGATCCCAAAAATCAGGTCTATGCCCATGGCCAGCAGGGCATAAAAACAGCTGTTGCGGATGCTGGGCAGAGTGAGGCCGTGTCCGAGCGCCTGGCGATACCATTCGAGGGTCCATTGCGAGGGCGCCACGGAACGGTACCAGGCCTGGCTGAAACTTGTGAGGATGACGCCGATATGCGGCAGGGTTGCCAGTAGGAATACGATTGCAAACAGGCTGAACGCCGCGCCGGCGCGCATACCGCTCAGTTGTTGTGCGTTTCCCGCAGTGCTTCCCTTGGCCAGCATCGCGTAGCCGGCGCGACCGAACGTCAGTTTGCCGAGAATATAGAACCCGGCCGAAGCCGCCAGCATAACCACGACCAGCGCATACGGTAATGGGCTGGCGCCGATATCCTGGATGCCGTTATAAATCTGGACGGCGGTTACCCGCGAATAGTCGAACATGAGCGGCGTGCCTAACTCGGTAAACGACCAGATAAAGACCAGGGTGCCCCCGGCAAACAGGCCGGGCATTATCAATGGCAGGGTGATGCGCCGGAAACGCCTCCAGCCGGCGCAACCCATATTTTCAGCCGCTTCTTCCAGTGATGGGTCCAGATTGGCGATGGCCGCCACGGCGTTGAGATAAAAAATGGGATACAAGTGCAGAGCCTCGGTGATGGCTACCGCCCAAAACCGACCGCGGCCCAGCCAGTCAACGGTCTGGGACCAATCCATTAGATGCAGATTGACCAGGACAGCGTTAAGGACACCGTAAGGTCCCAGTATCTGGCGAATGCCGATGGCGCCCACAAACGGCGGCAGGATCATCGGCAGAAGGATCAGGCCGGTCAGCCACGCTTTGCCTCGAAAATCGAACCGCGCCGCCAGCATTGCCAGCGGCAAGGCCAGGCACACCACCAGAAGCGTTGTAACGGTGGCCAGTGCCAGGCTGTTGAGCAGGCCTTCAAGGTTCAGCGGGTTTTGAAAGAGTTCCCTGAAAATGGCCAGGGTCCACCGGCCGTTGAATACAAAGGCGCTTTTAACCGTCAGCGCCAGCGGCCAGAAAAAAAACAGGCCCAGCAGGCACAGGATGGTTGCCGCGATCAGTATGGCGCCGGTGTTTTTCATGGATGAATACGAAAAATATTAACGCAGAGGCGCAAAGGCGCAAAGAAAGTAATCCGATTTCAAAACCATGGCAATCGGCTCATAGAACCGAGATTACATCCCAAAAAGTTAAGCTTATTAGTGTAGCTCTGTGCGCTGATTTTTACTTCGTGCCTTTGCGTTAAATATTATTTTCTCTCTCTCCGCCAGGGCCCGGGCCTGAGCGTACTGGTTTCTGAAAAAAAGAATCCATTCACGCGTTAACCGCGCTTCGGTTAATTTGTCATCCAATTGCCGGATGGTGCTTGTCATGGCCTGGGAATATTCCGCGTTGGGCGGCAGGGCCATGAAGGCGGCAAAAGCGTCCGGACAGGCGGCGGGACCACCTTTGCGGTTAATGGCCTCCCAGGCGCTGGTCAATTCCGCGTGCGTATCAATGCACGCTGTTCGAATCAATGCGCGAATGAGCGCAAATAGCGGGCCGGTCCAGGCAGACTGATATGTGAACCTGCCGCCCTGCGCATAGGGCAGGGCGGCGGGATCGGACATTGTCTGTAGAAATGGTTGCGTATACATATCTTTGCGGATCGGGAGCCGGCGCAGGGCATAACGCTCCGGACCGCCGGGTTCGCCCACGCGCGTGTTCCAGAGTTGTTGCCCTTCCGGACTGAGGCAGAAATCAATGAATTGTTCCGCCAGTTCGCGATGCGGGGCGCCCCGCAAAAGACTGATCGGGTCCACCGATACGGAGGAGCCGCCAATGGGTGTGATGTAAACCATGCGATTGGATCGTTCGTTGCGGACAATCATTTCACTTTCAAATCGCCCGTAAAAATCAATGCACATGCCGGCGGCCGCGGCGCCCTGGGCGACATCGAGCGGCACCTTGCTGGCCGAGTCGGTAAAGTAACGGGCATTAGCGCCGATTTGACGGATGACCACGAAGGCGCGTCGCCATCCGGCGGCCAACGCCGCTGGTGCGGCCGGATCCTTCGATGTGGCCTGGTCAACCGGTATGCCACGCGCGGTCAGTTCGGCCCGCATTTGCTCCTGGATCAGCATTTCGAACGCTTTGTTGATGGACCCGCTTTTGGTGGGATCGGCCAGCGCCACCAGGCGGTAATAGCTGAAATCGGCCAGGTCGGTCCAGCATTGCGGCGAGTGGAGGATGCCGTGGTCCACGAGTACATCTTGATTCCAGCAGATGCCGAAACTGCTGAGACAGCATCCATACCAGCGGTCCAAAGGATCATAAAACACCTCGCCGGAAAATACGGCCGGGATGATGGCGTCGGTCAGCCACTCCGGATGACGCTCTCGCAGACCACAAGGGGCTGTCCGCCCCTTGCGGGCCTGTCGGTCATGGTCATACGCTCCGCCGCCGAAAAACAGGTCAATGCCAATACCGTTATTATTAATCCGTTCGGCGGCGGTAAATTCGCTGTCAAGATACCGTGCAATTTCACTGGTGCCGCCGATGTTCCGCCAGTCAATTACCACGGTTTCGCCGAAACGCGTGCGGTGCCAGCGGCGAAAGGCCCGCTCGAATTCATGCCGCACGGCTTCATTATGCGGGCTCAGGATCACAAGTGTGCGGGCGCCGGCGGGAAAGGCTTCGCGCTTCGGTTGCAACAGGAACGGCGCCAGAAGCACGCCGGCCAGCGCCAGGAACAGTAAAAGGGTGGAGGTGTCGGGTCGGTTCATGTGGTCTAACCAAAGCGGGCGTTGCCCGCAATCCAGTTGCGTCGAATATCCAATAACCAACAAGGAATATCCAATGTCCAATTACTGATGCAGTTATCGTTCCTCTTTCTTCCCGGCTGTCTTCACGCTTTTAAACAGGATGGCAATTAATTCGTCTGTTTCCTTCATGATTGGATATTCCTTGTTGGATATTGGACATTCACTTCATACTGCTGACACCGGAAAAGCCTTCACTCACCCGCCAGCACGATGACATCGTCCGGCTGGACGTGGAACGGGGTTTCGACCGCCGCCGCCGCTGGTGCGGATGCCGTCGTGCGGGCCGGCCCGCCTGCAATCCGGCGACTGCCGGACGTAGCATTGCGTGCAGGTCCGCTTTCCAGCGCCTTCATGATAAAACCATCCGGCATCCGGATCCAGGATTCCGTGGCTTCCCCAAGGTAAATAGTTTCCGTCAGATGCCCGGCAAAACGGTTGAGGTCCGTGCCGGAAGATGTGCGCAAGCGCAGAGCTTCGGGACGGATGGCCAGGACAACCGCCGCGTCCGGTTGAAACGCGCCACGCAGGTCACGGGCCGTCCATTCACCGAAGGCCGTGGCAATAGTGGCCAAGCCGTTAGTTACGGCACAAACTTTGCCCGGAACAAGATTGGCACTGCCGATAAAGTCGGCGACGAATCGGTTGGCTGGCCGCTCATACAGGTCGCGCGGAGAACCGACCTGTTCCATGCGGCCCTGGCGCAAGATTGCACAGCGGTCCGCCATGCTCAGGGCTTCCTTCTGGTCATGGGTAACGTAGATCGTGGTGATGCCCAGCCGCTTGACCATACGCCGGATTTCAACGCGCATTTCCAGGCGCAGTTTGGCGTCCAGGTTGGATAACGGCTCATCTAAGAGCAGACAGGCCGGATCAATGACCAATGCCCGTGCCAGTGCAACCCTCTGTTGCTGGCCGCCGGAAAGCTGATTTGGCTTGCGTTGGGCCAGGTCCTCCATGTGCATAGCCGCCAGCATGCGCATGACACGTTCCCGCCGCTCAAACGCGGGACAAGTCCGCCCAGGTACCGTCAGGCCGAAAGCTACGTTGTCGAACACCGTCAAGTGCGGCCAGAGGGCGTAATTCTGGAATACCAGGGGAGTATTGCGGCGGTGGGGCGGAAGGTGGTTAACGGGTTGTCCATCGAACAGGATCCGGCCCTCATCGGGCGCACAAAATCCCGCGATCATGCGCAGGAGGGTGGTCTTGCCACAGCCGGAAGGGCCCAGCAGGAAAAAACATTCGCCGGTGTGGATTTCCAGCGATACGCCATCCACGGCCGTAACAGTGTCAAACTTTTTGACGATGGACTGGAGGGAAAGATTCATAAATGAAAAATGAAAAATTAAAAATGCAAAATGCAGGCACGTCCAGCTGACACTGCGAATGGATAAAAAATCCCGTCGCTTGCCTCTTCATCATGTTTCATTCCGCATTTTTCATTTTTCATTTTTCATTTTTTTTAATGCCGCCCTTTCTTTCTGGATCAACTGCTGGGCAATCATAATGACCGTGTTGGTTGACCAGTAAAGGACCAGGGCGGAAGGCATTGAATAAAACATGACCAGCATCATGACCGGCATGAAAAACAACATCATTTTCTGCTGGGCCGCGTCCGTGGCGGGCGTCATGGATTGTTGCCAGGCCTGGGTGGCCGCCATGAAAATGGGCAGGATGTTAAGCGCATCCCAGCCCAGCAGTGGAATGGTGAAGCCAAACTTGATTAGACGTTCCGGTTCGCTCAGATCCCTGATCCAGAGGAAATCGGCAAAACGCAGTTCGATGGCACTGCGCAGGACGACAAAGAGAGCAATAAACACGGGAATCTGGATCAGCATGGGCAGGCACCCGCTCACGGGATTGACCTTGTTTTGCTTGTAAAGCGCCATGGTCTCTTCCTGTAGCTTGCGCGGGCTGTCTTTGTGTTTCTTGCGTAGTTCTGCAATCAGGGGCTGGAGCGCCTGCATTTTTTTCATGCTCTCAGTGCTCTTGTGGGTCAGCGGCCAGAACAGAATGCGAATCAGGATCGTAAGCAGAATGATGGCGACCCCGTAATTAGGGATCACGCTGTAGGTGGCATTCAGCACAATGAGCAGGAATTTACACAGCGGCGACCACATTCCGAAATCCATGACATCTTCCTGATGCAGGCCCAGCTTCCGCAAGAGTGAATACTTTTTCGGCCCGGTGTAAAGTTTAAGCGTTTGGGTCACGGATTCGCCCGGATTAATGGTCCGTGCGTGGACAAAAGCTTGTGCTCCCACGGTTTGGATCTCGGCGCTCTTGGGTGCCAGACCGGGGTCATGGGCTTCGCCGGGCGCCAGGGCGCGTTCCGCCGTCAAGCGGTAACCCGCGGCTCCGCCTTCGGGCGCCAGGATCTGGACAAAAAACTTGCTCTTGACGGCTACCCAGTCTGCCGGCGTATTGGTCTGCAGAGTGACGATCCGGGGCAAGCGCTTGTCCGCGTCCGCCTGCTCTTTAAACAGCTTGGGCAGTTTGCCGGCCCAGTATTTGACGCCTTCGCCCCCGCTCGAATTGAGCACGTCAATACCCAGTGCTTCCACGCCGCGGTTTTTTGTTTCCTCATTGCCAATCTGCATCGAACCGAGCTGAATGCCGTATTCCGGTAAAAAAATGGTCTGGCGACCTTCGTTGCTGAATGTGTCCTGCACGACAAGCTGATAATCGGCGCCGAACGTAATCAGGCGCGTGAAATGCACGCCTGCCGATGTCGTTTTTTCAACGCGCAACGAGGCGGTTCCGTCATTCTGTTGCAACGTAAAGTCATCGGCGGCGGAAAACTCCGGAAACCCGGCGTAGGTCAGGGCGGGCGCATTGGAAAAATCCAGAACCATTGGACCGCTATGCTTGTTTACGGTCAGCCGGTATTTGGGGAGTTCGGCGGCAACCAGGCCGCCGCCCCAGGATGAAAACGTGAGAACCATATTTGCATTGGTCAGCGTCCGGCGCTGTTCCGGCTGACGGGATGCCTGGGGACGTGGTTCGGAGCTTGCCGTCCGGAGCGTCTGCGCGGAGGAGGGAACGGTCAGTGCCGGCGCATTCGAACCCGCCGCAATGGCCGCTGGGCCGGTTTTAGCTTCGGAGGGCAGGACATCCGGTGTCCGGGACGACACTTGATCAGTCAACGCAGGGGAGCATGTTGTTTCAATGGCCGTGGTTGGTTTGGCCGGGACCGGCGGGGACTGGAAAAACCGGTTATAAACCATGGGCCAGGCCAGCATAAGCGCAAATAAAACGACAATAATGATCAGGTCTTGTTTTTTCATAATGGCACGTGATCTATCCCGCCGGGATGGAACGGGTGGCATTTGCACAGCCGTATGATTCCCAGGGTGAGTCCCTTTAAACATCCGTGTTTGTGAATGGCTTCGCGACAATAGGCGGAACACGACGGATAAAACCGGCAACAATCGCCCAGCAAAGGCGAGATAGTAAGCTGGTAGGTGCGTATCAGTATGTCTAATAATTGGCGCATTG
>JBDRJR010000080.1:0-50240 GCA_043814705.1 Verrucomicrobiota bacterium | reverse complement strand
TCGGAACAGAATAAACACAGATGGGAAAAACCGGAACTGCGGTTTTGATAATGGTCCTTAATAGCCCTCGGTTTTATTGGGGTTTTCCCACAGTCAATAGCCCACAGCCCTCAGCCCAAGCATCCTATGGGATGCTAATGAATCCGGTGCATTTTTGTGGCTGATCGTTTTGTCAAAGTTGCCCGGCAATTGCCGGGCCTAATTCATGGTCTCCGGTCCGTCAAAAGATGCCGGGTTTCGGTGAGGAAAAGGTAAAAGCCCGTCCAACAACCTACACCCGCAAGATTCGGATTCTCCATCGGCGCCAGACCATGCGTAGCCGACAGGGCTTCCGGTATGGAGCGGAATCGCGCCCAGTTGCTATTCAGTGCGTTGAAAATATTGGTGGAAATGGAATCGGCGATATCGTGGAGGGCATAAAGGCGCAGTCCCTGCACGACCATCCAGTTGGTCATAATCCACACCATCAGGCGGCGTTCGTCCATGAAGTCATCACTCAGGTCGGTGGTGATGGCCGGGTATTTACCATAGCCCGCGCTGGTTCGGAAATGCGCCGCCATGCGCGCGGCGCGTTCAGGCGTGGCGATGCGCGCCAGCAATGCCAGGGTGTTATCCAAGCCCCAGAAGCGCGTTCCACGCAACGTTTGGTAGATGCGCCGCCGGTCGGCGTCGTAGTCAAAATAAAACCCGATCTTGTCATCCCAGAACAGATCGTTGATGCGGTCTCTGGTTTCCTCCCATTGCCGTTCGTGGCGCGTGGCGTCTAACCCAAGCTCGTGCTGAAACTCGGCGATAATGCTTTTTTGCAAAGCGGCCAGGACGTTCATCCCGATGCCTGCGACGCCGGACAGCCTTTTTGGTCCGGCTGAGTAGTCGTTCCAACATCCTCCGGCGCCGACCAGGATGCCTTCTTTGCGGTAGATCCGGTCCATATAGGCATCGTTCGCGGTGAGCATCGGCAGGATCGCGCGCAGAAAATCCCTGTCGTGTGTTTTTTGATACAAACGCCGGCCTGCCAGCGCCCACACCGGATAGGTCGTGTCCGTGCATCCCGGCCTCTTCCATATCGGCAACTGTCCCGTGTGTTTTCCGGATAGAACCATGAAATGCGCCAGGCCACCGATCATCATGCGCTTTGCCATGGCCGGGTCCAGATCAACCATTGCCAGGCTGTTAAAGAAGTGATCTGGAACCCAGACGGGCGGGTAAATGGCGGGGTCAACGGCAGAAACCACACCCTCATACAGCCGGCCGTGGAAACGACGCCGTATGGTCCCGGATTGCACGCAGTCTTTCAAATACTGGTATTGGCGTTGCACCATTGCCTTGTAAAATGGCGCCTGGCGCGCGCTTGGCAACTTAATAGGCCGGGGAGGCTTGACATCGGGAAGGGGAACGTCGGTTGGCCAGGGAATATGCACCCGGACTCGTGGTTTGGGGAGCGTGGTTATCTCGGGCAGTTGGAACCTTGGCTCCGGTCGCCGCCATCGGCCCGCCAGAAAACTGCTTTTGACAACCGCGTACGCCGCAAACAACTTCCAGAAGATGCGGTCGGATATTTGGTCCTGTCTTTCCGGGAAGAAGGTCATTGCGCCGCTGACGTCAACGGTTTCGCCGAAAGCCGAGAGGATACAAGGGCGCGACAACCTGTCAAAATTTTTGAGTTCAGCGCGTTTTGCGCGCAATAACTGCGCGAAAAACGTCTCCGGCGCCTCTATCCGGCAGAATTCTTTAAAACGGCCGATATGGAATCGTGCGGGCCCGATCCGAACGTGCCACTCATGATTTTTGATGGCCACGATCGGGTCTGGCCGCGTCAGTCCGATTGCCCGGGCAAGAAGCACCTCAACAAAATCCCCTGGAAATAGAAAGCGATGCGAGGTTGTATTTTCTTTCTCCACTGTGTATGACCCCGTCTTCTCTTCCAGAAGGTATTGAAGAAGTGCCTGTCGGTTGCCGTCGAGTCCTCGGGAAATCCTTCCGTCCTTGCCAACAACCGCTTCCCCAACGAGAAACCCGTTGACGACGGAGGTCTGGACCTTCGGGGTCACCTCGGGCATGAGTCGCAGTCGTGTCATGCTCTTCTCGTCCGCCGGCAGAAAGCTCAGCCTGCGGAAAACCGCTGCGCGCCGGGGACCGGATGCAAGAAACGTAAAATGGCCCCCATCATGGTCCGCCGACAGCTTTGTCATCCGAGTGACGTACTGCGACACAACATTAATGATATTAACCGGCTCATTTTTCCGAACACGCGTAGCCGAGGTTTTTTTGCCCGATTTCAAACTTATCTGCTTGCTCATGTGAATAATCCATTGTGAAACTTTAAATTCTAACAGCGGACAGGCCGTCTTCGGCGCTTGTGCATTTCCGTGCAATTAGTATACTTATTTGTAATCAAACGAAAGAAAGAAATACGCCATGCCCAATCAATCACTCGCCATGTCACAGGAACAGCGTCAGCTTCAGATTCTGGCGCCCCAACTGCGGCAGTCGCTTGAGCTTTTGCAGGCGCCGATGCTGGAATTGCGCGCCCTGGTTCAGCAGGAACTCCAGCGCAATCCCACCCTGGAGGAAAAGCCGCCGAAAACCATCAGCCTCGAGGTTGAGCCGGGCGCCAGCGAAGTGGATGATGCCAAGGAACTGGCCTTCAAGGATGAGTTCGAAATCCTCTCCCGGATTGACGAAGAGGGCTGTAAGTATTTCATGCAGGACCTGGCTTCCGAACCCTATGATGCCGGACGGGAGAAAAGGCGCGCGTTCTTTCTCGATTCCCAGGTCAAGCCGGTCTCCCTCCAGGAACACCTGAATCAGCAGTTGCGCGAGGCGGGCTTAAGCGAGCAGGACCACCGCATCGGGGAACTCATTGTCGGCAGTATCAACGAAGACGGCTATCTCCTGCAAAGCGTGGAAGCAATGGCCACAGCCACCGGGTTCGAGGCCGCGCAGATTCACGATGTCCTGGTGGTCATCCAGGATTTTGATCCCATCGGCGTGGGCGCCGGTGATGTCAGGGAATGTTTGCTCCTGCAGTTGGAAAGACTGGGGCAGGGTGATTCGCTGGCCGCTGTAGTAGTGAAAAATCACCTGGACCTGCTGGGCAACAAGCAGTTCAAAGAAATTGCCCAGCGCCAAGCCGTGCCGCTGGAGCAGGTGCATCAGGCGGCCAAGGTCGTCGCCACGCTGGAACCGAAACCGGGACGGGTCTTCAGCGCCGAAATGCCGGTCTATATCGTGCCGGATGTCGTGGTGGAAAAGACCGACGCGGGCTACCAGGTGCACTTGAACGACGAGCACATTCCACGGCTCTGGATCAGCCGGCAATACAAGGACATGATGCAGAACGACGCAACCAGGCCGGATGTAAAGGACTACATTCGGGAGCGTATCCGGTCGGGGCTGTTTTTGATCAAGAGCATTACCCAGCGTCAGCGCACGCTTTACCGGGTGGCCTCCGAGATTGTCCGGGTGCAATCGGAGTTCCTGGATGTTGGTGTTGCCCAGCTCAAACCGCTGGCCATGGCGGAAGTGGCGCGCATCGTCGGCCTGCACGAAACCACGGTCTGCCGTTGTGTGGCCAACAAATACATAAAGACGCCCCGCGGCCTGTTTGCAATGAAATATTTTTTCACCCCGGGATTGAAGATGGCGGACGGCAAGACGGTTTCGAACAAAACGGTCCAGGACAAAATCGCGTCGCTGGCGGCGGCGGAAGATCCGGCGCATCCGCTTTCGGACCAGGAGCTTATGGACCGCTTAAAGGGTGAAGGCTTGCAGGTGGCGCGGCGCACGGTGGCCAAATACCGGATGGTTCTCAAAATCCCGCCTTCGCACCTGCGCAAGCGAACCTGAGAAGCGCGTCATAATCTCAGGCGCGCGGACGGCGGGACAACTCAAAAATATCGCGCAGGGCCTGTTCGCCGTTGGCGGCCAGCCAGCGCGCTTCGAAATCCGGCGCCTGCATGACCTGCGCAATCGCCGCCAGACAGCGCAGATGAAAATTACGTTCCGTCTTCGACCCGGCCAGCACGATGGCGGCGCTGATGGCGGGCGCCTCGGCGCTGAAACGGATGCCGGGTTTGGAACGCGCAATGAGCATGTCAAATGCGGCCGGTCCCTCAATGATGATGTGTGGAATGGCCAGGTGCGGCGCCAGCACGGTCGAACCTTCCTGCTCGCGGGCGGCCAGCTGACGGCGCACTTGCTCGGCGGGGACCTTCATCCGGGCGGCCAGGACCTCCGCCGCCCGGGTAAAAAATTCTTCAGAATCCATCGTTCGTTCAAGATCCAAAACGGGGCAATGTTCAATCAGTTTGTCGAAACGGTCAATGGCGATGTCGTCCCGCACCCGGATGATGTCCTTCAGTTCGGCTTCAAGCGTGCCGGTCGCAAGGTCGCGGGATGTCAGGCGCTGGACGAGATGAAGCATGGCGGACTCGCTCTGACTGCGATGGCGTCCGTAGAACCAGTAGAGGCAGAACCCGAAAGCTACCAGGGTCATACTGATCAAAAAACCTTCCTCGCGCATCTCGAACAGCACAAAGGATAAACCCAGCAGTCCGCCGATCTGCAGCCAGGGGTAGAAGGGTGCGCGGAAGGTCGGCTGGTAATTCTGCACGCGGCCTTCGCGCAGTACGATTACCGCGCAAATCGCAAGCATGTTCGTGAGAATTAATCCGATGGAAGCGGCCTCAACCAGAATGCGTAAATTAATGAACAGCGGCGCCAGAACCAGGGTGCCGGTGGCCAGGATGGCGATATAGGGTGTTCCGAAGCGTGCCCCGACGCGGCTGAAAAGCGCGGGCAACAGGTTGTCGCGGCTGATGGCCAGCAGGTAGCGCGAGCCTGCCATGATTCCGGCGTTGGCCGTGGTCAGAAATGCCATGGTGCCTGCCAGTAGTATGACTCTCCGTCCCCATGGCCCCATCAAAATGGCCGCGCCGTCGTTCAGGGGCGTCAGTGTGCCGCTCAATTGGCCGGGCGGCACGAGTCCCACGGTGACCGCGACAACCAGCACGTAGCATAGTCCTACAAGGAGCAGGGACAGGATCATGCCGGTATGGATGGTGCGGCCGGGCTCGCGCACCTCTTCCGCCATGCTGGCAACCTTGAGCACGCCGCCGTAAGCCACAAAAACAAATCCGGCCGTCGCGAAAACGGACCCGATCCCGTTCGGGAGGAACGGCGTAAAATGCGCCCGGTTGACTGCGGGTACGCCGCGAAACGCATAAAACAGCATGATGGCAATCAGTCCCAACACCAGGACGATCTGCAGGCGCGAGGCTTTCTTGACCCCCAGCAGGTTGATCGTGATGAAGACCAGCCCGATGAGCATGCCGGAGACCCGGATATCTATCGGCGCCAGCAGGCGGATCACGGCCCCCATCCCCACCAGCGCGAAGGCGCTTTTCAGCGAAAAGGATGCCCAGTTCAAAACGGCCGCGATTGTGCCGATAGCCGGCCCCATACTGCGTGTGATGAAAAAATAATCACTGCCGGCCTTGGGCATGGCGGTGGTCAACTCGGCTGTGCTCAACAGGCCGGTGGCCGCCAGCATACCCGCCAGCAGATAGGCGATCACCACCGCCGGCCCGGCCTTGGCGTAGGCCAGTCCCGGTAATACAAAAATGCCGGAACTGATCATGGCGCCGGCGGCGATGCAAAAGACATCCAGTAATCCCAGCGATTTTTTTAGATGCATAGGGGCGTTTCTTATACCTGGTTGCAACTTTCTTGCAAAGCGCGCGTGGCTGAACAGGATAATGGGTATGCCCATTTAAGCAAAGTAAAAAAACGAACGCGCCCGCATGTGATTTTGCGGTGTGTTTCGTCCGGCTGTTGCCGGACTACGCAGGGCAAGTCAGAGAAGTCGTTTGGCGGAAAATGCTTTTCCCGAATGGGATTTCAGGTAAGTTTCGAACGCAAGCGCGCGGAATTTGTCGTCAAACGCACAGTAGAAGACCAGTTTCCATGGCCGGTACTTGGCCGTGGAAACATTACCCCCTTCATTGTGTTTTTAACCCGTGCTTCCACGTTTTCCGTGAAACCCACGTAGGTTTAATCGGGGGAACTGATGCTACGCAGGATGTAGACAAAATACATGGTCCGTGCTTCGTTGCCCGTGCTTCGTCCGGCTGTTGCCGGACTACGCAAGGCACGCTTCGCCCTTTGGTGCTTGCGTGGCTGCGCCACGCGTAGCCCGAAGGGCGAAGCGTGGCGGGAGAGACGGGGCTCGAACCCGCAACCTTCGGCGTGACAAGCCGATGCTCTAACCAATTGCGCTACTCCCCCCTGCCAAAGAAAACCATACCATACCGGTTTGCCGGGGAGGTGCAAGCGTAAAAATTAAGCACCAGAGCGCTTTGGAAAAACGAGTATGGCGTGGAGCGGTGACCCGGTTGGTCTTTATTTTTAGGCCCCGAACTCCGAACACCGGATTAGTCGCCGGGTTCAAGTCAATAGAATCGGGTCCGGTGTCCAACCGACTTCCTTGTACACGCCGTCGGCTTTGGCTTCCAGCTCAGTGATTTTTTGGGCCGCATCCTGGACGATATCTTCGACAATTTTTTGGCCGAGCTCGGGACTGGCCGATTCCGGATGGCCCATGACGCCGACCTTGATCTCGGGCCGCTGGCCTTGGCGTGCCACCACCATGGGGTCATCCACGATTTTTTCGGCATGCTGGTAATTGTCCGGATGTTCGATCTGCTGGCTTAGCAATGGTTCCGGATCCAGCGCCAGATCCTGCATGCGCACCCAGTCCGGCGCCAGGGCCATGACTATCGAGGTTTCCAGCCAGCCGGCATGCCAGTCGTGCTCGGCGATGGCCTTTTTCCAGCCATTAGCCGACCCGAATTTCCACACCGGCATAAGCGCGATCATGACTTTTGAAAAAGCGGGGTTTGTGCGCAAAAGCAGTTTCAGCGCGTTATCCAACGCCAGGTCATTCTCGCTACCGCCGTGACAGAGCAACAGGTAAAAATTCCGGAATCCCTGCGACGCCAGCGACAAAAGCGTGTCGCTGACCACCAGCGACATTACCGCCGGCGAGATGTTGATGGTGCCGGGCAACCCGCCGCCGGAAAATGACGAATAGATGACCGGCGCCACGAGAATGCCCGCGCGCTCGCCGATCAGCCGCCCAATGTTTTCCGCGAGCAAGGCGTCCGTCTTGAGCGGCAAATGGTAACCATGTTGCTCAATGACGCCGATCGGCACAATAATCGAATGTTTTTTCTCCAGATATTCGCGCACGAGTTTTACCGTCATGCGTTCCATGACCGGGAACGGATTGTTCTGAGATTTGGAAGTAGCTGGCATAGCAGAGGATTCCTTTCTTATAGTTTGCGATCACTGGCGTCCCGCAGGGACGCCATGGGCTGTGGACTGTAGGCTGTAGGCTGTGGGTCGGAACAGAATAAACACAGATGGGAAAAACCGGGACTGCGGTTTTGATAATGGTCCTTCATGGCCCTCGGTTTTATTGGGGTTTTCCCACAGTCAATAGCCCACAGCCCTCAGCCAAAGCATCCTATGGGATGCTACTGGTTTGCGATCTTTCAATTATCCAAGTATGGGAATATGGGTGTAACGGTGTGTGGGAGTGCTGGAAAAAATCTTTTTATTCCCTTACACCCTTACTCCCATACTCCCATACTCCCATACTCCCATACGCCATTACTCCCACACGTCATTCCCTGACCTTGACCACCTTCCGTTTGCGGATCGCCTCGTAAATAGCCAGGACGACGGCGACGGAATGGCGGCCATCGGCCAGCGTGACGGGCGGCTCGGTATTGTCCATGATACAGCGGCTGAAAACATCAATCATCTGACCATAAAGTCCGATGCCTTCCAGGTGATATTCCTGCCGTTGCGCCTCCACATTGCGCACCTGGTTGGCGTCATAGCCCGTCTCTTCCGCCTGCAGGATGCTGAACATTTTTCCCGTGGGATCCTGGCCGATTGTGCCCTGGCCAATGAGCGTCCCTTTGGTTCCGTATAATTCCAGGCTGTTTTGGGCGACCGCATCGGGAAGATTGAAATAATTATCAATGATCCCATGGGCCCCGTTTTCAAACCGGGCTAAGATTGTTGACGTATCTTCAATCGGCGTGGCATATTTGTGCGTGCGCTGGTCCTGGAAGCCCGTGACTTCCACGATCGGGGTTGCCATAATCCATTCGAGGATGTCTAAACAGTGCGTGCCCATGTCAATCAGGGCCCCGCCGTGGCTGACGGCAAGATCCTGGCGCCAGGCGCCGGGAATCGGCGGATACCAGCAGGTCAGCTCGGCACGGCCCATGACCATCTGGCCCAAAGTGCCGGACTGAACCAGTTCGCGCGCTTTTTTGTGATACACATTATTGCGCATACAGAAGCCCAGCATGAATTTTACACCGGCTTTCCGGCAGGCCGCTTCCATACGCTCCACTTCCCGGATCGAGACGGCGATGGGCTTTTCGCAAAGAATATGCTTGCCGGCTTTGGCCGCCTGGATAACCTGGCGGCAGTGCATGTTCGGCGGCGTGGCAATATAAACCGCGTCTATCGCCTGCTTGAGCAGTTCGCGCTCCGTGGCGCACCAGTGCGGAATGCCGAATTGCTGTGCAACTTCCCGGGCACGCTCGGCAGAAATATCCATGACCGAAACCAATTCCGCGTTCGAAACCATTTTTTTGAATTCCGGGATCGTCCGGCGCGCGGCAATGCCGCCGCAGCCGATGACGCCCCATTTGATTTTCGTTGCCATAGTTTGACCCTCCATTAGTACCTAATACATCAGGAACAGCTAAGAAAAACAAGATAACCACGGATGAACACGGATTGACACGGATATTGACAAGAAGCACGGAGACTCTCATTTTTAAGAAAACATGTTTCTTTATCTGTCCCGACTCTCTGCGAGGTCGGGATCTGTGTCCATCAGTGGTTCGATTTTTTGGGTTGTGGGCGTAAGCCCGCGTTAGATGTCCAAACGATAATGAATTGGTTATATATTAACCGCAAAGAACACAAAGAGCACAGAGAACGATAGTTTTTTGACTTATCTTTGCGGTCTATGCGTTCTTTGTGGTTATAATATTCAGTTGCTGTGGCGGCATCCTTCGCCAACAATCAGCGCAAGCCTGTTCCGCGCACCTGTTCGGCCGCCCGGCGAATGCCGTGGACCATATCTTGCAATTCGCGATTGGTCAACATGGGATGCATGGGCAAATTCGTCTCGCGGTGATAGAAGAAACGCTCAGCCTCCGGGCATTGCCGGCCCTTATGACCCAGCTTGCGAAAGCCGGTAAAATCATAGGTTGGCTGGTAATGCTGGATGCCCTGGATACCTTCCTTGTAATACAAGGCTCGCATAAAGGCGTCGCGGCTGGCGCCGAGCGCCTTTTCTTCCACGCAAAGCGTGTAGAGGTGGTAGGAATGGAACCCGCGCGGATCCTCAAACACCGGAGTAATGCCTGGAATGCCTTGCAGGTGTTTGTTCAAATAGTGCGCGCACTCGCGCCGGCGCGCCACGAACTTGTTCACTTTGCTTAACTGGACGCGGCCCACGGCGGCCGACACTTCGTTCATCCGGTAGTTCATGCCCCAGCGGCCGTTCACGTCTTCCACGTCGAAATGCGACGGCAGCCAGTATTCACGGTCTTTCTTGTGAACCCCGTATTCCTTCATTAACCGCGCCGCGTCTTTGTCACGCCAATGGTGAATATTCATGCAACGCAACATCTTGATCGGTTCCACCCAGCGGTCATCATTGATCGTGATCATGCCGCCTTCGCCGCAAGTTGTGATGTTCTTCAGCGAGTGGAAAGAGAAACAGCCCGCTACGCCGAAGGTCCCCGCATGCTTGCCATGGAAGCGCGTGCCCAGCGCATGGGCGCAATCTTCCATGACGGGGATTTTGTATTTTCGGGATATGCGCATGATGGCGTCCATGTCGCAGGATTGCCCGCCGTAATGCACAATGTAAATGGCCTTTGTGCGCCTGGTGATTTTCTTTTCGATGGATGCCGGATCAATGTTGTGGGTGCGCGGATCAATATCGGCATAGACCGGTGTGGCGCCTTCCTTCACGATTACCAGGCTGGTGGCAATGAACGTGTTGGGCGTCGTAATCACTTCAGCGCCCGGCCCCAGGTCCAGCATCTGGGTCACAACGTGCATGGCGGTCGTGCAATTACTGACCGCGAAGGCATGCTTACAGCCCACATACCTGGCAAATTCCTTCTCAAAAGCCTCAACTTGCGGACCCATGGTCAGTGTGCCGCCCTTAAAGGCCTCCTTGACGGCCGCCAGTTCCTCCTTGCCGTAGGGTGTGCCGCGGAAAATATAGCGGACCTTGATCGGAACGCCATCGCCGAAATCGTACCCTGCCGTGATGTTCTTTGCTTCGCCCATTGCGTGACCCTCCTGTTGTTGTGTTGTTCTTACCTGTTTATGCCTGCGTTTTCGACAATTCCTGCCGTGCTGTCGAACAATTGATCCAGCATGAGCATGGCCGCGCCCCAGGCGGCGGCTTCCGCGCCTATTTTCGCCACGCGCACGGCGGGTGTGTTGCCGGCCATGGTAATGACTTGGCGATGAATGATCTGCCTGATCGGTGTTACCATCAAGTTCTCCGCTCCGGCCATGCTCGCATCCAGCAGGACAACCTCCGGATTGAAAAGATTCACCGCATTGGCAATGGCCTGGCCCAAATAACGGACCGCCTGATCCAACAGCCCCATCGCCAGCTTGTCGCCTTGTCCGGCCGCCTCAAAAACGTGGACCATTGAAATGGCTTCCGGGCGATGGCTGGCCAGTTCGGCAATCACGGATTGGGCGCCGTCCCGCAAGGCCTTGATCACCTGGCGGATAATGGCCGGATATGCGGCCACCGTTTCCAGACAGCCCGAACTGCCGCAATTGCAGATAAGCCCGTTTTCCACAACCCGGACATGCCCCAATTCGCCGGCCATGTTGGTATGTCCGCGATATAACTGGCCGTCAATAATAATGCCGCATCCGACGCCACTGCCCACGTCAATGAGAAGCAGATGCTGAAAGCCCCGGCCCGCGCCGTGGCGGTGTTCACAAAGAGTTTTGGCGCGGGTGTTTTCATCCAAAAGAACAGGAACGGCAAAACGGGATTCGACCAGACGGCGCAAGGGCACATTGCGCCATTCCGGCATGAGTGTGCACATCAGTGATACGCCCTCCTCGGAGTTAACAATCCCCGGATCAGCAACCCCGATCCCTTTCAGCGCCGATCGTTTGTAGCCGGATTCCTTGATTACGGACTCTGCCAGGGAGATCAATTCCTTTACAATAGTGGTATTTGTCTTTTGGGCCGGCATGGCTATGCTCTGCTTCGCCACGACGTTGCCGCATACGTCCACGCCAACCGCAAGCATATGGTCGCAATTGAATTCAATGCCCACGACAAAACCGTGGCGCCCATTCAGGCTTAATAAGATCTGCTTGCGGCCGCGCCCCGTGGCGCTTCGCCCGGACTCAACCAGGACCCCCCGTTCGATTAAATCCCTGACCAGGGCGGTAACAACTGGCATGCGAATATGCGTTGATTTTCCCAGTTGCGTCCTGGAAACAGCGCCATAACGCCGCACATGCGCAATCAGCAGTGATTTGTAAAACGATGTCTTATTGCTTTGTTTTTTAATCATTATAGCCGCACATAGAGGTCATTTGTTTATTAATTAAGCTAAAAATACGCTTTTATTGAATTTTGTCAAGCAAATAAACTATTAATTAATAATGGGGCAGTGACGAGGCGGCCGGGGCGGGATTGGATTATGTGCTTGAACCATGCTGATTCCAAGGCATAACATGCGCTGTCAAATAGTTGGGCGCCATGGCTGGGAATTTTTAGGTCCGGGCAGTTTAAACCATTCCAGGTGGAGGCAAACAGTATGCGGCGGCATGACAACCGGGCCGATCAGGGCCTAATGCGGTGGGGCGTTATCATGGCGATAGCCCTGGCGCTCAAAGGCGTGGTTGGCGCCGCGCCATTATCCGATCAGCCCGGTCTTGCCGCCACGCAGTCAACCGAAAATATAGGCGTAGGGAAATCAATCTTGGTGGGAGAGGCGCTACGCGCCGCGACCGACATGGCCGATCCGCCGCCGCGTCCGGCGGTTTCCGGACGCCTCCCATATGAAACAGTCGCCACTTGTGGCGGACTAACAGGTGTTGCCTCTAATGCTTCCGCCCGCACGGCCTTGGACTCGCGCGGCATGATAAACACGTTCCTGGACGCTAACCAGGCGTGCTATCGGGAAGCACTCGTCCGGACACGAAGCTGGTTAGACACCCTGGAGGTTAATCCAACCGACCTGCGCGTCCGTGGCATCAAGGGCAAGAAAAAACTGGTTGAACTGCTGGATGTCTACCTGAGGCTTTATAACGTTGCCTTAGCCGGCGAAAAAAAAGCTTTGCAGGAACGCATCATCAGCATTACGGCGCAGACGGCCGCGCCGGGATACCATGATATGCTACGCGTTACCGACCGGCAATTCAAGGAAGACTCCACTTCTTATCTGCGCGCGGCCTTTCTGATGGACCGCTTCGGACTGGATACCAGGCTTTATCGTCAGGAGATTCTCAAGATTTTGCCGCGGCTCAATGCCCAGATGAAATATCGCGGCGTCGATCAGCGCATGGCCTTTCATTTATATTACCGGCATTTCGGGTTGGTAGAACCCTTTCCCCTGCAAGCCGCGTTTCAGGCCGGCGTCATTGCCGCCCGCCACGATCCTGCCTGGTTCAAGCAAAACAGGATGGAAATATACAGCCTGACCCATGAAATTTTTGTGCCGTTCGAATTTGGCGAGAAATTAGATGCCGATTTTTTTGCGGAGCCGGACAAGGCCTATCTGCGCCCCCTGTTAGCCGACTTAACCGCGTTCGGCATCAGCCAGGACGATGCCGACATCACCGCCGAATTGACTTCATGTCTGCGTTATTTACATTTTACCGACTTGCCGGTATATCAGGAATCACTCCGGTACCTGTTGCAAAGCCAGCGGCCGGCCGGCAAGTGGGGCAATTATGAACAACACCGGGGTTTTTATGGGGATTACGTCAACCAAGCGTTTTACCTGCACACGACCCTGGTGGTGGTAGATGCCTTGACCACGGCCTTCCATTAGGAGAATAAATGATACTGAAAGTATTAGGTAGTGCCGCCGCGGAAGCGGTCCCGGCGCTGTGGTGTGAATGCGCCACCTGCCGTACGGCACGGAAAAACGGCGGCAAGGATATCAGGCGGCGTTCATCTTACCTGATCGATCATGACACAATGGTTGATTTCGGGCCGGATGCCTTTTACCAGGTGATTGATTTCAATATCAAGCTACCACGGATAAAACGGATATTATTTACGCATTCGCACGCCGACCATTTTAACCCGGTTGACCTGCAATGGAGAAAGAAGGGGTTTTCGGCGGTCTCTGCCAGCGTCAAGATATTCGGCACGAACAAGATCATGGAAGCAATCAAGAAAAGGACGAAACTGTCTTTCGCGTCGTTGATGCTGGAGCCGCACGCGATTCGCGCGGGCCGTAAAATCATGGATGATGACCTGGAAATTTATCCGTTTGCCGCACGGCATTGCCTGGAGATCCAGGGTGAACAGGCGCTTAATTATGTAATCGGGCGGAATTCCAAGTATGTCCTGATCGCCAATGACACCGGCTGGTGGCCGCAGAGCTCGTGGAAGCGGATCCGGAATTTCAAACTCAGCGCGGCGGTGATTGAGTGTACCGGGGGCATAAATCCGCTGTATATTAATTACCGTAATGGCGGGCATCTTGGCGCCAATACCGCCGTGGAGTTCCGGGACAAGCTCCGGGAAATCGGCGCGCTTACCGGCCAGACGCCGGTTTTCGTCAATCACTTTTCCCATAATGGAAAAATCCTGCACAAGGACTTGTGTAAATTCTTTAAACCGCACGGCATTAACGTGGCTTATGACGGATTGACAATTACCTTGTAATGGCAAAAAATTGCATTCAGGGTTAACAGTGGTACGATATGACATCACAACCCAAATCGTCGCCGGTTGCAAGCTCGCTCTACATGTGTGCGCCGGTCAACGCTTTGGTGGAAGGGCTTTACGAGGAAAAAGTGCCTTTGCGGGAAATCAAGCGGCACGGCGATTTCGGCCTGGGCACGTTTGACAACCTGGACGGGGAAATGATCCTGCTCGATGGCGTCGTGTACCAGGTGAACTCGGAAGGCCGCGTGGCGGTCATTAATGATGACTGCCGGACGCCGTTCGCCTGCGTCACGTTTTATCGGCCAATCAGTCACGAGGACGTGGCGCAGGAAATGGATTATCCGGCGTTTCTGGACCTCGTCCAGCGTCTTCTGCCCTCGCCCAATCTTTTTTATGCCATTCGCATGGAAGGCGTTTTTGCCTACGTGAAAACACGCTCGGTGCCAAAGCAGGAAAATTATCGTCCCCTGGCGGAGGTGGCCAAAGACCAGCCGGTATTCGAGTTCCGGAACGTGGCCGGGACGCTGGCGGGCTTCTTTACGCCGTCATTCATGAGTTCGGTTAATGTGCCGGGACTGCATTTGCATTTTCTTTCCGCCGATTTAACCTGCGGCGGGCATGTGCTTGAATGCCGTCCCCGCCGTGGACGCATCGGTGTGCAGTTCATCTCACGGATGGAACTGTCGCTCCCCATGACCTTCGATTACCTGACCCAGGATTTCACCCGCAATATTGAGCAGGATTTGAACAAGGCCGAGAAATGAAGGCCGGACGATAGATGACAGACGACAGCCCGGAGAAAAGGGAGTGACGATCTTCAGCGGCACCACGTAGCGATACGCCAGCCTTAAGATGCAAGAATATACCACTTAATTGCAGGAATATGCAAGATTGATTGACAGGTAATCTGGCACATTTGTCACTGTTCACAAGGATCCTTAAGCGTCATGACGACGAAATCAAAAAAAAACATTCGGTGTGTGCTGGTGCTTGGCGGCGGCATTGCCGGGGCAACGGTTGCAGAGCGCCTGGGGCGCGCCGGTATTGACGTGCAATGGGTGGAAAAAGAGCCGGTTATTGGCGGCCAGGCGGCGGCCATGGGCTGTAAAGCCGCCGATACTTGCCTGCGTTGTCACGTCTGCACGGCCACGGATCGGCTCAAGGCCGCACTCCACGCTCCGCATGTGCGGCTCAATACCCGTTCCGAACTGGTGGCGCTGGCGCCGGGTAATAACGGCGCCGCCTATCGCGCCACACTGCGAACTGCTCCCAATATCATCTGCCGTGAGCGGTGCATCGGCTGTGGCATCTGCGCGTCCGTTTGCCCGGAGCATTGCATTTCCATAAAGAACCCGGCGCTGTATGGCGGCGTGCCGGTCATTGACTTGCCGCTGTGCCGCCGCACCCGTGGCAAGTCTTGCAACCTATGCGCCAAGGCCTGTCCGGTCCAGGCGATTGATTGGAAAGAGCCGGCGCAACAGCGCGAACTGGATGTGGATGCCGTGGTAGTGGCCACGGGCCATGCGCCCTTCAATCCCGGTCAAAAGGGAACTTTCGGTTATGGCGTGATTCCCAATGTCATCTCCGGGCTGGACGCCGAACATCAATTAGCCGGTCAGCAGTGCATCACGCGCTTGTCCGACGGCCGTGCGCCCGGCCGCGTGGCCTTTATCCAGTGTGTTGGGTCGCGCAGTGAACATGCCCATCGCCGGCCGGAGGACACGAATTATTGTTCGACGGTCTGTTGTGCTTATGCCCTGCGTATTGCGCGCCGCATGCAGTCCGATGTCCCTGAGACGGCGGTCACCGTGTTTTACATGGATATCCAGAATTTCGGCCAAGACTTCGAGTCCTTTTATACGGCCTGCCGGAAGACGATGACCTTTATCCGCGCGCGGCCGGTGGAGATCACGGCCGGTTTAGAGGGGGCGGTTGTCGTTGCGTATGAAGATCAAACGAAAGGCGTCGTTACGACGGCGGAGTTCGATCTGGTCGTTCTTTCCATTGGCATCCGTCCCGCGCCGGCGGCGCGGGAGTTGGCCGATTGCTTGCGGCTGGCGGTGGATGAACGTGGTTTTCTGGGGATCAAGGGGGCGGCGGGCTTGCCACAGACGCAACGCCCAAACATATTTGTTGCCGGAACCTGCGTTTATCCGCAGGATATTGCCGCAACCATCGGCCAGGCGGAAGCCGTGTGCGCCGAGATTTTAAAACAGGCGGAAGGCGGAAGGCAGAAGGCGGAAGGCAGAAGGCAGAAGGCAGAAGGCAGAAGGCGGAAGGTAGAAGGCGGAAGGTAGAAGGCAGAAGGCGGAAGGTAGAAGGCGGAAGGCAGAAGGCGGAAGGTAGAAGGCAGAAGGCAGAAGGCAGGAGGCGGAAGGTAGAAGGCAGGAGGCAGGAGGCGGAAGGCAGGCTAACAAGGATTATGGTGTGACGTCATCTGGTAAAAAGTCAAAAAGCGGCATTGGCGTGATCCTGTGCGATTGCGCCGGGACCCTTGCCAAACGCCTGGATTTTCAGGAGCTGGCGAAGGCTGTTGCCGCGCGGGAAGGCGTGGCCGCCGTGCAGGTGACCGCGCGCCTGTGCGATGCCCAGACGTGCCGCCAGGCGGTCAAGGCCGTTGCCGCCAAGGGATGCCGCCGATTGGTGCTGGCGGCCTGTGAACGCGGGATTTTTGAGCCGACGCTGAACGCGGCGCTCAAGCGCGTTCGTATCCGTGCCGACCTCACGGCGAGTCTCAATATCCGCGAGCAATGCGCCTGGGTACATGCCGATCCCGGTGCGGCCACCCGCAAAGCGAAGATGTTAATTAACGCGGCGGTGGAACGCGCCATCCTGCTGAAGCCGCTTGCCGCAAAACGTGCGCGCATGTGCCGCGACGTTCTGATTTTGGGTGGAGGCATGGCGGCAATGCAAACTGCCTTGAATCTGGCACAGCTGGGTCACAAAGTCACGCTGGCTGGCCGCGCGCCGGAACTGGGCGGCAATGCCGCCCGGTTTGCCGAGTTTTTTGGTTATCTGGACGCGGATAGTTACGAAGCCGCAAAAACGTTTCAGCGGCACGTATCTATCATACAGGAAAAAATCCGCCAGGACGCGGGCATCACCTTTGTCGGCAATGCCGCCCTGCGTTCTTTGAGCGGGGATGCCGGCCGTTTTGTTGCCACCTTCAGCATGACCGGAGAGCAGACGCGGAATGTGACGGCGGGTGCGGTGGTGCTGGCCTGCGGCGAGTTTGAGGCGTTCCCGTTCCCGGCTGGCCTTCCCGAGGGCGCGGTGATGGATTTGGCCGGATTAGCTAAGCGCCTGCGCGCCAATCAGCCCCTGCCGAAATCGGCGGCGATTTTCCTGGACCTGGCCGCGGAACAGGGGCGGGCTATCAATGCCCTGGCATTGGCCGCCGCCGAACGGCTGGCCCGCAACCGGCAATGCCGGGTCCTGTTCTTTGCGCGGCATATCCGCGTGGCGGCCTGGGGATTGGAAGATCTGTATCGCCGGACGCGGGAAGCCGGCGTCCTGATCATGCGATATGAAAAAAAACCGAAAATCAGTGTTGCCGCAAACAAGATTTGTATTGAATACCACGATATCCAGGCTGGATCCGTCGTGATGGCATCCGTGGAATGCGTGGTCATGGCAGATGCGCGTTTACGTTCCGGTAATGACTTAAGCGCGCCGATCGGTATGCTGCGGCGTGGACCCGAAGGCGCGATGCAAGCGGATAATGTCTGGCTGACGACGACGCAAACCAACCGTCTGGGTTTGTTTGTGGTTGGCCTGATGCGGGGTAACAACGAATTCCGTGAGGCGCTGAACGATGCCGCCGCCGCCTCCGCCGCGATTCAGGCTTTGCTTGGATCAGGCCGTGCGCTCGTGCCGCAGGATGCGCCCACAGTGGATCCCGATCGGTGCGTGTTGTGTCTGACGTGCCTGCGCACTTGTCCTCACGGCGCCATGCGTGTGGACGCGGCCAATAAAACGGCAGTTGTTTCGGCGTTGGCTTGCCGGCGCTGTGGATTATGCGCCGCGCTGTGTCCGGCGCTGGCGATCCAAATGCCGCGCTTTACCGACGAACAGATGCGGGCGGATATTGGCGCGGAACCGGATATGACGGTGTTTGCCTGCCAGCATTCCGCCTGGCCGGCGGCCGTGCTGGCCGGTGTCAACCGAATGGAATACAGTTCTGCTGTTCGTTTGATCCGTGTGCCCTGCCTTGGCAAAGTGGATGCCCGTCATGTTCTGACAGCGTTCGAGCGGGGCGCCAGGAACGTGGCGCTCCTGGGATGCCATCGCGAAAATTGCCGCTATCTTGTCGGCGCCGATCACGGCGCCAAGCGGGTTGAGCGTCTGCGCGATATGCTGGCCAAAGCCGGTATTGACGCCGCGCGGCTAAAAATCGGCCACCTAACCGAGTTCGAATCCGGGCGGTTCTTACAGTTTGTGAAGGAATGATTAAAATAATGGAACTACTTACCGCTGATTACATGGATGGCGCGGATGGTGAGGGGATATGGATGATCCCATTGTTGGATGGGAGAGGATGATGAAAAACATCGGAACGATGAGCGTTTTGATGACCACGGTAATATTACTGGCAATCTCAAAAAGCTTGTGCGAACAGCCACAAGCTGTTGCCGATCCTTCGCTCTATAAGGTGAAAAAGGACACGGTGCTGGCTGAGAACGCTGTTGGACCAAGTTGGATTGCATGGAAAAGCACGAACCTGCCTAATGCAGATTTAGTCTATGTGGATCGTGAGAGCTGGAACTTGTGGATCATGGATGAGAATGGTGGCAATAAGCGCTGTCTTACCGGCTACGGCAATAACATCTTGGGGATAAATTTCCCGCTGGACGGGGATGGCAAAGATCCGAAAATTCACTGGAAGGGCGATCCCGAAGCGCATCCCTTTCTGCCGATTATTTTTTTAAAGGCAGAAAACGAGCACAGCTCTCACAAGCCACTACGCAATGCGCCGAGCATCGGATGGGACAATGACCTTTGGGCTTTGGATGTGGACAAAAAACTTTATTACCGGTTGACAAATCTGGCTCCTGGTCAAGGGCTCCAACATACGGCGATTTCAGAGGATGGCAAATGGTATGTCTATCCACTGCGCTATGAGAAGGGAAACCCCCGCAAAGGCTGGGGATTTGTCAAGCTGGTGTTCTGTGAGCTGGCACCGGATAGCAATGGCCGATTACAACTTCTGGAAAGATTTGCGGTGGAACCCAACGGCCAGATGTACTACGAACCGAATGATATCCACCGGAATGTTTCCGGTTCCTACTCTCTGCTCTACGCCGCAGACCGCGGCAAGAGTTTGGATCCCTACATGTATGAATGGACATGGGATGGCCAAAAGCACTCCGGCAAGAACAAGGCACTACAGACCACTCCGGAACTGCATGAAGAGTTTTTTATGTTTTCGCCCTCGGGCAAGAAGATTGCTTGGATGAAAGGTCCAATCTTCTGGGGCAGGTATCTTGCGGATCTCTATGTCTCAAATCCTGATTTTACCGAAATTGAGCGTGTGACATGGTATAATGATTGCACAGTCTGGCCAGACCGTTCCAAGCCGGACGGCTGTCAGTTGAGTCGGTTGACATGGAACAACGACGGTACCGCTATCTATTTTGGTCTTTGGATTCATGGCGGACGCTTTCGGCCATTCAGCAAGACCGAATTGCATCGCATCGATTTTACAGGCAGAGGCAAGAAATTAGATAAGCGGTAAAGGCGTTGCATTTGCATGAAGGAATCACAACGTGAAATCCAACAAAGGAGTGCAGGCGACATAGGGTCCGTATGCCTGACTCTCATCGATCTTATCCGTAAAATCAGTAATCCGTGGTGAAAAAATCAGGAGCAAAATCATGACGGCAAAAATTATTGATGGCAAACAGGTGGCCAATGTGATTCGCACGGAATTGAAGGCGGAAGTTCAAAAACTTAAGGCCCGGGGAGTAACACCGGGTTTGGGTGTCATCCTGGTTGGCGACGATCCGGCGTCAAAGTCCTACGTCACGGCCAAAGAGCGCGCCTGCGAAGAAATCGGGCTGTTTTCCGACGATAATCGCATGCCGGCTACTACAACCCAGACCGAATTGTTGGCACGGGTGCGCACGATGAATGCCGACCCGAAGATTCATGGCATTCTGGTTCAACTCCCTTTGCCTAAGCATCTGAACGAGAATGAAATTTTGTTGGCCATTAACCCGGATAAAGACGTGGACGGATTTCACCCCATGAATGTCGGCCGAATGGTGCTGGGACAGAAAGCTTTTTTGCCTTGCACGCCGCATGGTGTGGTCCAACTGCTGGTGCGCAATGGCGTCAAGCTGAAAGGCGCGCATGTGGTTGTGGTCGGTCGGAGCAACATTGTCGGCAAGCCATTAGCCAACATGCTGGTCCAGAAAAATGACCAGGCTAACGCCACGGTCACGATCTGCCACACCGGCACGAAGGATATCGGCTATTTTACGCGTCAGGCGGATATCGTCGTGGCCGCGGCCGGGCATCCCAACACGATTACGGCGGATATGATCAAACCAGGGGCGGTAGTGATTGATGTGGGCGTCAATCGCGTGGAGGACGCTTCCAAGAAGGCCGGTTACCGCCTGGTGGGCGATGTTGATTTCGAAGCCGTCAAGCAAAAGGCCAGCCTGATTACACCGGTCCCCGGCGGCGTGGGGCCCATGACCATTACCATGCTGTTGTTCAACACGGTGGAATCGGCGAAGAAATGAAGAATGCAGAATGCAGAATGAAGAACTAAGAACCTTTCTTAACGAGTTTGCGCGATGATCATTGCCGAACAAAAACCAATTGATGAAATCCTGGGATTGCTCCAGGGCCATCGGAAGGTGCTGGTGCTGGGCTGTGGAACCTGTGTTACGGTATGCCTGGCCGGCGGCGAACGCGAGGTGGCGGCACTGGCTTCCGTCCTGCGCCTGAGTAAGCAAATCGAAACGGTGGAGCAGACCATTGAGCGCCAGTGTGACGCGGAATTTTTTGACGCTGTGCGCGAAGCGGCGGAGTCTTGCGATGCCATTCTATCGCTGGCGTGCGGGGTGGGGGTTCAGCTGGCGGCGCGGCTCTTTGGCGACAAGCCGGTGTATCCGGCGCTGAATACAAAATTCATGGGCACAAACGAAGCCGCCGGTCAATGGGCGGAAAACTGCCTGGCCTGCGGGGATTGCCAGCTTGGCGTGTTTGGCGGTATCTGCCCGGTGACCCGATGCTCCAAGTCGCTTTCCAACGGGCCTTGCGGCGGCTCCGAGGACGGCATGTGCGAGGTGGATCCGCAAAACATAGAGTGCGCCTGGCAATTGATTCATGACCGGCTGAAAGCCCTGGGCAAGCTTGATGTTTTAAATAATCTGGCCGCACCGCGGGATTGGTCCAAAACTCATTGCGGCGGACCGCGTCGGTTGACGCGGGAAGATGTGGCACAAAAATAGCGGTCAGCTGACCGCAGATAGCTGAAAGCTCTAATGAATATGCCGTCCTATAAATCCGGAAGTAACCTGGAAAAATTGCTGGCGGCGGGCGAATTTGCCGTTACGGCTGAACTCGGGCCGCCAAAGAGCGCCGATTTGGAAATCATCAAGACCAAGGCTAACCACCTGCGGGGCTGGGTGGATGCCGTCAATGTTACGGATAACCAGACCGCGATTGTGCGCGTATCAAGCCTGGGCGCTTCCAAACTGGCGTTGGATCTGGGACTGGAACCAGTCATGCAAATGACCTGCCGCGATCGCAATCGCCTGGCCATGCAAGCCGATATTCTAAGTGCCTACCTGCTGGGAATCCGCAACCTGGTATGCCTGACCGGCGATCATCAGTGCTTCGGCAACCACCCGACGGCGCGGCATGTGTTCGATCTGGACTCCATTCAGTTGATCCGGATGGTGCGGGAGATGCGGGATAACAAAATATTTGCATGTGGCGAAGCGATCAAGAACACGGCCAAGGCCGAAATCCGCGAACCACGCTTGTTTATCGGCGGCGCCGCCAATCCGTTTGCCGATCCGTTCGAGTTCCGCGTCACGCGCCTTGCAAAAAAGGTGGAAGCCGGCGTGGATTTTATCCAGACCCAGTGCATTTATGACATGGAGAGGTTCCGGCGCTGGATGGAGCTTGTGTGCGCGCGCGGATTGCACCAGCGATGCAAAATTTTGGCCGGGCTGACACCGCTTAAGAGCGTGGGTATGGCTAAACACATGCGTGACAATGTCGCCGGCGTCAAGTTGCCTGATACATATGTTGCGCGTATGGAGCGATCCAAGGATCCCAAGACAGAGGGTATCAACATTTGCGTCGAGCAGATCCAGGCCTTGCGCCAGATCGAGGGTGTGGCCGGGATCCACCTGATGGCGATTGAATGGGAAAGCAAGGTGGGCGAGATCGTGCAAAAGGCCGGCTTGGCGCCCAGGCCGGTTCCGTCGGGATGACCGAAGACAGACGACGGACGACAGACCGGAGAAGAGAAAAAAAGCAAACGTCCAGTGCCCAACATCCAACTTCGAACGTTGAATGTCTGAAGACGGATGACAGACGCCTAATTGTGCAACGGTTGTAGCCGCGAGACGGTAGGCTCGCGTTTTGTAGCCGCGCCCGTGAGGGTGTGATTCTGCAGGTGTAGTTCGATAACAGCCACGCCGTCACCGGCGCGGCTACGGGAATGAGGTAGCGCGGAGGGTAGAAAGAGGCAATTATGGAAACAATCGCAAGCAAGGATCTGGACCCGAAGTTTAAGTTCGATGTCGCGGCCTATCCCGGCGGCGAAAATATCAAGCTATGTTATGCCTGCGGGACCTGCACGGCCGTCTGCCCGGTGGCAAGCGTGAATAATGATTTTAATCCGCGCAAAATCATTCGCCAGGTGCTTTTGGGAATGCGGCGCGAGGTGCTTGCCTCACCCATGCTCTGGCAGTGCATCCAGTGTTATGCCTGTTATGCCAAGTGTCCCCAGAATGTCAAATTCAGAGATGTAATCAAGGCGCTCCGCGCCATGGCGGTCAAGGAAGGTTACGTCAAGGCCGATATGGCGGAAGAACTGGCCCGGTTCAGCGAATGCACGCTGAAACTCCATCGGGAAGCGGCCGCCCTGCTGGCGGCAGACCGTCCGAAGTACGAGGCGTTAAAACAGCGCGTGAATGAATACTTGGCGAATAATAAGTCATGATCGCATCCCGACCATCGCAAAACATGACCGGCGCTGTTATGGTGATTGGCGGCGGCATTGCCGGCATCCAATCGGCACTGGATCTCGCGGACAGCGGGTTCAAGGTGTACCTGGTGGAGGCAACGCCGGCCATTGGCGGTAACATGGCGCGCTTGGACAAGACGTTTCCGACGAATGACTGTTCCATGTGCATTCTATCGCCGAAGCTTGTTGAGGCCGCCCGCCATCGGAACATCGAACTGCTGACTTTGGCCGAAGTGCAGGGCATTACGGGGTCGGCCGGACATTTCCAGGTCGAGGTAAAACAGAAGGCCCGTTACGTGGATGTGAACAAGTGCACCGGGTGCGGTTTGTGTCTGGAACAGTGTCCGACCCGGAATCTACCGCGTTTTGATGCCGAGGAGGAGCCGGTCATCATTGATCTGCAATTCAAAACGCTGGTGGATGATTTGCTGGCCGAGCATGGAACTTCGCCGAACGCCGTGATTCGCGTTCTCCAGGAGGTGAATGCCCGGCTTCGTTATCTGCCGCGGGAAGTGATCGGCTATCTTGGCCGGACGCTTGATATTCCCGTCAGCCGGTTGTATCGCATCGGGACGTTTTACAAGTCGTTCTCGTTCATTCCGCGCGGCCGGCATACGATCAGCCTCTGCGACGGCACGGCCTGCCATATTCGCGGTTCCGCGCGTTTGCTTGCCGAGCTCAAGCGGGAATTGAAGATTGACGTGGGACAAACCACGCCGGAACAGCGCTTTTCCCTGGAAATTGTCCGATGCCTCGGGTGCTGTAGCCTGGCGCCGGTTATAAAGGTGAATGAGCGGATTTACGGCAACGTCAAGCAAGCGGAAATTGCAAAGATATTGAAGGATTATCCAACGTGAAGATTGCGAAGCCCCAGGATTTGGACTTGCTCAAGCAGGCGGGCCTGAAGCGCTTGTACCCGGATAGCGGCGTCCGCCTTGGCGTCGGCATCGGCTCCTGCGGCCTGGCGTGCGGCGCCGATTCAATCCTGGCGGCTGTCCGGAGTTCCCTGCGTCCGGAAGACGGCTGGTCCGTTGTCCGTGTCGGCTGTATCGGGCTGTGCGAAGCAGAACCCCTGCTGGATGTCTATCAGCCGGGAAAGCCCCGGATCGTCTATGGCAATTTGACCGGCGGCCAGGTTGCCGACATTTTGCAGGCGGTGCGTGAGCGCCGGGAACATGCTGTTGGCGCGCTCTTTAAGATGGAGCGCGACGAATTTCTGCTGGACGGCAGTGCACGCGCACTGGGGAACGGCGCCTATACGGGGGTCGTGGAATACGCGCGTCATCCGTTTTTCGCCCAGCAGATGAAGATCGCCCTGCGCAATTGCGGTTTCATTGACCTGGATCATATCGAAGAATACATTGCCCGGGGTGGTTATTATGCCCTGGCCCAGGCGCTGACAACGATGCCGCCGGAGCGAATTATTGGCGAGGTGACAAAATCGGGGTTGCGCGGGCGGGGCGGCGGCGGATTTCAGACCGGCCGCAAATGGCAGTCCTGCCATGAAGTCAAGGCGCCGGTGAAATACGTCATTTGCAATGCGGATGAAGGCGATCCCGGCGCTTACATGGACCGGAGCGTCATGGAGGGCGATCCTCACAGCGTTTTGGAAGGCATGGCCATCGGCGCCTATGCCATCGGCGCCTGTGAGGGTTATGTTTATATTCGCACGGAATACCCGCTGGCGATCGTTCAGCTCGAGCAGGCCATTGCCCAAGCGCGCGCCTGCGGCCTGCTGGGGAAAAACATTCTGGGGTCGGGGTTCGATTTTGACGTAAAGATTGCCCGGGGCAGTGGCGCCTTCGTGTGCGGTGAATCCAGCGCGCTGATCGCCTCGATTGAAGGCAAGCCGGGCGAGCCGCGGGCCAAACATATCCACATGGCGGAAAGCGGCCTGTGGGAGAAACCGACGGTCCTCAATAATGTGGAAACCTGGGCGAATGTCCCGGCGATCATCATGCGCGGCGCGGAATGGTTTGCCGCCATCGGCGCGCCCAAAAGCACGGGAACCAAGGTCTTTTCACTCGTTGGTAATGTCAGGGTCTCGGGGCTGGTCGAAGTGCCGATGGGCATTAAACTCAAGGATATTGTCAACGGGATCGGCGGCGGTGTGCCGGAAGGCAAACAGTTGAAGGCCGTTCAAACCGGCGGGCCCAGCGGCGGTTGTATTCCGGCGGCGTTGATTGATATTCCCGTTGATTTCGATTCGTTGACGCAGGCCGGATCCATGATGGGGTCCGGCGGCATGATCGTCATGGACAACAGCGCGTGCATGGTGGACGTGGCGCGCTATTTCACCGAATTTCTCATGGATGAATCCTGCGGCAAATGCACGTCCTGCCGGGAAGGATTGAAGCAAATGGGGCGGGTGCTCAACCGTATCTGTGCGGGCCAGGGTCGCGAAGGGGATATTGAACTGCTGGAAGATTTATGCGACGTGATTGCCAATGCCTCGCTGTGCGGACTGGGCACCTCGGCGCCTAATCCGGTTTTGTCCACCCTGCGCTATTTTCGGGCGGAATACGAGGCCCATATCCGCGACCGGAAATGTCCGGCCGGCGTGTGTCCGGCGCTGGTGCAATACCGGATTCTGGCCGGCAAGTGCATCGGTTGCGGAGCATGCCGCCGTGTTTGTCCGGTCAATGCCATTGCCGGCGATAAAAAACAGGCGCATGTGATAGATCCGGCCGTTTGTGTCAAGTGCGGCCAGTGCCGGGAAGCGTGCAAGTTCGATGCGGTAAGCGTTGAATAACATCGGTATTAGGAATTTAAAAGTTGATACGGAAACGCCGCACGGAGGTCGGCGTCCACCTTGGACGGCGAATATCTTAAGGTGGATCGCGACCTCCGGGCGCGATGAGTTGCCGTCTATGGCGGACTAATTCAACCATGATTACATTGACCCTCAACGGCGTAAAATTTCAGGCGGAAGCGGGTGCGTCCGTGCTCGGGATTGCCCGGGCCAACGGCGTCTGGATTCCAGCGCTTTGCCATCACGAGCTTCTCGCTGACTACGGCGCCTGCCGCCTGTGCCTGGTCGAGATCATCGGGCGGGGCGGACGTCGCAAGGTGACCACATCTTGCACCTTGCCGGCGACAGAAGGTCTGGAGGTTGTGACCGAATCGGAGCGGTTGACGCGACTCCGCGCTCTGGTCATGGAACTCATCCTGGCCAGTTGCCTGCAGAACTCTGTGGTAATGGAAATGGCGGAAAAACTGGGGGTAAAGTCCGGCCGATTGGAAGCGAATCCGGCTAATGACTGCATCCTTTGCGGCTTATGTGTTCGGGCCTGCCGCGAGATCAGCCAGGCGGAAGCCATTTCGTTCGGCAATCGCGGCGTCGAGCGGAAAGTGACGACGCCGTTCGGGTCGGTCAGTTCGCGTTGTATGCTGTGCGGCGCGTGTGTTTCCGTGTGTCCGACAGGCTCGCGTCTGCTGGATTTGGCGAAAATCGCGGGTGAAGAACCCCGCGCGCTTTTGTCCCGCTTCGACGCGGAGATGACCGCCATCGGCGCGATTTCACGGCCGTTTCCGCAGGCCGTGCCCAATGTGCCCGCCATCAACCCGATGGCCTGCCTCAAGCTGAACCGCGATGCCTGCGGACTTTGTGAAAAAGTCTGTGAAGCGAAGGCGATTTGTTATCAGGATGCTGACCGGTTGCGGAGGCTGGAAGTTGGCGCCGTCATCGCCGCGCCGGGATTTGAGCCCTTTGTGCCGGATCATGATTATGGCTTGGGCTATACTACCAACCCCGACGTCGTGACCAGCATGGAATTTGAGCGCATGCTCTCCGCCTCGGGTCCGTTTGGCGGCCATGTCGTGCGGCCGTCGGATGGCCGCGCACCGCGGCGCATCGCGTTCCTGCAATGCGTAGGATCCCGGGACGTCTCCTGCCGGAATGGCTACTGCTCATCCGTTTGCTGTATGTATGCGGTCAAAGAAGCCATTATCGCCAAGGAGCATCAATCCTCCGTGGAGCCGACTATTTTTGTCATGGATATCCGGGCATTCGGCAAGGATTTTGACAAGTTCGTCGAGCGTGCCAAGTCAGAATACGGTGTTGTCTTCAAGTACGCGCGCGTGGCCGATGTTGTGCGTGATGAAAAAACGGGCGAGAACGAGGTGGTTTTCACCGATGAATCCGGCCGGCTCCAGCGGGAGCGGTTTGACCTTGTGATTCTTTCAGTCGGCCTGGCGCCGTCCGCGGATACGCGCGCTCTGGCGCGCGCGCTGGGCGTGAACCTGAACGCGTTCGGCTTCATCTGGACCGAGCCGTTACGGCCGCTGGCGACGTCGCGGGCGGGTCTTTTTGCCGCCGGCGCCGCAACGGGACCGAAGGATATTCCGGAGACCGTCATTCAAGCCAGTGCGGCCGCCTGCGAGGCCGCCCGTCTTTTGGCGCCGGCGCGGAATACGCTGGTTACCGCCAAGACCTATCCGCCGGAACGCAACATCGCAGGCGAGCCGGTGCGTGTGGGCGTGTTTATCTGCCATTGCGGCATCAATATCGCCGGTGTTGTGGATGTGCCCGCCGTGAAGGATTATGCCGCGACGCTTCCGGGCGTCGCCTATGCCGACCACAATCTTTACACCTGTTCCCAGGACACCCAGAAACTCATTAAACAGCGCATCGAGGAGCACCGGCTCAACCGGGTCGTGGTGGCCTCCTGCTCGCCACGGACGCATGAGGCCTTGTTCCAGGAAACATTGAAGGAATCGGGATTAAATCCGCATCTGTTTGTCATGGCCAATATCCGCGACCAGTGTTCCTGGGTGCATCAGCGGGAACCTGAGGCGGCAACTGACAAGGCCAAGGACCTGGTGCGCATGGCGGTGGCTTTTGCCCGTCTGGCGGCGCCGCTGAAATCGGTTGCCCTGCCGGTAACGCCGGCGGCCCTTGTTATTGGCGGGGGCTTAAGCGGTATGACCGCCGCCCTAGCAATCGCTGACCAGGGTTTTAAAGTCTGCCTGGTTGAAAAGGACAAGGAATTGGGCGGTAATCTGCGGAAATTACACAAAACCTTGGATAGCCGTGATCTCCAGGCTTTGCTCTCCGCTACCATTGCCCAGGTTCGGAATCATCCCCGCGTCCAGACACATGTCGGCACCGTGCTCCGGGATATCAAGGGGTTTGTGGGTAATTATGAATCCATGCTTGCCGACGGCGTCGTGTTTAAGCACGGTGCCATTGTCGTGGCGACCGGCGCCAGGGAATACCAGCCCACGGAATATGGGTTTGGCCAACATAAGAATATTATTACCCAATTGGAGTTAAGCCGCCGGCTGGAACAGGGGCTGAAGAAAGAACCTTCCGTGGTGGTCATGATCCAGTGCGTTGGTTCGCGGGAAGAACCGCGGCTCTATTGCAGTCGCGTCTGTTGTTCCCAGGCGGTTCAAAATGCCATCCGGCTCAAGGCGCTCTATCCGCGGGTGGACGTGCATGTGCTTTACCGCGATATGCGCACTTACGGTCTGCGGGAACAGTACTACGCCCAAGCCCGCGACCAAGGGGTGTTGTTCACGCGGTTTGATTTAAGCGCGCGGCCGGAAGTGACTTGGAACGGGAAGGCAGAGACGCCCACTGTCAGTGTGAAAGATCACATCCTCGGGCAGACGCTGACCCTGAAACCCGATTTGCTTGTGCTAAGCACCGGTATGGTTGCGGATTGCGAGGCCAATGATGTCCTCGCCAAACAGCTCAAGGTGCCGCTGAATCAGGACGGGTTTTTCCTGGAGGCGCATGTTAAACTTCGGCCGGTGGAATTTGCGACCGACGGTATTTATGTGGCCGGCCTGGCGCATGCGCCCAAGTCCACGGATGAATCCACGGCCCAGGCGCTGGCGGCGGCGTCCCGGGCGTGCGTGCTTCTGTCACGGCGCGAACTGGAGGCATACGGCACGATCGGCGATGTGGATGCGGAGCGCTGCACGGCCTGCGGATTGTGCGAACAGGTTTGCGCGTTTGGGGCCATCACCCTGGAAGTCCAGCGGATCGGCCGGAGCGACCGCCTGTTGGCTAGGATTAATCCGGCGCTTTGTAAAGGATGCGGCGCCTGCAGTGCCAGTTGCCGGTGCGGCGCGATCACCCTGCGTGGTTTTACGGATGAGCAGATTCTGGCGGAAATTTCAGCGCTATGAGCGGCAGGCAATGCAAAATGCATAAATATGAATGCCCTGGAAAATAGAGCAAACAAGGAATTCCAGCCCAGGATTCTGGCGTTTTTGTGCAACTGGTGCTCGTATGCCGGAGCCGACTTGGCGGGCGTCAGCCGCCTGCAATATCCGCCGAATGTCCGTATCGTCCGCGTGCCCTGTTCCGGGCGCGTGAACCCGGCCTATATTCTCAAGGCACTCCAGGCGGGCATTGATGGCGTCCTTGTCTCGGGATGCCATCCGGGGGATTGCCATTACCTGACCGGCAATTACCATGCGCGCCGGAAGTTCCGTCTGCTAAAGGAACTGCTGGACTTTGTCGGCGTCGAGGATGGGCGCGTCCAGTTTTCATGGGTTTCGGCGGCGGAAGGCGCGAAGTTTGCGCAGGTCGTGAACGCGGTGACGGAAAAAGTCAGGGCCCTGGGTCCGAATCGCCGGCTGGCGAAAAAGGTTCCGGGAGGAGATGAACGATGAAACGCCATGGAACGGTGCTTAAGGTGCGGCCGGAGAAATTCAAAGAATATAAGCGTCTGCATGCCAAGGTTTGGCCGGATGTGTTAAAAATGATTAAGAAATGCAACATCCGAAACTATTCGATTTATCATAAAGACGGCTATCTTTTCAGCTACTTCGAATATGTCGGGGACGACTTGGCGGTTGATATGGCGAAAATGTCGGCTGATCCCACCATACAGAAGTGGTGGAATATCTGCAAACCCTGCCAGAAGCCGCTCGCGACGCGGGCAAAAGGTGAATGGTGGGCGAATATGGAGGAGATCTTTCATTGCTAATGCGGGCACAGTTGAACGGATAGTGCTTGCGGAAGATTCCGATTTGTAGAAAAATCCGAAATCGAAAATTGAGATCATTATGCCCACTCCCAAACAGGTTGATTTGAAGGCTATTGCCCGTGAATTGCTGACCACAGGCAAAGCGGATATTTTCATCGGTTACCAGGCCGCCAGCCAGCCCCTGACAACCGCGCCGCTTATCATGCATGCACCCAAACCCTTGACACCGGACGCGGAACGAGACCTGGCACGGAAGGTGGATGCGCTGATTTTTGACGACCGCTGTGAAATTAACCTGGTAAATTACCTGCACAAGTTTAAGGATCGCAGAGTCGCAATCGTAGTCAAGGGATGCGATTCCCGATCGGTGGTGGGATTGCTCCAGGAAAAGCAGGTGGACCGCAAAAATCTGATCGTTATCGGCGCGCCTTGCCGTGGAGTCATTGATCGGCGGCAGGTGGGCAAGCTTGAAATGTCGCGGGAAAACATGATTTATACGGCCTGTCGGGAATGCCAGGTCCATAATCCGGTCATCGCGGATTACTTGATTGGTGCGCCCGTGCCCCAGCCGGACTTGCCGGAAATTACGCCCGAAATGGAAACGATAATGAAAGCTTCTCCGGATTGCCGCTGGGAGCGGTTTCATAAGGAAATGAGCAAATGCATTTTGTGCTACGCGTGCCGAAATCTGTGCCCGGCCTGTTACTGCAAGACGTGTTTCGCCGACGCGTCCAAACCGAAATGGGTCGGACGAACCGATGATCCTTCCGACGCTATGATGTTTCACCTTTTGCGGCTGATGCATTTGGGAGGACGCTGCACGGGATGCGGGGCCTGTGTGCGCGGGTGTCCCATGAACGTGGATTTGCGATTATACAACGATCATCTCCGCAGTCATGTGAAACAGGAGTATGGTTTCGTGGCCGGGATGGATCCGGCGGCCCAGCCGCCCCTGGCCATGTACGAAGCGGACGATTGTAACGAGTTTATCCGATGACCAAGGAAATCAGAATCATTCCACTGGCCGAACTGCCGGTGTTTGTCGGCGCGCTCATGCAGGGGCGCAAGGTGCTGGCGCCCACGCGCAATGACGATGGGTTGTGCGTTTTTGCGTGGCTGGCCGCGCCGGAAAAGGTGGATTGGACCTGTGGAATTCCGCTGGTGCCGCCCAAGCAGGCCTTGTTGCCCCGGACCGAAGTGCTTTTCCGTTATCACCGCGAAAAGGGCAAGGAGACCATCTCGTCACCTCCGTCCCCGGAACCGCAAGTGATACTGGGTCTGCATCCCTGCGATGTGCAGGCCGTGAAAGTGCTGGACGCCGTTTTTTCGGCCGAACCCAGTCCGGACCAGCCTTACCTGGAGCGGCGCGCCGTGACGACCCTGATCGGCCGCGGGTTTACCGAGGATGAGCCTCCTGCGCCGAAGGGGCTATGGAGGCCGAGTCCACTTGTATTCTGCCGTGAACTTGGCATTGATCCCATGGATAACCGTGATTGCGACGCGTTTCTTGTTCCGCTGGCGGGAAATCGTATGGCGTTGGAAATCCTGACCGACAAGGGCGCGGCGTTGAAACCGGCGTTCGAGCATTTTATGTCAGCCGGGGCGGAAGATCGGGCGGCAATTGCTCAAGCGCGCAAGCTGTCGCAAGCGCGCATCACGCCGCACCTGGATATGGCGGCCATTCAGCGTAATCTTGAAACGATTTTCAATTCCGATCTCTGGGACCGGATCCATGAGCCGTGCGTCGGGTGCGGCGCCTGCGCGTTTCTGTGTCCGACCTGCCATTGCTTTGATATCCAGGAGGAAACGCGGGGTATGGACGGCGTCCGCGTCCGGGTTTGGGATACCTGCCAGTTCGACCTGTTCACCCGGCATGCCTCGGGGCATAATCCGCGGACGTCCCAGAAAGAGCGCTCCCGCCAACGGATCATGCACAAATTCAGTTACGGCGTTGGCAGATTTCACATTCCGTTTTGCGTCGGATGCGGCCGATGTATTGCGGCCTGCCCGGTACATAACGACGTGCGGCAGATTTTGAAGGAAATCCAAGACCTTTTTAAAACACAGCCTGAATAATTAGCCACAAAGATGCACAAAAAAGCGCGTTCATTTATCATATTTGTGAATCTTGTGCCTTTTTGTGGCCAATCTTTTGTCAAAGTTGTCCGGCCACGGCCGGACCTAATTTAAACATGCAAACCAATCCCTACATCCCGTATCCGGTCGTCATTGACCGGGTGACCATCGAAAACGAGGCGCGCGACATCAAGACCTTCCGGCTGGTTTTCCGGAATCCGGAGGACCGCCGGCATTTCGATTTCCGGGTCGGCCAGTTTGCGGAACTGTCACTGTTAGGTTTCGGCGAAAGCCCCATTGGAATTGCGTCGTCGCCTTTGGACCGCGATTATGTGGAGTTCACGGTCAAACAATATTCCGCCGGCGTGGTGACCACCGAACTGCACAATTCCGAGCCGGGCCGGCCCATCGGCATCCGGGGTCCGATGGGGAATGGCTTCCCCATGGAGAAAATGGCCGGAAAAAATATCGTCATCATCAGCGGCGGGTTCGCGGTGACTACTTTGCGTGCAACCATCCGGTATCTTTTGCATCCGGACATCCGGTCGTCTGTGAAAAACATCACGGTGATTTACGGCGCCCGGAGCCCCGGCGAGCTCTGCTACAAGAATGAATTCACCGCGTGGTCACAGCGCAAGGACATCGCGGTGACCCTGACCGTGGACAATCAAGCGCCGGCATGGAAGGGCAAAGTTGGTTTTGTCCCGGCGGTGGTGGCCGCGGTCAAGCCGTCGCCGCTGGATGCGGTCTGCCTGATCTGCGGTCCGCCGGTGATGTTGAAATACACGATCCCTGAATTGGCCAAGCTGGGATTTAAGAGCGAGGCCACATATCTTTCCTTCGAGATGCGCATGAAATGCGGGATCGGCAAATGCGGTCGGTGCAATATCGGGCCGAAATATGTATGTATTGACGGTCCGGTCTTTTCCCTGGCCGAAGTCGCCGCTCTTCCCGCGGAGTATTGAACTTTTTCCCGATTCTTTAATCGGCGGCAATGATCGGCGCTTGAATTCACGGGGTTTTTGTTAGATAGTAAAATTTAACCGTGAAATAGGATTTGACAGGATTAACCTTCAGGATAAACTGTTTAACAATGCCCGCCCATCGCGCGGGTGTGTTTTCAGGTCATTTTACAGAAGGCCAAATCAAGCATAAACGAGGAGATCATCAATGCCGGCGCGCCAATATTCCCAAAAAAATCAACTTGGCAATCTGGATCTGTTGCCTTCGCAAAGGGGCCGGTTGCGCGGAGTCATGGCCTTATTGATCGGATTGCATGTTTTGAACAGCTTTGCGGCGGAGCAAAAGGAGAAAGACATTGCCGCTCCAAGTCCTTTTTTTGCAAGCAGGATAGCGGTTGAGGCGGGCGGCAAGCTGATGCTCCATCCCCAACTCCCCTATATCGCGGGCTTGCCGGTTGAAGAGTATAATCTGGTGTTGAATTTACCGGCAACGCTCAGCCTCAGCCGGTTGCAGGTTCTGGCCACGGATCAGAATGGCAGGGTCGAAGCGGCCGGCGAAACCATCAAGGAACTTGCCGCGGATGGGAAGCAACGCATGGAGCTGTCCTACAGGCCCGATCTTCTGCAGGCTATTGATGGGATGGAACTGCATCTCTGTCATCAAAACAGGGCCGGCACCGTATATGTGCCGATGATTAAATTCTCCGGGACGTTTGACTGGAAAACATTTCGCAAGGAGACGCAGGTTTCCGATGACCATGTTGCCGTCGTGCCGTTGCTCTTGAAGTGGGCCTCGAATCCGACCCAATCCGGAACCTTGTCTTTCCGGAGTCTCAAAATCATGGAATCCGACAGCGGCAAGACAATTTTCAATTTTCATCCCAAGGAACCGGTGGTCATGAAACTTGGGAAAGGCCAATCCACTTGCTGGCTCTCCGCGGATCCCGCCAAGACAGGCGGTGATAGAGTGAAGTTGATTCCAGGCCGGAAATATACAATTGAATGCCAGGCCAAGGGCGAGGGGATCGGAGGCCCGGGCATTTCAGTTAAGGAAGCATTGACGAAAAAAGTCTTTTATACGCGGACTTTTGTCTTTGACATTGCCTCTAAGATTACCCTTCCGGACAAGCTCTTCTGGAGAATCGAAGGCAAGGATGGCAAAGTGTATGCAAAGGGCGAGCTTGCACTGGTCGCGGCCAAGGCGCGGGTTGCACCCAAGGTCATTGACGCCTCCGCATGGATATGCGAAACCCATCTTGATCGGGAAACTTTGCCCATCCAGACGCTCTATGTCGAAAAGCTCCATGCCTGGGGCTTGAATGCCATTGAGCCGACGATGGTGTTCCCGGTTTACGATGCGCCCTTTGCGGAAGGATCTTTGTCCATTCCGGTTGCGCAGGCGGCCAAGCGCCTGGGGATGCGGGTCCGAACCTATGTGAATTTTCTATGTGCTGATAAAAACTCGGAATCCTATCTTAAGGACAATCCACAATTTGCGGCAGTTGATCCACAGGGTGGCAGACCGGTCTATCCGCGCATTTGCCCCACGCATTATCTGGAGAATGAAAATCCATGGTTGCAATATCACCTGGATGCGATCACGCGAAGCGTGAAAATAAACGATCTGGATGGTGTCTTCTACGATTATGAAGTCAATGCCGCGCCATATATAAAATCACTTCCGAACAAGGACGGTTCCCGCCGCTGGAGTGGATGCTGTATCTGTGAGCGATGCCGCAAGGCTTTCCAAGCCGGCATCGGACTTGATCATGTGCCCAGCGTCGAGGAATGTTGCGCCGATGCCTTGTATGAGAAATGGATTGATTTCCGCTGTCGCCAGAATGTTGAACTGTGGCGCTTGACGAGCCAGGCCGCCAGGGCCGGCAACCCCAAAGCCACTTTTGGCATCTACAGCGGGGGTCCCGGCGATTACAGCCGGCAGGCCTATGGAGTTGACTGGATCATGGCGGCGCCCTTGCTGGACTTCGCTATGCAACGGTACTTTGCTCCCATCCCGGTGCAAGCGGCGGATGAATTCAGCTCTGTTCTTGCGAAGGGTATGCCGGGAAAGCAGGCTCCCCCCAGGATGCTTTTCCAGCTCAACGTGTTTCCCTACGCGGATCAATGGATGTATGGTTGTGACGCCAACCGGGTATATGCCGAACTGCCCAATCTAAAGAATGACATTGTGCGGACGGTAGCCGTATGCCGGAGCTTCGGCTGGTCCTTTACGGGCATATGGGGACTGGATGACCAGTTGACCCTGCCGATAAAAGAGGCGCATGTGCTTTTGGCCGGATATGAGGATTTTTTTGTGAATGGCGAGAAGATCGCGAACCTTGTCAAAGTTGAGGCTGGTGATGTTGAGACCGCAACGTGGCAAAATGGCGCCAGGCGGGTAACTTTCGTGTTCAACAGGAAGGCCCGGCCGCAGGATATAGTCTTGAAGATGGAAAGCGTGCCGCGGCCGGTGGAAGCAAGGATTAAAGTCGAGGCCCATGATTGTTATGTAAATGAGTGGCCAGTCGTTGCAACTCCCTGGTATAGGATGTTCTGGTTGTGGGATTGAGTGGATCTCCATCCGCATGTCAACCTTGAACCAGAAAACCACATGTCATCCTGTAATCCTGGCAAAAGATCTTTTTAAAATTGGCTAAACCGATAAATTACCGGTCAAGATGAAATCAGGGAAGTTTCGGCATGCGCCGTATTTTTGATGATAATTCCAGGTCCATCGGCAACACGCCGCTGGTCCGACTGAATCGTGTCACACAGGGTCTCAAGGCCACGGTCCTGGCCAAGATTGAGGGGCGTAATCCCGCTTATTCGGTCAAGTGCCGGATTGGCGCGGCCATGATCTGGGACGCGGAAAAACGCGGCGCGCTCAAGCCGGGTATGAGGATTGTCGAACCGACCAGCGGCAATACGGGCATTGCCCTGGCCTATGTTGCGGCGGCCCGCGGCTATCCGCTGACGCTGGCCATGCCGGAAACAATGAGCATCGAACGTCGCCAGATCCTGGCGGCCTTTGGCGCGCGTCTGATCCTGACACCTGGCGCAGAAGGCATGCAAGGCGCCATAGTCCGCGCCGAGGAGCTGGCGGCTTCCGATCCGCAGAAATATTTCTTGCCCCAGCAGTTCAAGAATCCGGCCAACCCTTCCATTCATGAGCAAACCACTGGCCCTGAAATCTGGAATGACACCGAAGGCACTGTGGACGTTCTGGTGGCCGGGGTAGGGACCGGTGGAACGATCACCGGTATTTCGCGGTATTTCAAGCGGACAAAAGGCAGGGCGCTCATATCCGTGGCGGTGGAACCGGAGGAAAGTCCGGTGATTACGCAGTCGCTGGCCGGGCAGAAACTCAAGCCGGGCGCGCATAAAATCCAGGGTATTGGCGCCGGCTTTATTCCCGACACGCTGGATCTTGGTCTCGTGGACCGCGTGGAACAGGTTAGTAGCGCCGAGGCCGTGGCGATGGCGCGGCGCTTGGCGCGGGAGGAAGGGATCCTCTCCGGTATTTCCTGCGGGGCGGCCGTAGCCGTGGCTGTGCGATTGGCCAAAGAAAAAACCTTTTTCGGAAAAACCATGGTTGTGATTCTCCCCGATTCCGGCGAACGCTATCTTTCGTCCGTGCTGTTTGAAAATTCGAACTGAAAAATCAAAGGGGACTGTGCAGGAGAGGCTTTGCTTTGCTGATCCGCAACGCCGAGCAAAAATGATTTTTTCTCGGCATCCTCTTTGTTTTCAACATTTCATTATTGAAAATGTCCCACTGGCATCCCATAGGGACACCATGGATCGTGGACTGTAGGCCGTAGGCTGTAGGTCGGAACAGCATAAACACATATGTGAAAAATAGGAATTATAACCTTTGCTAACTCGCTCCCCCGAACATCCCGACCATAAGCGGCTGATAGCCCCTTCCGGATAAACTCATGGCCCAGAGACCTGTTGCCAGGTTATAAACCGCCGGATCAGCCAAACTCCAACCAGCTGTCGTGCAAAGAAATTCTTGCACGCGGCAGAAAGGGGGCACAAAATGAAGTGATGAGGCGATAAAAACCAGGGCGAAAAATCAGGGTAAATAAACGTTGACTTCGGAGTGCGAAATCAACAAACTCGTTCAATATTCAGGTCTTAAATAGGAGCACTAAACGCTTTGAAAGAGGAGTTTTAATGCAAGAGTTGGTTTATGTCAAAGAAACCCCGAATAGGGGTTTCGGGGTTTTTGCCGCACGGGATATACAAAAGGAGAACAAAGCCTGTTAATTCTATCATAAGGATCGAAAATAATGGAGGCAAGAATGGGCTATGTATATCTTTTTTTTGCAATCGTAGCTGAGATCGTGGGCACCTCGGCGCTTAAAGCGTCGCACCAGTTCACCAAACTGGTTCCGAGCATCATGGTTTTTATCGGCTATGGAGCTGCTTTTTGCCTTCTCAGTCTTGTATTGAAAACGATCCCGGTCGGCATAGCCTATGCCATTTGGTGTGGAGTCGGCATAGTTTTTATAACCCTCATCGGGATTTTTTTCTTCAAGGAGAGGCTCGATATTCCCGCGTTCATCGGCATTGGTTTGATAATCGCCGGCGTTCTGGTGATAAACATTCTTTCGAAAGTTTCTGCACGTTGAATATTTTACAAATATATAAAAAGCCCGGCAGTCCTTTTTGATATCGCATTACATTTTTCATAGCATGACTCATCAAGAATCAGTTTATATTCACACGTTTTCCGGCATGGCCTTTGACTTGCTTAACCCCAGACCGGAAATGATACGCCTGGCGGACATCATTCAATCGCTTTCCATTGAGAATCGTTTTAATGGCGCGACGCTGTTTCCATACAGCGTTGCCCAGCACTCGCTGTATGTCGCCAGTCTGTTGCCCCGGAAACTGAAATTGCACGGTCTTTTGCACGATGCCGCCGAGGCTTATGTCGGCGATATGGTTACTCCTCTAAAAAAAATCATGCCCGAATATAAAAAAGCAGAGACAAGGATTGCCAAAGTTGTGGCGGAAGTGTTTGGATTAGCCTACCCGGAGCCTGGCGAGGTAAAACAGGCTGATCTATCCGTGCTGTCCGCAGAACGAGAGCAGGTCCTGCTCCCTTCCTATGGGCCGTGGTATAAAGATTTTCCCGTTCCAGCGAAGATTTGCATAGAAGCAATGTCCTGGGTTCAGGTTAAAGAGCGATTTTCTTCGCAAATCAAAGCCCTGCTCGCAAACCATAATCGCAACAGGTAAATTTAACCCGAATTTTGTGTTTCACCCTTCTTCGCTAGAATGCCCTGTGGATATTTATCTCCGTCTCCCCATTAGCCCGCCCCGCAGCAGCGACGTTCTGCCTGCTTCGGCCGGTGCGCCCATGCCTTCCCAAGTCATTGGCAGACCGGTCAGAATTCTGCCAGACAACCACCACCACAAAAATTCCTTATCTTTTCAGGCCTTTAGCAAAATAGGGCGTCCGGCGATTGATCAGACCTGGTTTTTTGTTTGCCAGCTCTTTCCATTCCTGAAAAAGTTTTCCGCACTCTTCTACAAGAAAACCCGCGCAGATCTTGACGCGGGCGCCGCCCTGCCGCTTCAAACTCTGGACCGATATGGGTAGCTCGTTGAATCCTATCCTTGCCGCGTCGGCAATGCGTGTGCCGTAAACAATGCAGCTTATCCCGGACCAATGGATAGCGCTGAAACACATCGGACAGGGCTCAGTAGTGGTATAAATAACACATCCGGAAAGATCATATGTCCCTGACTTCTTGGAGGCGATCCTGATCGCATTAACTTCAGCGTGGCAGGTCGCGTCTTTCCAGAATACCGTATTGCCGGCAACGGCGATTACTTTGCCTGATTTGACTATACATGCGCCGAAAGGGCCTCCTCTCAAAGTCCTTATGCTTTTTTGGGCCGCCTTCACCGCCAGCTTCATATATTTAGGATTTAATCTGTACTTCATGGCTCTGTTCCATACTTGTTCGGGAAGTCTCTCTTGAATTGTTTGATTAGAGCCGCGTATGCAGATAGCGACGGACGCGGTTTCCGCTCAAGCGTCTGATAGTCGATGCCCACTAAATCAAAACGCGGCTTCAGGCCGACTTTGACCGACTCAATACCGAGCGCTTTGATCTGCCGGTAGGCTTCTATGTGAGCCTTGGCAAGTCCGGCCAGCGCACAGCAAGCCGCGGATGCGTCGTTAATGCCGGGCGGGTATTTACAGTCGTCAAGATATCCGAAATGCACAATAATCTGGAACGCCGCGTTCGAAGCGCCAAAGAAAAAACCAGGCATTTTAACCTTCCCCGGCGCGCACCTGGCCGCCAAAAACCCAAGCGCTAAAATTATTATTACCGCTAAAAATCTCATGATTCGTTTTCCTTAAGAAACAGGTTAATCAGGAATATTCCCGCGCGCAAGATCTTTTATGAATTTGCTGATTTCTTTATCTATATTTCTTTCGGTTCCTAAAATGACTATCACCTCGGCATTTTTTATCTGCGGAATATTGGGATATTCCAACAAAGCTTCTAATGCGGCCGAAGTGGTTCCGCCTATAAAGATATCCGGATACTTACTAAGATCGTTGTGCAATAATGGCGCGGCAAAAAATATATTTGCCTTAGGATCTACTACCAGCCCAAGATCCGCTATCTGGCGGGCCATGTCTATGGCTCCGGCCTCAGGAGCATCAACCGCTATACCGTCTTCAAAAACATAGGATTTACCGTTAAGAACAAAGGTAGGTTCAGGATCCGGGCTATTGCTTACAAGCTTCCCATCGATAAGGCTTTTTATCAAAGCTGAATAAGGTTTGGTTTGCACCAATACTCCGATAGCACCAGGCCTTTTCACCTTAATACCTGCCAGCATGCCTGTGGGCCCACCGGCGCCGACCGGAACAAAAAAAGCTACCTTCTTATCATACCCTATCCCATTCTCCGTCAGTTGCTGATCTATCTCTATCCCGATAGAAGCATGCCCGGCCATTATGTTATATCCGCCATGCTGCATGTAAGCGGCACGATCCATGTGCTTAGCTATGAAAGTGTTTCTGGCATTTTTCGCATCCAGATAATTACCGTGAATAACAATATCGCCTTTCCTGTCGTCCCCTGCTACACTTCGATAATGTCTCAATGCCTCGTACATTCTTGTCTTCTTGGCTTTCGGGATAGCGTCTATAGTAAAAACCACTGGCTCTATGCGCTTGATGTGCCGGGCCAGGCTCGGCCTGAGTATTGCCTGGTTATGGACAACGATCGCCACCGCCTCTATCATCGCTATTCCGTGATTCCCGTCACTCTGCGTAACGATATAGAACGGTTTTTCAGGAACGGTTGCTCCGGCATCGAGCAGCTCCGCGAGCCTCTCCAGATACGCGCTTATCGTTATATAAACTTCGCATGCAACGCCTCTTATCTTGAACGAACCGGAAGACTGTAAGGCATCGTCCTTTAAGTATACTTCTTTACCGGTAAGTTTACTTATGCGGTCAAGACGCTTCAGGGGGGTATTAACAATAACTTTGTGGACATTAAGAGCGCTGTATATCTCCATTATCTTCTCGGATAATATCGGGTCGATTTTCTGTACTGACGGATTTATCCAGACTATATTGGGCCTGTGCGCGATAATTTTTTTGAGGGTATACTCTTTGTTGGAGATGGCTTGGGATGGGAAAAAAAGTAATGATATCAGCGAGACCGCTATGAGGCGCACAACTCTCATGTTTATCCTTTTTTATATTTAGGATGCAGTTTGCGCTTCATAGCTCCATTTTTTATGGAACGCCATCATAGTATTCACATTAGCATGGTCGATAAAGCATTTCTTGCCGTGGTCGAATCCGGCCATGCGGGCCATGTGGCTATACACAGAAAATTTTTCCGGAAAATCATTATCCCAAGTCTTATGGCATTCTATGCATAAGATGCCTTCATCTTGCTACAGCCGAAAATAGCCACTCCGGGCTGTTTTAGATATGGTTCCCAGAACCGGGCGCCGAATTTTTCTATCCCTTCCTGCGACGCTTCTATGCCGCGCCATTCGATATTCGTAAAACCGGCCGCAGTCAAAGCATCCCTATAAGTCTTCTTCATCCAATGATAGTTGTCAAAAACGCATGTCGGCACATCATTCTCGTACAACGTGATTTGAATGATAGATCCGTCCTTAACCGGACCTTCGCAGGTCCTGGTAATACCATATCTTTTATCCAATTGCAGCGGGTTATCAGGACAATCATTTACTCCGATAAATCTGCCGCCGTCTTTAACATTAGCATAGATGTTCCTGCACATAGCGGCGAGTTCTTCTCTGGTCCGGCTGTAGTGCAGGAGGAACGAGCCCAGCACAATATCGAACTTGCCTATAACCGGCAGTTTCAGCGCATCCCTGCATTCATATCTGATGCCCAGCGGGTTTTTCTTTTCCTTGTTCCTGGCAAGATCCAGCATCTTGCTTGAGATATCCACTCCGACAACCCCGGCCGCTCCGGAGCGTTTCAATGGGCGACAGTAGTGCCCATCTCCGCAGGCCAGATCAAGAATGCTTTTCCCCCGCGCGTCCCCGATAAAGTTTAAAAAAGTATAATCGACGGTAACCCGCCTTTTGAAGTCAGAAACGCTTTGCTTCGCGTAACTCTCGGCTATATTATCGTAAATTTCCATGGCTATTAACCGTGGCACGCGATTCCAGGGGCATCATGCTTAAAGATATGACAGGAAACACGCATTGTATCCCCGAAATTAAAATTGGACTAAAAACAAAATATAATAATATTGGCAACAAAATAAAGCAACCCGATAAGAAGTTCTTTTGGATTGCCACTTTGCGCAAACCGCATTATCCCGGAAACGACAAGCAGTAATGCACCCACAATCGCTACGATCTGATATGGGTTGATCTTGATCATCTTGTTTCTCCTGAAGCCTATTATAAAAATGGACACAACCCCCATTCTGAAAACCACTTTTTTAAGGCTATTTTAACCTGATCTTTTTTGCTCCGGCCTTAATAATTCCTAGAGTTCTGCAAAATGACAGGAATTTCTGTAGCCGACATCGCTGATGTCGGAAATCCCGGGGTCACCGACAGTAAAGAATTATGGGTCAAAGGTTGGTAACAAAATGCCTTTTTCATTTAATCTTTATAAACCGTGTCCCAAAACATATATTCAAACTCCGTTGCCCTTTTATATGCCTGCTCCATTTTTCCCCTGAGTTCTTCGGTAGCATTTTCCATGTAATACTCAACCAAATCAACAAATACCTTGGTGTCGCTTTCCTCCCAGGACGTTGTTCCGTATTCATCAATCCATTCCTGGTATGGATTGCCCTCGACTTTTTTTGATTTCTTCATGTCGTGTGCAACCTCATAATAAATCCAATTGCACGGCAAGGTCGCTGTCAATCCAACCTCAAATGGTTCGTCGGTTGCAGTTTCACGGAGGTACGAATTATACGCTTCCGTTGTAGAATTTGGAGCGGAGTCCGATAATTCCTGGCTTGTAATGTTGTATTTTTTAAAATATACCGCATGTACGCTCTTAATTTCCTCGTCAATTCCTTTAATTGCGTCAACTGTGAATTGCCTGCCCCTCTCGTCAGGAGATTTTGACAGCAGGATTTCGTATATTCTTTTATAGTTTTGAAGAAAAAAATAATCTTGGATTATATAATTTTTGAATTTTCTTTCAGCAAGCGTGCCATCTGCCACCTCCCGATTAAAAGGCAGATTGTATATTTCCTGATAAGTACCGTAATTCTCATCCCACATCTGCTGAGTGTAACTTTTTTCATTATCGCAGCCAGACAAGCTTGCCATCAGTGCAATCACCATCGGCAATAGCACTAAAAAACAGGAAAAAAAACGTTTCTTATTTCTACCTCTCATCATCGTAATTGTGTTTCGGTTAAGCTGCATTAGTCGCCAACTCCTCTGACACATTTTCTTTTCGCCTGTTTGTTTAATTTCGCGATCATAGGGATAACAGACGCCAGCAGGCTTTACGAGAATATTTAATGACTGCCTGATGTTTTGGAAATGGGCAAAGAATTATGGGGACGAAAAATATTGAGCAAAAAAATCTGCGAAGGAAAGAATGGGGCAGAAATAACGGGCCGTGGTAAACATTATGGCTTAATGCCGGAAAGCCCTTTCGTTTTTGAAGGGGCTTTTTTACCTATCAGAACGGCGGTGAAACCTGAACATGATTCGTTGATAAAAACCTGAACAGCCAGGTTGCCGTTTATTTCGGCACCGGCTGGTTCTCTTTGATTTCCACCGTCACAATGCGCCATTCGTTTGCAGGCATTTTGACCGTATCCCACACCGCGTCTTTTTTAACGACGGTTTTATCCTCCAAGTCTTTTTTGTAAAACTCATAGGAACCGGTGCCGTTTGGTTCTTTGGCAACGGTCTTGGCCAAGGATATCAAGTCGGTAAAGGACTGGAATATCGGATCTGTAAAGATATTCTTATTCACCTGGGCAGGATCCTGGTCATAAATGCAGAGCCCGTCGGTCTGCATGACCCATATTTTGCACGGCTTATCCTTCACCAGCGGGGCGATTACGCCTTCCAGGAGCTTGGCGTGCATGACAAGCAGGCTGACCGCACCGACACATTCACCCTTGTCGGTGATAATCGGATACTCAAAGTCAATATAGTTTAAGCCGTCAAGCGCCTTGAAAACCATGGAAACAAGGGGTGCTTTGGTTTTAAAAAGCTCCTTCACATGAGCCTCGGAACTCACGTCAGCGCCTTCATACTTCCGGGCATTTTTGGGCTCCATCAGGCTGAGTTTACCGTTCATGTCTAGAATAGCGCAATCATAGACATAAGCCCTGTTTTTACAGACTGCGGACAGAATCTTCCGTGCTTCGTCACTCTTGCGATCAATGGCCGCAAGTTTTTTAGCAGCGTCCGTGAGATCTTTGTCAATGGCCGTGAGCGTGGCAGACAGATCCGCCTGCGCTTTTTGCAGCACCGGCGTCAGGTCGATATCAGTAGCGGCCAAAGCTTCTATTGTCATAACCGCGACAATATTCATGATAACAATTACCATCTTTTTCATACATACCCCCTGCGTTTAATTGTCGTTCTTTTTTGAAAGAATAATAAATCCTATGGCAATTACAAGAATGTATTTTCATAACTTGTGTGCCATTTTGCCCTTAAAACGATTTGAAATCCTGGGGCAGATGATGAACCCCACTGGACGGTTTTAAGGGCGTATAGGCATTTTTACGAATTTCCTGGGGCATATGGGGTGTTCTCGCCCAAAAATGGTTCAAAAATCTTGGGTGATTATTTTGGGATGGGGGGGGGTCATGGGCGCTCTTAATATAAAAATTGACTCGAAGTTGACAGTACAGTATATTTTTAACAGTTAAATGAAAGACTTGGGTAATTAACTCAACCAATTCGCAATAATGCAGGCTTGATCTAAACGCAACCGTCCAAAAACGCAAGAGAAGGAGGCCCGTATGAATGATGAAGTCGTAGCCAGCTGTGCTGGAATGGGTGGAGGTAGCATCATTGGGATGATTGTTGGGTTGGCTTTTTCCATCCTGATGATTGTCGCGATGTGGAAGGTATTCGTCAAGGCGGGACGACCGGGCTGGGCCGTGCTTATCCCGATTTACAATACTTACGTGTTCCTCAAGATCGCCGGCAAACCGGGATGGTGGCTGATCTGGTTTTTCATCCCGCTCTTGAACCTTGTCTTTGGGATTATCGCCACAATGGCTTTTGCGCAGAACTTCGGTAAGGGCGTCGGATTCGCGGTTGGCTTGATCTTTTTGCCGATCATATTCATTCCGATCTTGGCCTTCGGCGAGGCGCAGTATGCCGGCGAGGGAACAAGTGCCCCGGCGGCAACGCCCTGATAAATATACGTGATTGAAAACGCAGTATGTCGACCTTGTTTTTAGGATCGCAAGCAGAATCTGTGGGTGTGGTCCACGGTCAAAGGTTGTCTGCTGTCCGTCAACGGTTGGCGGTTTTTATTTTCACGACCTTGCCGCCCACAAATTCCACGTGCAGTTTCTCGTATTCCTGTAGTTTCTGGCTGTTCACGGTGACCGGCGGCCGATACTGATATGAAGTATCGCCATCCTTGTCGGTAACATAAGGGCTCGGTGTATAACCTGTGGGACGCCATGGGCTTTAAACAATGAGAGGGGGTTGTGACCGGGCCCCACTTTCCGAGCCAAGGCGTGAATTTACAAAAGCCTCATCCATGTGGGCGGGGGGTGTCAATCAGTTTTCCCTTCGTTAGGAATTCCTAATACAGTATTCCCTTAAAAAACAGCCTGGTGTTCTTTTTAGGGTCCTGCTCAACCCTGCTCTCAGTATTGAAAATCATCGTTGAACGGGCTTTTTCATCATACGAAGGCCAGTTTGGAAGGTCTTTTATATTGGGATCGCCGCTTCGGGCAAACGCAATCCAGGCATCCTGAATGGCGTCAGACAGCAGCATCGGGGGATCTAAGCCTACGATCTGATACCTTTTAGGCGAGTCAAAGGTCTTCAGGACGAAAGGAATTTCTATTACATGACATGCCCCCAGATATGCGTGTGCCTGGGATTTCCAGTCAAACCTGTACATATAGACCTTTGCATGTTTTGACTGCGCCTCAGCTATCTGGATATGGGGAATAAAGAACATCATGTCTGTAGCAAATTCAAAGGTGTTATCCGCCATTCCGGCCTTCGGATACGTCTTTTTATAAAAATCGAAGACCTCTTCCTCGCGTCCCTCTATCTTCTTTCTAACGTCTGGCGTGAAACGGAGCACCAGCCGGAGAGGGGCATATTTCAGCATCCAGGAGTAGTTGATCCAGTACCGGTATTCATCACGATTCGTGCCATGCAATAATATGACGCCGGAAGCAGAGCCTTTAGCGATGGCGCCAAGGGGGTCCTCGGGAATGACATTCCCGTCTACTACCGGATCATAAATAAGATCCGGGGTCGCTGAGCTTTCGGTATGCCTTATTGTCGCCTTGATGATCTGCCCGGCCGTTAAGCCGCGCAGGCCAGCCACATCCTTGACGCCCGCACATTTCATGAACTCGGATGTGCAGGTTTTGGCCCGCTCGCGGGAGCGCACGAGGTTCAGCGCGCCACTTTCCGCGATGGCCTTGGAAAAAAGCCCCTTGGCCTGCGGCAGGCCCATGAGGATAAGTGTGCACGCGCTGCCGGCGGATTCACCCATCACGGTCATGTTGTCGGGGTCGCCGCCGAAGTTCGCGATGTTGTTCTTTATCCACTTTATCGCCATCAGCTGGTCCCGGATGGCGTTATTGCCCGTTCCGGAAAATTCCTTGCCGTAATCGTCCAGGAACAGAAACCCCAGGGCACCGACACGGTAGTTGATGCTGGCGTAGACAAGATCGCCGCGTCGTGAAATATGGCGGCCGTTATAAAGCGGATCCGCAGTGCCGCCGTTGATGAAGCCTCCCCCGTGGATGTAAATGATTACCGGCCTTTTTTTACCATCGATTCCCGGTGTCCAGATGTTAAGGCTGAGACAGTCCTCATCCTGCCTTAAGAGGGAAGCAGCCTCAAACTCGTCGCTTATCTGGGGGCAGCTTGGACCGAATTCAATAACCTGCCTGACGCCGGCCCATTTGTCCGCATCTTCGGGAGGGGCAAACCGGCGGCTTCCAACCGGCGGCCTGGCATAAGGAATGCCCAGGAAAATCTTTACGCCGGTCTCATCTTCAAATCCCTGAACCTTCCCGTGGGTTGTCTGTGCCAGTACCGGGCTCTTCCCGGTTCCGGATTGTGGAACGACGGCAATGGGCATGTGAGCGCATGAGGCAGGAACAAGCAACAAGGAGACTGGAAACAGTAGCCTGAATAACATCAAATAAAATCGTCCCCTGGCAATAGTGCAAGAAGAACTCATCCTTTCATCATTCAGCTTTGGGCCGCTTAATGGTTGTTGTTTCATTTTTTTATCGGTCCTCCTGCTCATAGGCAATACATTCTTGGCTTCAAGGCTAATCAATCCCCGGCGACCCCGATTGGCGATTCAGTCCACCTTCTTTTGGACGAACGCCTTTACCCTGTCAATTGCATTCCTTCGGATACTCTCGTAGAAAAGCACATAGTCATAATCATGGTAGTCCCCAAAGTCCGCGTTGAGAATGGGGATCTCGGCGCCGGACCCCGGAAAGCCGGGCACTCCTGGTTTCGCGATGATTAGCACAGGCCCGGATGCGTCGGCACCCGTGACTCCCGGAACAAGCGACGGCGGGTCGCCGGTTGGATCATAATAAGGAAGCGAACCGGGATTCAGCGAGGCGGTCACCGCTCCGCCGTGCAACTTCCATGAAAGCGGATTTACCTGGACGAGCGATAGCTCCGCACATTTCCGGTATTTTCCGCCGTACCAGATCGACATATCGCGAGTGAGAAATTGCGGGTTCCCGTTGGTCGTGTAGGACGTCCAGCTAATAACACATCCTACATCATTCGAGGACCGGGAAGGTTTGATCCCGGGGATGTCCTGCGGAATGGCCATGCCGATGAGATAGGCGGCCACCAGCCGCTCTTGCAGGGGCGTGCCGATAATTTTCTCCTGAAGGAGTCGTAACCCGTGGCTACTGCCCTGGCTGTGGCCGGCGAGGATGAAGGGCCGGCCCTGATTATATGATTTCACATAGTGCTCGAAGGCCCGTTCAACGTCCGAATACGCAAGATCAAGCGCCTTAATGCCGGAAACGGTCTCATAGTCAAGGAACGCATATAGGGTTGCCTGCCGGTAGCGTGGGGCATAAACACGCGCCGTTGCATTAAAGACGCTTGCCAAGTACTTCATGACAAGCGACACGGCACTGGTCGAATTAGGATCGTCTATCGGACCGTTCCACGAGTCCGGTTTGGCGTAGCCCGTTGGATGAATGAAAAAGACATCCGCCCTTGCGTTCGCCTGTGCCTCGATAAATTTTGTATTAGGCGGGGCGACATCCGCATCGTCATGTCTCGCCGGCAACGCAGCCCATGTATCAGGCGAGCGATAATCCGGTCTTGATGGTGGAGCCTTGTCCTCGAAGAGAAACGCGGGGCGGAATGACCGTTTAAGTCTCTGCTGGGCTTCAGTATCGAGGGTCGCGCCCGTGACGATTTGCGCCCCACCGGGAAAAGCATTCCGTATGCCGTAGCGTGTCCCGCCACATCCAACCAACAGGGGGATTATCAGGACGCCAACTATTGTGAGCTGCCATCCACTTTTCATTGCCTGTCGCTTCTCTCCTCCATCGGTCTGCCGACCTTGTTCTTATGCCGTAGCTTCCTGTCGACTTATCCGTTGTCCAAGAAGCACGTTATCTGGATTCAAGCCTATACCTGCCCCAGCAGAAGGTCAACACGGGATATCACGGATTATCCCTTTTAAACAAGGGGGTGGCATGAAGACAATCTATAATTCTGTTTATCGGACTCATAGGCGTGGTCGTTCTTTAGGTAAAACTCGTCTGGTGAAATCGTTTCGGTCACGAGTAAGACAGCGATTGTAAAAGGGATGACGAGAATATTCACGCCCAAAATGGTTCAAAAGGTTTGGTTGACCATTTTTGGAGATCGGGGGAATGGGCAGGGGATAATGGGTATTCAGAATTATGTGCTTGTAACCATAGGGGAAAAGGGTCGAGTCTAAATTTTCAACATTTGAAGGGAAAAAAGAGAGTGCTGACTGTCCTGGGATTGGAAAGATATTAGCCTTGACGATCATGCTGGAGACCGGGCCGATTGGGCGGTTTGCGGATGTTGGGAAATACACATCGTATTGCCGATGTGTCCGTTCGCGTTGCTGGTCGAACGGCAAGGCCAATGGTACGCATAACCGGAAGAATGGCAACCGGTATTTATCGCGGGCTTACGTTGAAACGGCTAATTTCAGCCGGCGGTATTGTCCGGAGGCCAAGGGTTGGTATCAGCGCAAAGCGGCCAGGACGAACGCGGTGGTGGCGACGAAGGCGCTGTCGAGCAAATTAGCCAAGGCCTGTTATTTCATTATGCGGGACCAGGTGGACTTCGATGTAAAAAAGATATTTGGATAATTTCGGGCTGCGGCAACGAACCGGCATTGGGGTTGGCTAAACCACACAGGGCTGATTGGGAGTTGCCGCATCCCATAGTTTGGACGAGACGCTGATCGTTGGTGACCATTTTGCCCGGGTTCGGAGTCACAAGGGGTTGGGATCCCGCGCAGGCGGGAAAACCACAGATACTGTCAACTCGATTTGAACCGAACACGGCACGGACGTTTTTCTGGATTCAGCGCAAGCTGATAGGGGTGTCCAGCCCGGCGACTGCCGGGCTGGGTCGCACCTTGATCCTGATGGGTGACTGAGCAAAATGGCTGGCCCGTCTCAGGCGGGTTTGGCCGTTTGAATCATACGATTGAAAAGACCGTCGCAAAAAAGGTTGCTGGCAAGGTCGGCGTTAGCGTCAAAGCAAGGCAGTTTCCATGCCGGAAACTGAAGGGGGATTATTTTCGCTTGACGGGGCCTTTAATGGGTGACCCCACGGCTCCCCGGGGTCGAAATGGCTGGTTTTGAAACCAGCCCAAGGTGCCGGGCTACGGTCTCCCGGTTGATGCCCAGCGTCCGGGCTATCCGCCTTCTTGACCACCCCTGCGCGTATAATGTGATTATCGAATCGCTGACCGCCATCGTGATCTGGTTTGCCATCTTCGGATACTCCTTTCTGGCAGTATCCTACTCGGCAACCCCTCTCATTGTAATGGCTGGTTTTGATTCGACCCTATGTGGCTGGTTTTAACCGACCCCTGAACAGGGCGTCTCGACCTGCCAGCCGCACACTGAAATAGAGGGAGTACAGAACCACGCACTGCTGGCTATCGGCGCTGACGCGCCTCAGCCAGAGTGCGGTCGTTCGGCGGGAGAAAAACAAAAAAACGATAAAAAAGAGATTGATCCCCCGTCCATTGGTCGTGTAATTTATGCCAAAAAGGGAGGTAATATTATGCCAACCGTCATGGAGAAAGAATCGGCACACAAGCTCATCGACCG
>JBDRJR010000079.1:0-5190 GCA_043814705.1 Verrucomicrobiota bacterium | reverse complement strand
TCCAGTTACAGGTCTGACTAATCTCCTTTACGAGGTCAATGCCTCACGCGACACATTCAGCCTGCAACCTGTCTACTCCATTCGCCTTTTGCAAATAGAGTATAACCACCGTCAAGCTCCATTCATACCATCTCCTTTCTTTCAGGGAACAACGGGGTCACGTCTCAACATTCAACTCGAACAGCTTCCGATTGGCGGCCTCAGGGTCACTCATCAAAGGCGCGGTGTCAATAGACATAATGCCCCCCTTCCGCGCGGAGCGCGGATTATGGATAATGGTTGATGGTTGATGGTTTCCGCCATATAGGCGGACCCGCCTTCGGCGGGAATGAATCGAGATCCGCGGCGTTTAATCACAGGCCGCCAAGTCCTCGATCGGCAGCGTAAGCTCAGGTGAGCCTTGAGGCGGCACAGGGCCCTTATAATAGAGATTAACGATTTATTCATCAGAAAATCAGGCCTTTGCTCAAGAATACCGGGGATCACGCAAAAGCGAATGTTTCCACCTCGACCTTGCGCGTCGGTTGTGAGTGCTCTTGCACCATCTTCCGGACTTTTTCGACCGTCTCCCGAATAAAAGTCGCTTCGCCGCATCGGTCACATACCTGGGCCGGCACCTGTTCGACCAACATGGTGTCTCCCCCCACGCGGAAAAATTCATCCACGTATTCCTGATGAAACACACTATTTCCACAAACCTCGCATTTTTTCATAACGGCCTCCGTTTCCGATATTCTTGCCATTGCCGCGGATTCGGCTCATACAATGTAATGATCTTGAGTATGTTCGTATCCGTATAGCACACCTGCATGTGTAATGGCCTTTGTTTCCGGGTAAACCCAAGCAACAAACAACTGGGCAAGTATTTGTCATCGGGATATTTTTCAATAACTTCCACCGTCGCTTGGAAGCTATGGTGGACAGGTCCGCCATCGCCCCGGCCTGAATGATATCCTCGGTGCTGATGTTTCGCTCCACAGCCCGATGAAAGGCATGCCGACTGAATTCAAAGCGCCCAGCCGCAATATCATTCCGTATTTGCTCAATATCCATTAGGCTTACCTATCCATACCACATACCAGCCTATAATCCCATCATTTTCATTATGGGATTATTCAGTATCCGTGCGGCGCGCCGGCGCTGTTGTCGGGCGCGGTTGAGCCGCCTTTGCAGGAATTTAATTTCGTTGTTATGGTCACCATTGCCCGCCTGATACAGTAATTCTTCAGCATGATCCAATTCCGCGCCGGCGGCGCGCAGTTTGCCACGCACCAATTCCATGATACCTTGTCGCAGTGCCGCCCCAAGATGATCCACAATCCGGTAATAATTCCTGCGATCGGCCTTTTTCCAGATCCGCTGGAGCAGACCCAAACTCTCCAGTCGCCGGGCGGCAATGCTGACGGCGGCCTTACTGAGCCCCAGGTTACGCCCGATATCATCCAGCGAACTTTCGCCCTCGGTCAGATAAATATCGCCCAGCACCTGCCCGATAATCCTGCCTAAGCCGAGATCCTGGGTGGTGCGGCCGGCCACCTCGACCAGGCGGGCGCGGACTTCCCGGATAATTGCGTTCTGTTGTTCTGGTTTTGACATCTTTTACAATTTTGTGAAACCTGCTTATACCCTACCACTTTCGATTGGCGCGTCAACATGTTTTTGAATACTTATTTTTGGCCGCCAAAACCCAAGCCATGATGTCACAAGACATTCCTCGCGCCAACGGTGTGGCGCTCCTACAATCGCGACCCCGACAAGCATTGGAATGCAGGAGGCTCGCCCCGACGAGCCGATTATTTTTTGGAGCTTTACTACTGTCGCGGGAAATTCAGGGTCACTCATCAAAGGCGCGGTGTCAATAGACAAAATACCTCCCCGATTGGCAATGGGGGTCTCTGGCAATGGAGTCACTCCTTCTAATAAGCAATAAGCCAATTTTTTAAACATGGCGCTACCCGTTCAAGAAAGACAAACGCTAGACGACGGACGCCAGTCCGGCAATGGTTACCCGCCCGGCCGAAGGCTCGGTTATGCGGGAGAGGATTTTAAGCAACGTGCTCTTGCCGGCCCCATTACGTCCAATGATTCCGACCGCTTCCCCTTGCTTGACCTCAAAGGATACGTCCTTCAAAGCCCAGAACTCTTCCGTCGTTGACGCTTGAGAGTTGGAGAATGGAGATAGAATCTTCCTGCCAAAATTCCTGGCGCCCCGGGTTATAACATCGCGCAGGGTGGTGTAGCGTTCCGGCCGCTGGTGGCTAATGATGTATTTCTTGCCCAGATTTTCGGCGTGGATGACGGTGGCGCTCATGGGACAATCACCTCCCAATGTCCGCCCTTATCCGGACCAACACGGTGGAGAAGCCCTTTTCCCTTTAGCTTCCTGGTATTTTCTTTTATTTTTCTTTCAGATATCCCTACGATAACCGCCAACTCTTTGACCGTTATGCGCGGATTACCGGCGACTTCCGTTAGTATCCGATTTTGATTTGCAGTGACCTTTTCTGGGACCCTTACAGTGACCTTTTCTTCGACCTTTTTTTCCGAACCTTTCATGGGGGTCTTTTGGGGGCTTCAGGGTCAGCCCTCAAATTAGCAAATAACGAACTTCCCCACCGCTAAAGCCGAGCCTGTCCAGGCGCCGATCGGGGTCAGGGCTCAACATTCAACAAATCAGCCTCCCTCGAAAAATGGGAGTCCTACAAATAAGCCATAAGCTCATTTCTATTGGTCCTGGCCATCCTATCCCAGGGTTTTACCCCGGGCTATAGAGTGGCAGCCTTTCAGGCTGCTGCATGTTAAAAGTTCCCGTCAGCTGACGGATTCAATGGTTGACGACCGCATTTTCCATCTTGCCCATCACCCATCAATACAGCGGCGCCCTTTGCGCCCACGGGAAAACGCGTGGCAAGCTTGCATCCCTGTCCCGCTCGGAGCGGGATGCGGCAAACTTGGCACGTAAATAGATCAGGCTAAGAGACACTCCGTCCTCGTAAATTATGCGCGTATAATTGAAAACCCCTCGCGATCGGCTTCCGCCTGCCTCTCATCCAAACATACAAATGCGAACGCAATGACGAGCCCTGCCCCATATTTGTATACAATTGATTCCGTTTGACCCACGCTTGCACCAAGAAACACAAGCACATAATCGCCGGTTATTTTACAGGAAAACTGCAGAAAAAAGTTCCTCAACTTCGGCTGGACGACTTCAGAAACTTTTCCACATCCTCGATCAAGTTATCGAGATCAGTTTCTATGATATTCCAGACAATGCGGTCATCAATGGTATCATAGCCGTGGACAAGAATATTGCGGAATGAAACGATGTCCCGGTAATTACGGATTTGGTATAAAATCTCCGGTTCGTCATCTCGAATCCTATTGAGAGCTTCTCCTATGACCTCGAACTTTCGCTCCACTGCGCTACGGAGAAGCTCATTGGCAGAATACTCCTCGAAAGTGCGCTTTAATAAGAATTCCTTGACGGCGCGGCCGGCATGAGCGATGTCATGAAGGTGGGCAAGGATTTCATTCTTCATAAACGGAAATTCTTTCTTGCATAACACGTGCCTTAAAATAGGGGTTGCGGAGACTATTGGGAGTGAGCAGGTCGACTTCACAGCCCAATGAATCCTCGAGCGTATGGAGAAAACCAAAAAACCGTTTTGCGGGATTTAGGGTTGGCTCCCTGAACTCGACGAGTAAATCAACGTCGCTGGAAGACGTTGAGAATCCCCTCGCAGCGGATCCAAACACATCAAGCCGGCTGACGTTGAATTGCCGGCATGCCGGTAAGGCAACCTTCTTAATATCATTAAGATTCATGTTTATAAGATAGCACCTTGAAAAAGTTTATCAAGCGCCGATTGAGTAAGCAATCGGCAGGCAATCGGGGTCCAGGCATTCGGGTCAGGGCTCAACATTCAACAAATCAGCCTCCCTCGAAAAATGGGAGTCCTACAAATAAGCCATAAGCTCATTTCTATTGGTCCTGGCCATCCTATCCCAGGGTTTCACCCCGGGCTATAGAGTGGCAGCCTTTCAGGCTGCTGCATGTTAAAAGTTCCCGTCAGCTGACGGATTCAATGGTTGACGACCGTATTTTCCATCTTGCCCATCACCCATCAATAGAGATTAGCGATTTATTCATCCGCTCGCCTGCAACGCCTTCTCAATTTTTATTTGTTGGCAAAGGTGGCCAGACGGGAATCCTATCGTTTTTTATTCCAGACTCCACATCCATTCGGGGGCACGTCTCATTCAACAAATCAAGTAGTTTCCGATTAGCGGTTGTGATTGTTTGGTCAGGCGCCATTCGGGACTCAAAACGTTTTAGCCCAATACTGACCGCCGTTGTCGCGCGCCGATCCGACAGCAGTCGGATATCGGCCTGAGCAAACCCGCGCCGGGCGACGAGAAAGTTGGCCATGTCCGTCACGTCGTTTACGCAGCCGCGTAACGGGGCGTCGGGATAAGCGTTGATACCGACCAGCAGGGCGCGATTCATAAAGGAGGTTCCCTAAGCGATTTTTTCCGACTTCTGTCTGGCCTTCAATAAACCTCATCGTGAGTTCCCACAGTTTCCAAGAGAATGGCTCGCTTACCAGCGTGATCTACAAAGCGGAAAATAATACGCAGATCATAACCTACGCTGCATGCCCATGACTCTGCCAACACGCCTGTTAATTTGTGGGTTCTTAAAGACGGATGATACGGGTCTTGCCCCAATTGGATCAGGGACTCGAAGAAGTCTTTGGCGTGGTCGGGGTGACGTCGGAGATATTTTCGCGCAGCCCTCGCAAAGGCCGTACTGCGGACAAGCGTCCAGCTCATCCGGTAATCTCCTTCATGAGTGCCGCCGCCGTTACCTCGCGGCATTTACCAGCCTTAAACTCACGGGTTGCCGCCTGAATGTCGTTGCGCAAATCGTCGCGACGTTCTTCAATCAAGCGCCGGGAAAGGATTTCAATCAGGGTTTCTTTTTGGAGCAGTGGCAACCCGTCAGCCAAACCGACAATTCGATCAAATGTAAGGTTCTTTTTCATATCATTAGCATCCCATAGGATGCTTGGGCTGAGGGCTGTGGGCTATTGACTGTGGGAAAACCCCAATAAAACCGAGGGCTATTAAGGACCATTATCAAAACCGCAGTTCCGGTTTTTCCCATCTGTGTTTATTCTGTTCCGA
>JBDRJR010000078.1:0-36384 GCA_043814705.1 Verrucomicrobiota bacterium | reverse complement strand
CGGAAGTCCTGCAGGAAGCCCAGCGCGAATTGCTGGATTTCAAAGGCTCCGGCATGTCCATCCTGGAGAGCAGTCACCGTGGCAAGGAATATGACGCGGTGCATGCCGAGGCTGTAGCCAATTACAGAAAATTGCTGGGCTGTTCTGATGATTATGCCGTGCTGTTCGTGGCCGGCGGCGCCAGTATGCAGTTCGCCATGATCCCCATGAATCTGCTGGGCGTTGGTCAAACGGCTGATTACATCAATTCCGGCGCTTGGGCCCTCAAGGCGATCAAGGAAGCCGCCCACATCGGCAAAGTAAATGTTGCCGCCGATTGCGGCAAGGAAATCCCCACGCGTGTCCCGGCCCCGGCCGAACTCAAATTGACCCCCGGCGCCGCTTATGTCCACCTGACATCGAACGAAACGATTTCCGGCGCGCAATGGAAAACATTCCCCAAGACCGAGGCGCCGCTCGTGGCGGACATGTCGTCGGACATCCTTTCGCGTCCCATTGACATCAACCAATTCGGCCTGATCTATGCCGGCGCCCAGAAAAATCTGGGGCCTTCCGGCATAGCCCTGGTGGTGATCCGCAAGGACCTGGCCGAACGCGCCGCGCCGACGGTGCCTGCCATTCTACGCTATAAAACGTTTATCGAGGAAAATTCGCTTTACAATACCCCGCCCTGTTTCAGCATTTATATCATGATGCTCGTTTCGCGCTGGATCCTGAAACAGGGCTTGACGACCTTGCATCGTCAAAACGTGAATAAGGCCGGCCTGATCTATGCTCAGCTGGATGCCGGCGGCTTTTATAAGGGGACTGCCCGGCGCGAGTGCCGTTCCGACATGAACATCACCTTCCGTCTGCCCAGCGAAGCACTGGAAGAAACTTTCATCAAGGAAGCATCCAAGCAGGGACTGAAAGGCCTGAAAGGACATCGTTCCGTAGGCGGTATTCGAGCCTCGATTTACAATGCCTGCCCTGTGGAAGGCGTCGAAACCCTGGCGGCGTTCATGCGGGAATTTGAAAAGAAAAACGGCTGATGGCAAGCAGATTATTTAAATCTTTGGGCTTTTTACTCTGTTGTCTGGCAATCGCCGGGTGCGCGACGCCCCGGGTAAATCCGAACCAGCCGGAAGAGCACATAGTTACCGTGCAGGCGGACCAGTTATGGCAACCCAGCGGGATATTCGCCAGCCGGAGCAATGTCATTCATTGTATTGCCTCCGGCCAATGGAGCGATTCCTTCGGCAAATATGGAGCAGGCGGCAACCCGGAAACTATAAAGACCCATCTGGGCGTCAGTGCGCCGGCCGGCGGACTGCTGATGCGGATCGGGGATAATACGAACATGACCTATTTCATCGGCCAGAACACCAATGTGGTGGCGGGCGATTCCGGCGAGTTAAAGTTCCGCAAAAATTTTTCCCTGCCTTCAGGCATGCGCGGCGAACTACAGGTGCGGGTTACGGTGGCAACCGACACGGATGGCGATGGCGTTTCCGATTACGATGAGATCCACATCTGGAAAACCAATCCGCTTCGTGCGGATTCCGATGGCGATAGCTTCAGCGACCTGGATGAAATCAACGACCGGCGTTATCGCCCAATCATACCAGCGGATGCCGGGCGGTAAGACCGACCCGGACACAGGCGGTGGTTAATAACGCACACAGTGTCACGTCACCCATGAACGCGGCGGAGCAGGGCCATGCTTTGATCCACGATGATTTCGGCCGCGCTGTCATCCAAACGGCGTGTCAGCGGCTCATAGCCACCCTGCGGAATGGCCTCGCGGGTCGGTATATAACCAATACTGCCGTTGGCCAGTCCGATAATATAGGTATAGCGAAACGGGCTGGCCGCCTTGATCCGCTGGCCGATTTCCGTAAACAACTCGCCCGGGAAACTGATGAACGCGCAATCATCCAGGGCCAGGCAGATTTGCTCCAGGTCAACCGCCCGATCCTGCGCTTTCCATAAGCGCAGGAACAGATTGGCCTTGTAATCGTCGCCCACCCCGTCGGCCACCGGTTTCACCACTCCGCCCGTTTGCTTGACAATCATTTCCGCCCAGGTTTTTTCATCGTCTGAGATCTTGCGCGCCGGCACGGTATAACGGCACGATCCGCTTTGCAGACGGACCACCGCCCGCGGCACAACCGCAGGCAGGGTGCCCGCCACGGCCTCCGCCAGCGCACGGCCCACCCGCTCCACCCCAGCCCAATCGCGGTCGCGCAACCCGTCAATGTCCATCGTGCCCTGCGCCCCGTTGACAAAAACCGCCAGGGCGCCGAACTTCTCTTCCAATAGAACCTCGGCCCGCCCGGGATAATCCGGACTGATCAGGTAATTGTCCCCCGACATCACATTCGGATGACCCGCGTGATTGAAAAGCACCCCCAGCAGACGATTTTTCCCGTCCGCCGAAACAATTTTCAATACCCCCACTTCCGGATCAATCACCCCCAGCGGGCGGACAATGCGCTCCGCCGGCCATGGCTCCCAATTCATGACCACATGCCCATCATCCGCCAGCAGTCTCCGATAATGACTGATCGTCTCCTCGCGTCCCGAGGCGCAACCGATGGCCACCGGCTCCAGACGTCCGGCCGCCTCTTCAATTACCGCCACGACTTTCTGAACCAAACTCCGGGCATAGTCGTTTTCGCGCTCATTTTGGTCATCCCGGTCGTCCGGTCCGGAGCGATCGTATTTGGCCGCACTCGTCGTGGCATCCTCTGGATTCCGGGTGGCCGGTCCGGAATGATTGTGTTTCGCCGCCACAATGATCCGGTCAAAGGGAATGCCGGTCCTTTTTTCTGTCAGGGTCCGGATCGTGCGGCAAATTTCCGCCGACATCGCGCAGACATCCAGGGCAACAATGGCAAAAGCATCGACGGTTTGCGGGCCATTGGCAAGCACCAGGGCTTTCGCAAAAATCGGGTCATGCACTCCGGTCGAGTCATGCGCGCGCAACATGCCTTCCATTCGAATCGGGCCTGATGGCGTAATTTCAATCCGGGCCAACCCTGCCTGCATACTAACCTCCCCTTAAGCTGATACCACTGCAATAGTTGTTATGGAACGACTAACTCAGCCGAAGATGTTTTCAAGATTGTCGTTGCACGATACAAATTTGCCGGCCTTGTCGGCCTTCTTGTATTTCCCGTGGACCCAGGACCGGAACCGATACAACGTGGCAAAGGCAAAAGAGGGCGCGGCGCCCCCCTGCCCGCCCACCAACTCGCCGCCCCGGCGGACATTATCCTGCATCCAGGACGGCAGACGCAAGTGATAGGGATTGCGGCTGACTTCACCAACATGGAACGACAGGGCTGTCACCAGGTCGGTCACATCCGCCACGCTGGACTCGATCATCAAATTGGGACTGCCCATGGGCGCCCAGAATTCGGTCTCGCAGACGCCACAACAGAAATTTTCCGCCATGGTCTTGAGCGCGTCATTGACCAGATGATGCGTGCCTACATGGGTGCTGTTCCAGTCCTTTTCGTGCGGCACAAAAATCAGACGCGGCTGTTTTTTACTCAAAATTCCGGCCACCACGCCAACCATCTCCGCCCAGGCGGCCGGATTCTGTTCCCGGTTGGCCGGATTGATTTTTTCCAGGCCCCGTTCGGTCGTCTGAAGCACCCCCCAACCCAGGTAGTCGCAGGCCTGGCGCAGTTCCGCCAGGCGCTCATCCTGCCGGTCCTTACGACTGCCCTGCGTCACGGCCACATTGATCACATTCAGCTTGCGTTCACGCATGAGCCGCAAGGGCAAGGCGCCGATAATGCACTCATCATCCGGATGCGGCGAAAACAACAGGACACACGGAGCTTCCCGCGGGATGATGACGCGGGGACAGGGACTGGCTTTGCCCAGCGGGTATTGTTCGCCGACTAAACGCGCATAAGTTGCCACAAATTGTTGATACGGGTTATTCATAAATCCTTCGTTATTAAAGTTTAAAGTTCAGGGTTCTTGATAAAATAAAGTGCCCGCACTTCGCTCGCTCAGGACAGGCAATCTGCCTTCGCCAAGGCTTCCGTCTTCGCCAAGGCTTCGCCGGACAAGTCCGCAATCTACATTCCACAATTAAAATGGTGCCGGGGGAGGGAGTTGAACCCTCATGGTGTTGCCACCGCTGGATTTTGAGTCCAGTGCGTCTGCCATTTCGCCACCCCGGCTTCAGATCACGACGGGTAAGATAAACGCGCGCAAAGGTTTTATAAAGAAAAATCGCAAGCGTTCACGGAACGCTGAAATTGGAAACTAGAAATTAGATATTCGGCCTTCACGCTTTTTTATCTCTCACCCTAACGCGGGCGCAAGCCCGCAACCCAGAATTACCGCCGCCCGGAGGTCGGCGGCCACCTTTCCGCGGATCCGCCTATGGCAAAAGGCATTCATCAGTAATGTTCTTTAAGGTGGCGGCCGGCGTCCCTGCCGGCCGTCTTCCGGCATGATTCACTTGTTTTCTATAACGGTTCCTGATGGATCAGGTACTAATTTAGAATTTCTAATTTCTAATTTCTAATTTCTAGTTTCTAGTTTCTAGTTTCAAGCCGTGAACGGCTATGCTTAATCAAACAACCGTTCTGTTTCTCCCCGCAATTCCAGCACTTCACCGGCCAGATATAACGATCCGGCAATGCACACCACGCCGCGATTGGCCTCAGCCCAGGCGGAGGCTTCGCGTAAGGCATCCGGCACGGAAGCAGTCGTTGCCGGACATCCCGCGACTTTCGCACGAGCGGCTATTGTCCCGGGCGGCAAACTACGCTCGGTCCTGAGCGGCACGGCCCAAACCCGCCGGATCCTGCCCGCCAACGCCCGTAAAAACCCATCAAGATCCTTATCCCCGCACATACCCGCCACTAAACCTACCGGCTGACCCTTGACCAATTCATGCAGAACCTGGCTCAAAATATGCGCGCCCTCGGGATTATGGGCGCCATCCAGGATCGTCACGGGCGCCTTCGACAGCACCTGACAGCGGCCCGGCCAACGGACCATTTCCAAACCTTCTTTCACGGCCTGGATCTCCACCGGCAAACCGCATTCATCCCGCAGGATTTCCAGAACGGCCACGGCAACACCCATGTTTTCAAGCTGATGCCGGCCAATCAGCGGACAACGGAGATTTCCATACGATGTACCATCCGATTCGATGCCGACCTGCTGTCCATCCAGATTTTGCGATTTGCGCTTAACCGAGACAACATCCCGGGCCTGAATCAGGCGCGCCTGTCGCTCCTGCGCCAACCGTTGGATTACCGGCAAGGCTTCCTCCGCCAGCGGACCAATGACTACCGGCCTGCCCGGCTTGATAATGCCCCCTTTCTCCGCCGCAATGCCGGGGAGGTCCTTACCCAGATAGTCGGTATGTTCCAGACTGACGCCGGTAATCACAGAAATCAGCGGGGTAATGACATTCGTGGCATCGAGCCGTCCACCCATGCCTGTTTCCAGCACGACGATATTCACCTGCTCCCGCTTGAAACACTCAAAGGCCAAGGCCGTGGTAAACTCAAAAAAAGTAACTTCCTGTCCTCCCGGCCGGGCCGCCGTATGCTTGGCCTGTTCATCAACCTGCGGAATGAGAGATGCCAATGTCTCATCCGAAATGCACCGTCCGTTAATCCTGATCCGTTCATTAAACCGGATCAGATGCGGGGAGGTATAGAGACCGGTTTTCAGACCGGTCCGGCGCAAAACCGCTTCCAGCATACTGCAGACCGAACCCTTGCCGTTAGTACCAGCCACATGGATGATTGCAAGACCTTGCTCCGGATGCCCCAGCCGTTCCAACAGTGTGCGTTCGGTTTCAAGGCCGAATTTGATGCCGGCGGCATGCAGGCGGTAAAGACGGGCGAGGGAATCGAATAAGGTCGGGGTCATACTGAAAATGGCTAATGGTCAATGTTTGATGGTTGATGGTCAAGGGGAGACGGTGGACACCTTATTTATCATCAACATTTTTATCTCAACCATAAGCCATGCCCCCATTATCCATCTCAACCATTCCCAATCCGCGCGCTTACGCGCGAATCGGGTGTCATATATCCCAGAAGGCTGATCAGGGTGCCGGTCATGTCCTTGCGATGCACGATCATATCAATCAGTCCATGCTTGAGCACAAACTCGGACCGCTGGAATCCATTGGGAATATCTTCGCGTGTGGTTTCTTTGATGACCCGGGGTCCCGCGAATCCAATCAAGGCCTTCGGCTCGGCCATGATGATGTCGCCCAGCGTGGCAAAACTCGCCATTACTCCGGCCGTTGAGGGATGCGTCAGCACTGAAATAAAGGCCAAACCCGCCTGCCCATGGCGCGCCACGGCGGCACTGGTTTTGGCCATCTGCATGAGACTGAAAAGCCCCTCATACATCCGGGCGCCACCCGTGGCGCAGACGATTATAACCGGCAAACGGGCGGCCAGCGCACGTTCGAATAGCCGGGCGATTTTTTCGCCCACCACGGAGCCCATACTGCCTCCCAGAAAATTAAAATTCATAATGCCCAGCGCCACGATGAACGGCCCCATCTGGCCCTGACCGCACAGCACCGCATCCTTGAGTGCGCTTTTTTTGCGATTCTCAACCAGTTTGGCCGCATAGGAAATCTGGCCGGTGAATTGCAAAGGATCGGCGCTGACCAAATCGTCATCCCATTCCTGGAACGTGCCCGCATTAATCAACAGCGCCAACCGTTCCTGCGAAGAAATCTGAAAATGGAAAGCGCACTTTGGGCATACGCCCTTGCCTTCCTCGATCTCATGTTTATAGACAATCTCATTGCAGTCCGGGCATTTTACCCATAAGCCGCTGGGTAAATCCTTTTTCCGGACTTTGATCGAGGTATATTTTTTGCGATCGAACAAACGCATGGTGGTGCCTGATTTTGGATTGCGGATTTCTGATTATTGATTTTAGGGCAACTTAAGATGGATTATTTTCACGCAAAGACGCTAAGCAAGCAAAGGTTGTAATAGTTTCAGAAAATCATCGGCAATTTTATATTCCTTGGCATTAAATTAGCGTCTGGCATCCGTCGTCCTTCTTCCATTTCTGCATCCTTCATTCTGCATTCTGCATTGTCTTCCAGCTACCCGCGCCCCACGGTCAACACACCGACCAGATCCGCCCCAGCCTGTTTGAGCATACGGGCGCATTCATTGACGGTTGCCCCGGTGGTCATGACGTCATCAACCAGAAGGATACGCCGCCCCGGCATATCTTTTGGATCCCGAATTGCAAACATGTCCTTTACATTAGCAAGTCGCTGGCCGGCTGTCAAATGCGTTTGCGACATTGTCGGCCGGAGGCGGCGCAGACAGGCGCGCAGGACCAGGGATGGACAGACAGCGGCCAGGCCTTGCGCCAGCAAAAGCGCCTGGTTATAAGAACGTTCCCGCTCGCGCGCAGGATAAAGCGGCACATAGGTCACAGTATCCAGACCGGCCCGGGCAAAGTGAATTTCATAACAAGCCCGTAGAAGTGACACCAAGTCGCGGCTCAGCCAGGTGGCCCCCCGATACTTGAAATCATGCAAGATCATCCGCAAAACGCCCCGGAACCGCGCAACTGACCGGGCCCGTTCAAAGGCCGGGAGCTTGGCCGCACACCCCGCACAGATAACCGGAAGCGGAACTTCACCCGCCAGCGGATCCCCGCAGATCTGGCAAAAGGGCGTTTGAATCCACTGTAATCGTACCAGGCAGTCCCAACACAGATACCCATGCGATCCAACGACTTCACCCCCACACCCGGCACAGGAGCGCGGGAAAATGACATCCATGAAGGCGTTCAGCATGGTTCGCCGCCTCAATCAAGATTTTCAGCCGCGAATTGAACCGGCACGGCTCCATCCGTCCGGGGCGGATTTATTAGCCGGAAAGAGTATAAACTTGATTGATCAGCCGATCAATGACGGTTATTTGTCCGCCTAACTCCGCCGGGAAATGCACTTGCTAAACGCCGGGCAAAGGTTTATGCTTACTTTGATTTTACGCGTTTAAAATGGTTTTGGTCTTTTCATCAGGGGATTTCATCATGGCGGATGACTTTAAAAATATATTAAACCAGACACCGACAGACCAAACACGGCTAACACCATTTTTACTGATCATCCTGCTGGTTGTTGCCGTGGTTGCCGCCGTCGTGCTCAGCCGTCCCTGGTGGGAAAGCCGGAAAAACCGCGCGGCGCAACCGCTTCCCCGGACAGCCGCAAAACAAACGCTTCGGAATCCACAGCAACAGAGTTTCCAGGCAATTTGCGCGCTGGCGAGTAATAAGTCCCTTGAGGAAGCCCGGCAAAAGGGATATACCCTGCTGGCGCAAACCAAAGACCCCTCCCTGACGGCATCCCTGGAAACCCTGCTGGGCCAAATCAATATAGAACTGATCATGTCACAGGCTCTCATGCCGGAAAAAGAGGAATATGTGGTGAAAGCCGGCGACAGCCTGGAGCGTATTGCCAGGAAATTCAAGACCACCGTGGACCTCATTAAAAAAAGCAACGCTCTCCAACGTCCCGTTCTGCACCCAGGCGACCGACTGCGGGTCTTTAAAGGCACATTCACCCTGGCCATCAGCAAGCGCCGTAATGATCTGGTGCTTAAAGTCAACGACCGGTTTTTCAAGCGCTACCGCGTGGGCACGGGTAAATTCGGCACGACGCCGGCGGGAACCTTTATCATCGCCGAAAAGATCGAACAGCCGCCCTGGTGGCGGCCGGACGGCAAGATGATTCCTTTCGGCGACAAGGAAAACGTACTGGGAACGCGCTGGATGTCGCTCCAAGCCACGGGTGTCACGGATACCGTGCGCGGATACGGCCTGCACGGCACGTGGGAACCGGAAACAATCGGCGCCCAGGCCAGCGCCGGATGCGTCCGCCTGTTAAACAGCGATGTGGAAGAGCTTTTCCTGCTGGTCCCTAACGGGGCCAGCGTGACGATCACCGAATAGCTTTAGGCCGGACGATTCTCACCTCACAGGCGCGAAGATACCATTATGATCAAAACATTTAACGCAAAGGCGCAAAGGCGCAAAGGAAGCAATTTGATTTTTCCATTAAAACTTCGCGTCTTTGCGCCTTTGCGTTAAATCTTATTCATGGTTATATTTCACGAAGCAGGGAGTTTCAGCACATGGCCAACCATTCGTTAGCATTCGAAAAGCCCATCGTAGAGCTGGAAAACAAACTGCAGGAACTCCGCGCGTTCAGCGAGTCCCAGAATATTGACGTTTCGGCGGAACTGGCGGAGCTGGAAAAAAAAAATTGCCGAGACTAAACGTAATATCTTCCAGAACTTAACCCCCTGGGATGAAGTTCAACTGGCCCGCCACCCCCAGCGCCCTTATACTTTGGATTATGTGGAAGCCATCTGCACGGATTTCATCGAGCTTCACGGGGACCGGCATTATGCCGACGACCAGGCCATGGTCGGCGGATTCGCGCGCCTTGATAATGAACCGGTCATGATCATAGGCACGCAAAAGGGACGGGACGTCAAAAGCAACGTGGCGCGGAATTTCGGCATGGCCTATCCGGAGGGTTATCGCAAGGCTTTGCGCCTGATGAAACTGGCGGCCAAACATGACCGGCCCATCCTGACGCTGATTGATACGGCGGGCGCCTATCCCGGCGTGGGCGGCGAAGAGCGCCATGTGGCCGAAGCGATTGCCGTCAATCTGCGGGAATTGTTTCTCCTGCCGGTCCCAATCATCGTCACCGTTATCGGCGAGGGCGGCAGTGGCGGCGCACTGGGTATCGGCGTCGGGGATCGCATCTTGATCCTGGAACACGCCTATTACTCGGTGATTTCACCCGAGGGATGCGCCGCGATCCTGTGGAAAGACCGGGCCTATGCAAGCCAGGCGGCCACGGCGCTTAAACTGACTTCCAAGGACCTGTCCAAAGCCGGCCTGGTGGATGAGATCGTTCCCGAACCACTGGGCGGCGCCCACACGGATTATAAGACCATGGCCGCAACACTGAAACAGCGCCTATTGGCCAATCTGCGCGAACTGAAAGCCGTTCCTAAGGACATCTTGTTGCGCCAGCGCTACGATAAATTCCGCGCCATGGGCGTTTTTAAGACTGAGGCTGTAGGCGGGCAGGCTGTAGGTTGACTAAAGAAGGAACCAATCCGGCACAAAATGACGGTGGCAAACAAGCAAGTAGTTGCGTTTTTTCAATCCGCGTTCATCCGTGATTCCGCCTGTGCGGATCCGCCGGGGCGGAAAAAATCAGAAATCAACAATCGAAAATCGAAAATTTTTCATGCATCCTTATCGCACCCATAATTGCGGCGAATTGCGCCACACCGACATATCCAAAACCGTCCGTCTATCCGGCTGGGTTTTTCGCAAACGCGACCATGGCCAACTACTGTTTATTGACCTGCGGGATCATTACGGTCTAACCCAGGTGGTCATCCAACCCGACCGCAAATTTTTCGAACTGTGCAAACGCCTGCATATGGAAAGCGTGATCACCGTCACCGGCGCCGTGGTGGCGCGCGCGCCCGACACGGTTAACCCCAATCTGGCCACTGGTGAAATCGAGCTGGTGGCCGATGCCGTGACATTGGAAGCGCCCTGCGGCAAGTTGCCACTCCAGATTGACACCGATGAGGACGGCCCGGAAGATACCCGGCTCAAGTACCGCTACTTGGATTTGCGCCGTGACCGGATTCATCGCAACATCCTCCAGCGCGCCAATGTAATCGCTTTTATCCGCCAGCGCATGCAGGCGCTGGGATTTCAGGAGTTCCAGACTCCTATCCTGACCAGCAGTTCCCCCGAGGGCGCGCGTGACTACCTGGTTCCCAGCCGGGTGCATCCCGGCAAGTTCTATGCCCTGCCCCAGGCCCCCCAGCAATTCAAGCAGTTATTGATGGTCGCCGGGTTTGACCGCTATTTCCAGATCGCCCCCTGTTTCCGTGACGAGGACGCGCGCGCCGACCGGTCGCCCGGCGAATTTTACCAGCTGGATATCGAAATGTCGTTTGCGACCCAGGATGACGTCTTTGCCGTCGTGGAAGACGTGCTGTCAAATGTCTTTCAGACCTTTTCAAAGAAACCGTTTAACGCACCGCCGTTTCCGCGCATTCCCTATGCGGACGCCCTGCTGAAATACGGGACCGACAAACCCGACCTGCGCATCCCAATCGAAATGCGGGATTTGACCGGCCTTTTCAAGGAATCCGGCTTTAACGCCTTCCGGTCAGTTGTCGAACAGGGCGGGATTGTGCGGGCGATACCCGTCGCCGGCATCGCCTCCCAGCCGCGGAGTTTCTTCGACAAGCTCACGGACTACGCCAAGACCCTGGGCGCCAAAGGTTTGGCTTACTTGGTCTGGGGCGACACGGCTGTCAAGGGACCCATCGCCAAATTCCTGACCCCCGAACAACTCCAGGCAATTGCAAAAGAGTGCGGGGTTAAAACCGGCGATGTGGTGTTTTTCGTATGCGACCGGCCGCGTGACGTCAACCGCATCACCGCCGACCTGCGCGTGAAATTAGGCCAGGACCTGAAATTGATTGACGACCAGGTTTTTCGGTTCTGCTGGATCACCGATTTCCCCATGTTCGAGCGCGACGAGGAAACCGGGCAGATCATTTTCTCGCACAATCCCTTTTCGATGCCGCAGGGCGGCCTGCAAGCCCTGCAGGGACAGGACCCGCTCAAGCTCCTGGCCTATCAATATGACATTGTCTGCAACGGGGTGGAACTTTCCAGCGGGGCAATCCGCAATCATAATCCCGAGATAATGTATAAAGCCTTCGCGCTGGCCGGGTATGACAAGCAGGCCGTGGACGAGCGGTTTGCGGGGATGATCAACGCCTTCCAATTGGGCGCGCCCCCGCACGGCGGCATTGCCCCGGGCATTGACCGCATCGTCATGCTGTTGGCCAACGAACAGAACATCCGTGAAGTCATCGCCTTCCCGATGAACCAGAAGGCCCAGGACCTGATGATGGGCGCGCCTTCTGAAGTGACTGAAAAACAACTCCGCGAATTGCACCTGCAAATCAAATTGCCGCCCCCGAAACCACCGGACTCAATGACGCACGCACCGGTTCAGAAATAGGCTGATGCACCATTCAAAAAACTACCCCTGATCCCTCTGGGCGGCAAAAGACCCAAAGGACACCAAGGACACCAAAGACAGCGCCCATCACCAGCAAGATTTCTGCCTGTCCTCGAAGTCATTGCCGTCATTGCAGTCCTTTGTTTCCCAGCAAATCTATCAGTGGCTTCTCTTCCTCCGTGCGATCGTCCAGATTCTTGATGCGCACGGCGCCCCGGGCCACGTCATCGGGCCCCACATAAACCGCTTTTTGGAATCCGCCCTTGCCGACCCGCCCGAAAAATTGTTTGGGCTTCTCGGCATGCAAGGCCAGGTCCACAGTTTGCCCGGCCCGGCGCAGAGCCCGGGCGACACGCATTGCTATTACCTGCTGGCGATCATCCATGTAGCCCACGGCACAATTCAGTCTGACCTGCAGACCGGCCAAGCGCCCCTTTTCCGCCAGCAGTTCGGCAATCACAACGTCGCCAAATCCCAGGCCGACGGCCGTCATGGGCGTCCCGCCGACGTCACCCAGCAAATTGTCATACCGGCCGCCGCCAAAAAGCGCCCGGAATTTCCGTTCGGCATCAAAAGCTTCAAATACTATGCCGGTGTAATAGTCCAACCCGCGCACCACGCCGATGTCAAAACAAAGCATCGCCCCAAAGTCATATTCGTTTGCCAATTGGAACAGCGTTTGCACCGCCGCCAGGGAAGGGGTTTGTTCACCGAGCATGGCGGCGGCCTGTTCCAGCGATTGAATACCGGAAATGCGGAACACGGCCTCGACCGCCGCAGTATCCAGTCCGGATTCCTGGAGTAAACGCCGGATATCCGCATCTTCCAGCTTGCCGCGTTTATCGAGCGCCAGGAAGGTGGCCGCGTGAAAGGCCGGCGGGATACCGGCCTTCGCCAGCAAATCGGCCAGCAGGGCGCGACTGCTGAGGTGGATTTTGACCTCGCCCGCGTTCAAACCAAGCAGGCCCAGGGCATGAACGGCGCAGGCCAGCACTTCGACTTCCGCGGAAACGCAAGACTCACCAACCACATCCAGGTTCCACTGATAATGTTCCCGCTTGCGCCCGCGGCTCATGCGCTCATACCGGAAACACTGGGCAACGGCAAACCATTTCAAGGGGAAAGCAAGTTGACCCTGCCGCTCTGCGATCATGCGGGCCAGGGTTGGCGTCATCTCGGGACGCAAGGCCAGGTCCCGATTGCTCTTGTCTTTGAAGGCGTAGATTTGCCCGACGATTTCCTCGCCGCTCTTGCGTTTGAGCAAGTCCAGCGACTCCACAACACAGGCATCATATTGGGCAAAACCAAAGGCGCGGGCTGAGCGGACCCAGACATTAAAAATCGCATTGCGGACCGCCATCTCGTCGGGATAGAAATCCCGCATACCGCGCGGCGCCTCAAAATGAGCGGCTGCCGTCATCATGATTTAACTGGTTTCATCACGAGGGACTTCATGATCCGGCCCATCTTGAACTTAACCACCTTGCGGGTGGGAATCGTTACCACGTGGGTGGGCTGATTGGGATTCCGGCCGATGCGGGATTTGCGAATACGCACTTCGAAAACGCCGAAATTGCGGAATTCCACACTTTCGCCCTTGGCCAGGCTTTCCATAATATAATCAAGCGTTTTCTGAAGGACGGCAGACACATCCTGCTGAATCAATCCGGTTTCACTGGCAATTCGCATAACTAAGTCCCGCTTTGTCATGATACCATGCCCTCCTGAATGTCATTAGACCCGCTTTTTTGGCTTAATCCTTAAGGAAAGGATAGGTTACGCCATACCCGCAAGTCAAGCCCAAAAACTCAGGTCAAAAACCCAGGTCAAATTCAGGCCTCGCCGATCAGTATATCGCCTTCCACTGAATGCGGCACAAATCGGATAATCCGATTACGCGCCGGGATGGCGCGATTGCGCAAGTCACCTCCGCACTTTACTGAAGGCGGCAGGATCCGCGCCGGAAGATATTCGCCCGTCCAGCCGGCGGCCACCCCATCAGCATTGACCGACTCAACCAGGACGTCCGCCTCGCGGCCGATCCAGCGGCGGGCAAACGCCATTCGTTTTTCGCGCGCCAGAGCAAGGAGCTTGGAAACCCGCTGTCTTTTTTTATTGTCCGGCACTTGGGCCTTCATCACGGCCGCTGGGGTCCCAGGCCTGGGGCTGTAAGCAAATACATGCACATTGCTAAAGGGTCCTTGTGCAATCATGGCTTCCGTGGCTTTAAAATCTTCCGCGCGTTCACCCGGGAAACCTGCCAACACATCGGTCCCTATGCCAATTCCCGCGACGCGATCAACGGCATATTTCAAGACAGCGCCATATTCCCGGACGTTATACTTCCGCCGCATGGCGCGCAGTATCGGGTCGCTCCCGCTTTGCATCGGCAGATGCAGGAAGCGGCATAATTTCCGGGACACGGCCATACAATCAATGATCTCGCGTTCCACAGTGCTGACCTCGATGGAACTCAAGCGGATGCGTTCCAAGGCCGGCACGGCTTCGAGCCGGCGGAGCAAACAAGAAAGCTTTCGGCCATGATCCTCATAACAACCGATATTGGCGCCGGTAAGCACGATCTCCCGACAGCCGGCATGGACAAGGCCGTTGATTTCCCCGATAATTTCATTAAAGGGCCGGCTCCAGGATGGTCCGCGCGCGCGCGGCACAATACAGTAGGCACAGTGAAAATCACATCCGTCCTGGATTTTAACAATGGCGCGCGTCGTGTCAAACAAAGGCAAAGTCGGTCCCACTCCGGACACAGCCGAGGGAAACCCATGCGCCGCCAGCAAAACCGGCAAACGGAATTTATCCGCCTGGCCGACCAGGAGATCCGCGTTAGCGTTCATCCGGCCGGCAAATCGGCCTGATGTGACCGGGCATCCGGCCAAAACCACAAATGCGCCCGTCTGGCGCTTGGCGCCGCGCGCCAGACGGGCGCTGGTTTGTTCCGCCTTGGCCGTGACCACGCATCCATGGATAACGCAGACGTCGCATGCCGATCCAAAGGGCACAATCCGGTAGCCAGCCGATACAAACATGGCACGCAGGTGCGCCGTCTCGGCCTGATTCAGGCGGCATCCGACCGTTTTAAAAGATACGGTTGTTTCCTGCATGGAAGCCTGATATTATTTAAAGAGTGTTCGGTAATTGATCATTGGTGATTGGAAATTTGAAATTGGCACGGAATTAAAAATGCACGGAAAACCAAAATCAGATTTCTAATTTCGAGTTTCAAATTTCCGTATTGCGCAAACCTTACAACCTGAACAGCTACATGAAAACAATATACCTTTGCGGACCGATCATGGATGAACAAGGCGGTGTGGCCCGGGAATGGCGCAAAACAGCCGCCAAGAAACTTGGTCACGCATTCACCCTGCTTGATCCCATGCGCCGGAATTTCAAGGATCGTGAGGTGGATAGCGCCAACGAAATCGTCGAATTCGATCTGCAGGACATTCGGCAGGCGGACCTTCTGCTTGTCAATTACAACAAACCGTCCATCGGCACCGCCATGGAAGTATTTTATGCCTCCCATCATCTGGGTAAATTTGTCGTGGCATTTTCACCGTTCACCTTCAAGGACAGCAGTCCCTGGATGGTGCGTTACTGCACCAAAATCCTGCCTTCCCTGGACGCCTCGATTAAGTATATCAAAGCCAATTTCCGCTGACTTACACGGTCTGCGCCAGCCACCCAATTGCGCAGTTTCATTCCGTGCTAACGCAGACCACAATGATGCTTGGCTGTTCTTTGTCATTATTTAGTTGCGCGATGTTTTTGCATTCTGCATTTTTCATTCTGCATTCTGCATTTCTTACATCAGCACGGCGCCGTTCCCCGCGCTGGAAACTTTCTCGGCATAGCGTTTCAGGTATCCGGTTAAAGGTCGTGGCGAATAGGGTGGAAGTTCAACACGCCGGCGCTGGAGTTCGGCTTCGGTCAACTTCACTTCCAAACAACGGCCGGGAATATCAATGCGAATCACATCGCCATCCTGAAGGAGCGCAATGGGGCCACCGGCGGCCGCTTCCGGTGAAATATGGCCGATACAGGCGCCGCGGGTCCCGCCTGAAAAGCGCCCATCGGTGATCAAGGCAACTTGTTCCCCTAACCCCTGGCCCATGATATAGGACGTGGGCGCCAGCATTTCCTGCATACCCGGACCGCCCCGCGGGCCTTCGTAGCGGATAACCACAACATGGCCCGTCTTGACTTTTCCGGCCAGAATGCCGGCGCAGGCCTCTTCCTGTGAATTAAAAATCACCGCCCGGCCCTCGAAAGTTCGCATGGAAGGCGCCACGCCGGCCGCCTTGACCACGGCGCCTTCCGGCGCCAGGTTGCCCCGGAGAATCGTCAAGCCCCCTTCCGGTGAATAGGGATTGTCCAACGGTCGGATGACGGCTGTATCCAGAACCTTCGCCCGGGCAATATTACGACCAATGGTTTTACCGGTAACGGTCGGAACATCGGCGTGCACCAACCCTGAAATGGCGCTGATGGTTTTAAGTATCGCGCTGATTCCGCCGGCACGGTCCACGTCCTCCATGTGATACGGGCTGGAAGGCGAAACCTTGCAGATGTTCGGACAGCGTTTGGATATTTCATTGATCCGGTTCAGATCGTAGCGCACATCCGCTTCATGGGCAATCGCCAACGCGTGCAGGACCGTGTTAGTGCTTCCACCCATGGCCATATCCAGGGCAAAGGCATTATCGAGTGCATCCCGCGTGACCAGGTCGCGCGGTTTCGGCCCTTCGGCCAGGGCCATTTCCACAATGCGCTTGGCCGCCCTGGTATAGAGCGCCCGGCGGCGGCGATCCGTGGCCAGAATGGTGCCATTGCCCGGCAAGGCCACTCCCACGGCCTCACAAAGGCAATTCATGGAATTGGCGGTAAACATCCCGGAACATGACCCGCAACCGGGGCACGCGTTCGCGGTGATGGTTTCCAACTGCTCTGCGCTGATGGCTCCGCTTTTGCACGCGGCTACACCCTCAAAGACGCTGATAAGATCAAGGGCTTTCCCATCCGGCGATTGGCCGGCCGCCATCGGTCCGCCGCTGACCATGATAGTCGGCGCATTGATCCGTAATGCTCCCATCAGCATCCCGGGCACGATCTTGTCGCAATTGGTAATGCAGATCAGCGCGTCGAAACAATGCGCCCGCATCATGGATTCGACGCTATCGGCAATCAACTCACGGCTTGGCAGGGAATACTTCATACCAGCATGCCCCATGGCGATACCGTCACAGATACCGATGGTGTTGAATTCAAACGGGATGCCGCCCGCTTTACGAATCTGCCGGCATACCAGGCGACCAACGGCATTCAGGTGAACGTGACCGGGTATGATTTCGGTGAACGCATTACAGACACCAATAAACGGTTTACTAAAATCGTCCGATTTTACTCCAACCGCCCGCAACAGACTCCGATGCGGCGCCCGCTCCACCCCGTGTTTGATCTGATCGCTATACATGGCTTATTCCTTTCTATTAGTGTCCGATACATCAGGAACCGTTATAAAAAACGAGAAGATGTTAAGATAAGATGGGATTCACCACGGAGGCACGGAGAAAGACTCCGCCTCCTTGATCTCCTTCCCTCTCCTCACAGAGTGTTGCGTGCATTTGGTCCCGATGCGCGAAGCGCGGTCGGGGCCAAATGCACACAACGATTGGTCAGAAGAGAACACGTGAGGAGAAATCCCATCTCCGTGCCCCGGTAACTCCGTGGTGAGGCTTGTTTTGTTTGGGTTGCGGGCATATCCCAATTAGTGTATAAGAAAAGAGATTAATGAACAGAAAAAACTGCATCGTCCGGAAAGGGGATCTTATGTGGAAAATGCTTTTGCCGATCATGCTCCTGATTGTTTGTCTGGCAGGGTGCCGCAAGCAGGATATGCGAACGGTCGTCGTAGCCGTGCCCGGCCTGAAAAACCCGGCCGGCGCGCAGATTATCCAGGATGCCTTCATGCGCCAGCCGGGCATCAAGGCCATCCAACCTGATTTTCAACAGCGCACACTGACCGTCACCTACGATTCCATGGTCATTGCCCGGAAAAATATCGAGTTCACGATTGCCGGCGCCGGATTTGACGCCAATGATATTCCGGCCTCAACCAATGCGGCCGCGACCTTGCCCGCGGCATGCAAATAAATGCAGAATGTAGAATGAAGAATGCAGAAATTCAATACCGCCGGCACCGGATGGTTTTGTATTGTGCTTCATTCTGCATTCTGCATTCATAATTCTGCATTTCCTTATGAACGCCCTTGTTGACCAGTTTATTGACTACATCGCCTTGGAGCGGGGGTTAAGCCCCAATACGCAGACGGCCTATCGCGCCGACTTGGATAAATTCGTCCATTTCCTGGAACGCCGCAAGATAAACACACTGAATGCCGTCTCCCGCAAACACATCCTGGATTTCCTGATGGATGCCAAGGAGCATGAACTCAGCCTTAACTCCATTTCCCGCCTGTTTGTTTCCGTCAAGATTTTTTTCCGCTACCTCCACCAGGAAGGCTTGCTTAGCCAGAACGTTACGGAAGTGATGGAATCGCCCCGACTCTGGAAAATTTTGCCCGCGACGCTCTCGTTAAAGGAAGTCGAGCGCCTGCTGGCCTCCCCGGCGGGCGACAAGCCGCAGGCCATTCGCGACCGCGCCCTGCTGGAAATAGCCTACGCCACCGGCTTGCGCGTCTCGGAACTGTGCGGCCTGACGCTGAATAACGTCCATTTTGACGCCGGTTATCTGCGATGCGTGGGCAAGGGACAGAAGGAACGGGTCGTGCCCTTTTCGGAAAAATCGGGTGCGGTGTTAACCAAATACCTGGACCAGGTGCGTCCGCGGTTGACCACCGATCCGCTCAATCGGGTCGTGTTCCTGACGCGCGCCGGGAAAGCGTTCAGCCGGAAAAGTGTCTGGAAAATGGTCAAACAATACGCCCACAAGGCCGGGATCGTCAAACCCATCAGCCCGCATACCCTGCGGCATTCCTTTGCCAGCCATCTGTTACACAACGGCGCGCCGTTGAGGATCATCCAGGAAATGCTGGGCCATGCCGATATCGCCACGACGCAGATTTATACGCACATTGACCAGTCGCGGTTAAAAGCCATTCACGAAAAATTCCATCCGCGCGCATGATTCAGCAGGCGGTAGGCTGAAGGCTGTAGGCCGCAAAATACAAATGTTTTGCCTTGATCTTTTTAACCTTGCCCGTGATACTTTCCTTTTGAGCTGTTGGCCAAAATTACGGTAATATCAAGCCATGACCCTGACGCCACAACAAAAGAGTGAAATCATCCGTGAATTGGTTGGCTTCCTCAAGGACGAGCCGGAAATTAAGCGCATCGTCGTTTTTGGGTCTTTTTTAAGTTCCAATGCGCCGAACGATCTGGATGTGGCAGTCTTTCAAACAAGTTCGGAAAAATACCTGCCGCTGGCCATGAAGTATCGGCGCAAGATTGAACCCCTGGCCCAACGCATTGCCGTAGATGTTATTCCGCTACGCCCCAATCCGCCTCAAGTTACCTTCCTTGAAGAAATTGCCCATGGGGAAGTTGTTTATGAAAGATGAAACACGGCAATGGTTGAAGTACGCCGAAGAAAACTTGGGCGCCGCCGTCGCGGTTCTTGACGCCGGTTACCTGAATGCCTGCCTGCAAAACTGCCAACAAGTCGTTGAAAAGGCGCTGAAAAGCTTGTTGATTGAATTCGCGCTTGAATTCCGCAAGACCCATCATATCCGTGAACTGAAAGGGCTTTTGGATAATGCCCATATCAGCGTGGATATATCGAATGATGACTGCCGGTTTATGGATGCCATCTATTTGCCTTCCCGGTATCCTGTCGGCGGCGCCTTGCCCGATGCCGAACCGGATCGTGAACAATGCCAGCATTGCTTGAAGATTGCTGAACGCGTGATGCAATCAGTTCAACAACACCTGAAATAACCACTAAAAAAAGCGCGACGATAAATAATCGGGCACAAGCTACACTCTCTTCCAGCGGATAAATCGGCGGACGAGCCAATATGTGGAAGATAAAAAAAAATCCTTACCGGCCGCTGGAGAAACGCATAGGCTATATTTTCCGCAACAAGGACCTGCTGGCCAACGCGCTCATGCACCGGTCATTCCGCTATGAAAGCGCCGATATCCGCAACGACAACCAGCGCCTGGAGTTCCTGGGCGATTCGGCATTGGGCTTAGTGGCCAGCGATTATCTGTTTCGCCTGTATCCGAACATCGAGGAAGGGCCGCTGACCTGTCTGCGTAGCCGCCTGACGAGCGGCAAAGCGCTGGCCCACATCGGCGCCTCCATTAACCTGGGCACCGACATCAAACTGGGCAAAGGCGAAAAAGCCTCGGGCGGCCACCAGCGGGATTCCAACATTACCGACGCCATGGAGGCCATCCTGGGGGCCGCTTACTTAGACGGGGACTTGAAAGCCGTGCGTAAAATCTTCAACAAACTTTTCGTGACGCAGATCGAAATTCATCCCAACGACAACTGGGGTGATAATCCCAAGGGGCACCTGCAGGTGCTGTGCCAACAGCGCTGGAGAACCAATCCAAACTATCGCTTAGTCAAGCAGGAAGGACCGCCCCACGCCTGTGTTTTCACGGTAGAGGTCGCCATCGCGGGCCGGATCAGCGGTATTGGCCAAGGTTCCTGCAAGCGGGATGCCCAACAGTCGGCCGCCCGCCAGGCCCTGCAAAATCTGCCGCCGGCCGGTGTCAGGACTTGAATGCGTTGCCGACATGATTCTCATATTTGGCAATGTTGGAACGTAAGCGTTCATGAAACGCTGATATTGGAAAATGGAAATTGAGTCTGATATGACGGCGCAACGTCTGGCGGCAAACCGGATAGGCAGGTTATCACGCTGGAAAACTAGCGCGGCGGGACAGTTTGAAAGCATCCGAATCATATCCTTGGCGCACTCATTGTTTTTTTCCCAATTTCCAGTTTCTAATTTCAAATCTTGAATTATTATTCCGTTTGCCATAATATAAGTTTGGCATGGTTAATGCTAAAATATGATATGCATGGGATTGGTCACCCACAATCCGAGGAAACTATGATTAATAAATCCATGCAAACATGCGGATTTATCCGGCACAATGCCGGATTCACGCTGGTTGAAATAATGGTCTGCAGTGTTATTTTTGTCATATTCTGCGTCTTTTTTCTGAATTCGGCTGTCACGTCCATGCGATCACAGCAATTGGCCTGTGATTACTACAAGGCCATGACCATTGCCCGAAACCGGCTTCAGCGCGTTCAGCAATTTGCATACAGCAGTATTCCACTCACGATTGAAAACCAGGTCCCGGTGGATGGCAAGGGAAATATTACCCCCACAGGCATATATCGGCGCACGACACTTGTGTCCACCTACACCAACGTAACGCCCAATTTGCTTCAGATCACGATTCAAGTCCACTATCCCGGCGCGCGACGCAGTTTGAACACCAAACCGGTGGAATTGAGCACGCTGACAACCGCCAAGATGTTAGGGGAATGACAACCGCTACAAGGTGGATAGGCTGTAGGCTATTAGATTCTACAGGGGAATGACAATGCATGCGGCATGGTTCACAGTTCAACGGTTCACGGTTACAGGGTTGCCAGGCTCTGCCAAAGCGCTCCAAGCTCCGACGAAACGCTTCACCTTGGTCGAGGTGCTGGCCGGCGTCCCGCCTTCGTCCGGCAGTGCCGGACTACGGTGGGCAGGCCGGCGTCCGATTTCAGACATTCGGCGTTGGGTCCGTCAGCTGACGGATTGGACGTTTGCTTCTCCGTTCCTCTTCCGCCCTCCGTCGTCTGTCGGCTGTCGTCCGTCTTCACGGGGCTTCACCCTGATTGAGATGCTGATTGCCGCCACGATCACTGTGCTGGTCATTACCGGCGCCCTTTCTACGTTTGTCTATGGACTGCGGTCATGGCAGGCGGAGACCGTTAAAAATGAAATCAACATTGACCTCGAAGGAGCCATGGAACGTATCCGCCAGGATCTGCGTCTTTCCAGCGTGGGTATCGGACTGATGGCCTTTTATCCCGCCAACGCCTCCGAATACACCGCCATCAGTTTTCCCATCTCCACCCCGGGCGCCGACGGTCTGCTCCAGCGGGATGCTTCCGACAAGATCATATGGACCAAAACTGTCATCTATCACGTCCTCCCGGGCATGCCGGACAAGCTCCTGCGCACAGTATTCAGTCCGCGATACACCAACGGCGATTTTTATTCGCAACTGCAAAGCGTGGTTCAGAGCAACACCACCTCCGCCTGTCTGCCGGGCGAAAGTATTTCCCAACAAGTTGTTTTCGAGAATCTCGTGAATCTGCGGATCCGGCCGCCCGAAATCATGTTTGATGGTTACGCGCCCTCCTACTGCAAAGCCTCCACTTTCAACTGGGGTAGTGTGGTGCTCAGTAACGGCGCTCACAACCTGAAGTTCACCATCAATGGCAAAAACACCAACAGTGCCGGTTTTAAGGTCGGCTTCGACTGGTTTTCGCTCAGCCCGAGCGCCAGTCCGCGTGAAGGCGAGATTTACCTGCCGCTCAGCGGGCACCCTCATTCTAACTTATATCTTTATTCCCTCTCCGGCGGTTCGGTTTCGGCCGAGGACATGTCCAGCAATGGCGCCTCCTGGAGCGGCAATTGCCAGTTGACTTACAATGGCGCCGCCATCAGCAACAGCATCACCTTCGTGGTGCCGAATGATCTGTGGTGCGACGCCAATTTCGACAACCCGCCGGGTATGCTTGTCAGCAATGTCAGCCTTAAAACTGACTACAGTTTCACCAATAGTGATCCGTTTATTCCTGACAATGTCATCTCGATGAACAAAGGCACCAATTGGTACGTTATCGATTGCACGGAGAGCGCGATTGACTCTGTAACCGTGCCGATCACCGAGCCGGCCGTCATCAACATTATATACGGCGGGACCAATGCGGCCGCGGCGATCACCATGAACGGCGAATGGGTCCGGGTGCAATTCGCGGCCGGAACCAACGGCGCCCTGTGGCTGAAAAATGCGAAAATCTCCCGGCAGGATTCTGGGACCAACTGCGTAGCGGGAACCACGTCCAAACTTTATTTCTATGACGCTGGCGGAAGCGACAATATAAATATTGGAGCGGGGAGTTACATCTGGAGCGACTGGGTGACCAATTACGTAATTGAAAAGGGAACCAATTACCTGGTGCAGTTTGAGCTGAAAACGGACAGTGGAATCTTCGATAAAGCCCGGGCCTGGGTCAACAATAACGTCACTTTATCCGCTCTGGGCGGGGTTATGACTAACCAGATCGTCGGAGTCAGCGCGCTGGAGGTGCGCTATCCATCCAATGGCGTGTATCGCTCCGGCATTTTCGACACGCAAACCGCCGACCCCGTTTATCGCAAGCTCAATTGGACCCAAGTTGAACCCTGGCCGGCCGGTGATCTTGATATCCGGGTCCGAAGCGGTGACAACTCGGACCTCAGCGATGCCGTCACGTGGGTGCCGGTATCCGGCTATTTTCAAAACAACACGGACAATGACATTTCCGGTCTTCCGCAAGGCCGCTATGTGCAATATGAAGCCCTGTTTTCGATTGATGCCACGGGATTAACCGGCGCCCATACCAATACCGCGATTTTGAGGGATATTACGATTGATTGGAACGTGCCAACGGGACTGGTGGACCTGCAGGTGGACTTTGCCAAAGGCCCGGACTATGGCATCGTCAGCGCCACGGTGGATGGGCAGTCATTCGTCAAAGGCCTGGAGATCGAGATGGAAATATTCAAGAAGGGTCCTTTCGGAACCAATACCGCGGTGGGCAGGATGGAAGTTCGGCCGTTGAATACGGGGAAATGAGGATTGAAAGGAGGGTATCATGCGCGCACTACATCAGGATATCGGAAAGCCGCCTGCCCCGCATGATGGCCGCGCGGGCTCAGCGTTGATTGCCGTGCTCGGTGTTTCGATGATTCTCATGCTGGCAGGCGTCACCATGGTCGTTCTGTCGCGGCAGGCCATCCATCGGGTTCAGCGCATGGTCAATTATGAGCAGGCCCAGGCGGTGGCGGAAGCCGGAGTTGCCGACATGGTCGCCAAACTTGGCGCCAACTATACGCTTTGGCAGAACAGCACCATCACGGCAACGTTTTTTTCCAACGGAACATATTACGTAACAAGCCAACTGCAGACAAACAACCACGTGCTCATCACCAGCGACGGCCTTTACATGGGCGTCTCCAATCGGACAATCCTGGAACTGCTCGGCACAGTCCAAACACATAACAATGACAGCTACGATACCAACGGCGTTATTATGTCTGAGGGTGACATTGTCGTCGCGTCACCCGGTGGGGTAATGAACGGCAATGTTTTCGGTAACGACGACGTTTGGACATTCGGCACCGTCAACGGCAACATCGCGGCAGTCGGCAACGTCATTCATCTTCTGGGTCCTTGTACTGGCACTATAAGCAATGGGGTTCCATCGCGAACTCTGCCTGAGTTTAATTTCGACAGCTACCGGCAGATGGCAACCAATGGCGGCACCTATTACGCAAGCGGTAAAACGCTATCAGGCAAGATCGCGACACCCCCCAACGGCGTCATTTACGTCAACGGCGATCTGCTCATTTTTAATCTCTTCGGCAACGGTACTTTTTCTAATGGCACCATTGTCGCTAATGGAAATATCACTTCCATCGGCCGGTTCACTGTAACACAGACCAACTCCACTACACCGTCGCTTTTGAGCAAGAAAAGTATAGGGCTCGCCGCTAATCAGAATATTACCGGCGCAATGTATGCCAAAACAGGTATTGGTTTTCTTTTGGGCTGTACCGTTAATGCCGGAATCATCTCCGGCGGTCCAACGATCTTAGCATTAGGTATTAACCTTAATGCACGCGCCGGCTACCCGGCCTGGGATCCCCTGAATCCCGAGGTACCCCCCGAAGTGATTGTCGGTGGCTGGTTGAAATAGCCACCTCATTCTCTGTCAGACCATCCTCCTTGGCGGCTTTGCATCTTGGCGTGAGACAAATCCTATCCTGAATTTTAAATTCCTACCTCACCTGTTTGGTTAAGCAGGTGAGTTGGGATATAACCCCCCCGATTCAGCCCCGTCCCGATTGCGAAGCGCATCGGGACGGGGCTGAGATCGTCACAAAGGGTAAAAATTGCATGAACTCATGCAATTTTCAGGTATGATATTTGCCTGATTTGCAAGTTCCGACGCGGCACTTTGTGCCTTGCTCAAGGTTAACCCTGAACGGAGGCCTGTCTGCAGGCCGCAGTCGGGTTTATTTTTGTCAGTCGCCTACCGTAAATAATGTCAGGTATATCATAAGAAATGACAGCTCTGCCGTAAAAAACGTCATTTCCACCATACGGAACGGCATTTCCATCGGTTGACTTTTCCCCTCCTTTTTCTCAAAATTTATCACAAAAGCAAGAATGTTATTTTGCTTAATAAGGGAGGCTATAAGTCATGAAAAAAATATTGATGGGATTAGTTCTGTTTGGCGAACTTCTTCTGAATAACGTCTTTGCCGCCATGGTAACCACTCATAGCCGTCAGCATCCGCTGGATCCCCGCTATGTAAGTGCCCTGAAGGCTGTCGGCATCAACGGTTTTCATTGTTGTCCAGATCAAAAAGCAACGCCGTACTGGATGAGTTATAAAGAAACATTCGATATAAACCGGCAGAGCGCAAAAGAGATTGCTGACTGTTATAAGAATCACATGCAAATGCAATTATGCTTATTGGCACCTCATTTCAAAAGCTGGGTCTTTCGTTGGGGATGGTGTGATGCTGTTCCCTATGATGCACTGACGGACAACGACGGGAATCCCATTCCCCACGGAAGTCTTAACGCGTATTATGGCGCCATTAAATGGGTGCCGGAACTTGACACAGTCCAGAAGTACAGCGATTTTTTGCTGGAAAATTATCTCAAGCCGATGATTAAAGGCTGTTATGAACAGGGTATATACATATTTGCCGTGGAAAGTGAAGATTACTGGAAATTACCATGGTTTGTAGGCAATCCCCGATATACGCTAAGCAAATTTTTTCCTTTGCATGACTATCATGAATATGAGGGGCTGAGCCTTGAAGAAAAGGAAAAAAGAATGCGGGAAGTGGTCATGCTGTTCTACAAAAAGCTGTATGAATGGAAAAATGAAAATTATCCCAAGGTTATTCTGATCCATTCCCTGGCATTTACCCATACCAGCGGCACAAACGGAACAATGCTGCAATCCATCCAGGATATCCCCTGGGTGGACTGGTTGGCGCATAACGGCGGCGGCTCCGATCCCATAGTAGGAACCAGTTCTAACGGACCGGAAGCCCATGCCTGGGCGCCCGGCACAGGCAGTCATTATCCGATATTCAAGCAAATGATAGAGACAAATTACTTTGACTATCTGAATGCGGATGGTGTAATAGAGCAACGTCAAAGCCGGGGATGGGGCATTGCCAACACCGAGACAAGCTGGTCGTCGGAAGCGCCGGGCACGCCGGAAGAATTTTTAAAATTGCCGGCACAATATTCGAATACCAGATATTATGATTATACGATCAAAGCCCCTGACACGTTTTATGTAGGACACAATGTTTTTCAAAAATATATAAGCGAATATTCCGCGATGGACAAGGGAAAGAACCACATCAAATATCATGCCTTTGTTCACTTTTATGTCGAGACCAACAAGTCATGGTATTATGAGTGGCAGTGGCTTTACCCAACGACCTTTATTGATGCCGATTGGCCGGCCGGCCAGAGATATTTTACGGATAAGGACGTTGAAAATAAAATTGAAAATACCGTGCAAAGCGGGGTGATCTGGGTTGATAATTTTATTTTAGCCGCAAACGGCATTCCTGTCTGTCAAGAAGGCGATTTCGAAACCATGCCTTCTCTGGCATGGAATATAAATCAGACCAACGGATCCGTCGTCACCACTAATTATGTCCGGCAATCTTATGTGCCGAACGTATGGGTATATACGGTGGTTACTTCTCCGCCGCCGCGGGTAACGGCAATGTAATGGGAACGGCTTCACGTTCGTGGTTTTTCGATCCCTGTGCTTCGCTCCTGATGCTTGCATCCTGCATTTCCGCCGCCACGGATTCCGTTCTAATGGCACCAACTTGTTTAGGTTCGACAAAGAGCATCACCAATGATCGAATTGAAAAAACCAGCAACATGATCGCCACGCCGGCGGCACCGCCCATGATCCAGATCATTGCCTTTGATTGCGATCGTGATGGACGTTCGGGTATCATAACGCCTTGTCGCGCCAGCTTTGCCATTGGTAATCATTGGTTACGGCGGGATAATACGGCGGCGGATTGGCGGTAAATCGCCGGTCAAACATGTAATTTTTGGAAAAACCGGTGTCCCCCCACCAGCCGCCGAAGGTTCCCACTGCACCGCGGTAATATTGCACGATACCGCCATAGACATTCAGCAGACCGGAATAAGCACGGCTATCATGATGCTCCACATAAAAACTGCCATCCGTCGTGGAAGCAGTGGCTGAGCCCTCGGCAATAATATGCGCATAAATCCTGACGTTGTTCGGCGCCTCGTCCATGACAATAACATCCTGTTTGGCGATCAATCCAAGCGCATCGTCGGAAGTGTTGGTCAGGCCAAGGATGATGTTGGTATTGGCATAAGTGATATGATTGGTGATTTGAATGTTATTTTCGGCCACAATGCTCAGCCGGCCGTCCATGACCCCGCCCACACTAACCGTGCCCTTGCGGGTAGCACTGGAACCACCCGATGATGCTTGCTGAATGTAGATCATGCCGTTGGAAGGCGCCGGAATCGGCTGATTATTCCAGCCCCGCGTCCAGCTGGTAATCAGCAGATTAGTGCCGGACATGGTGATGGCAGACATGCCGGTAATTACCATGGACGCTTGCGCCAATAAATTGGGGAAATTGATGGAAGCCATGGATTGCGGTTGCTCATTCAGCATATACCCGGCATTGAATTGGACATCATTGGTTACACTCCCCGGCCCCCACGAACTGCGCGTTGAAGAAACCAGCGCGTTAAAAACAGGATCCCCTTGGAGATAAATATAGGTGTTGGCATGCACCGGCCCGTCAAACCGTTCGCCGCCCCGAATCCAGATTGCCCCAGGGCCGTCATGATAGTATAGCGCATATTTCGCCCAGCTCATCCGGTGCACACCTTCCAAAACAACCATCCGCCGCAAGGCTCCGACTGTACCGATGGAATAGATCGTATAATATTGAATTGCTTGCGAACTGCCGCCGGCATCGTCGGATATGACCACATTATTGCCATTGATGTAAATCCACCATTTCCCCACCGCTTTGCCCTGCGGATTGCGGTTGTCGTTGGTCAAGACCACGGCCATGGATTCCGCCGAAAAGGTGTAGGCGGAATTCTTGTTCAGGGTATAGGTCGCGCCATCCACATTTAATTCGGTTTGATCAGAACTGCCTTTCGGTTTCACATGCACCAGGCTGGCTGTACCGTTATAATCAACCAGATCCTGATTCTGTAAATCGTCCCGACTGTAGGAGATGCCCTCTGTCGTCAGCATGAGAAATTCGTTTTCCGGACTGTTATTCGGGTTAATGTTAATCCGACCCGCCACCGCATGTGTATCGCCGGTATCCGGTGTTTCCGTCGAGCCAAGGATGGTGGTATCAAATCGGCCATTACCCATCAGGCCGGTAATTGTATTACCGTTAATGACATTGGTCCCGGCCCGTTGGATATAGGCTACCGCCCGCTCAGCGCCCCCCTCTGCAATATAAAAAGCCTGTTCCATGGCCGTTTGCCGGCCGGCCAGTTTTAACAGGGAGGAGCTTTCACTGAGCAAACCAATTGACAATACCGCCGCCATGGCCGCCAGGCACACAACCGCCACCAGCACTACTCCCGATTCCTGGTTTGCTGTCCGCATGATGCACCCCGGAAATGTATTCCCGCCTATTTGTTGCGCTTCTTAACAAATGTACTTAGCTGGTTACTGACTGTAAACATCCCGTCTTTTTTCCAGACAGTCAAATTACTAAAGGCAATCCCACCCGCATTGTTGGTGGACACTGATACGGCCATGACATAATTGCAGACCAACAGCCGGCTGGAAACCTGGTTGGTATCCGGCCACAGCACGATACTGCGTTGTCCTTTCGCGTAATCAATGAACTTTACGCCCTCCAGGTCATTGGAATATATAATCCGCCAACTGCCATCCGAAATACCCGGAGACAAATTATTGACTGCATCGTTTGCCGCCGGCGGGGAATTTACCGTCGTATCCCAGTAATTTAAAACGGCCACGTTGGAGAAGTTGGTATTCACCTGAAAATCGGCCGCCGCGCGCAACCCGCTGTTGTTGCCCACCCCATAAACCATGCGCTCGATTGCCAGGCTGGCCATGCGCGAGGTATCCATACCCAGCGAAGTGGCGCGCCACATCCGCTGACACATGATATATACGCTGAACGAGCCCGCCATCACAAGGCCAAATAGCCCCACGGCTATCATTAACTCCAACAAGGTGAAGGCAGGAAGAAATGCAGAATGCAACCCCCCTCTTCGCCCAAGCGCTACACGAGGGCACGCGCAGAATACAGAATTTTCAGGACATGCTTTTTTAATTCTTGCTTCAGCATTGTCCCAGGGCGTGTCTCTTGATGTTTTCTCGTTTTTCATTCTACATTCTTCATTTCTTCACTGGTGCAACTCCGAACTCATAGAACCCGTCAAAACATAGACTGAGGTAATACTGCCGGCCGCATTAACCCATTTTGAAGTTACCGTAATATTTTTCACCGTATACAAACTGTTGGAAATAATTGCCACCCCATAACTCACGCCGGCCAGATCGGTGGTTGGATGCCCGCCAAGACTCAACGGAGCATCAATGTACCGGCACGCCAGCAATCGCTCCATTTGGCTCCTGGCGTCATGAACCGCCTTGGCCCGGTTTTCCGCCATGAGCGCCGACTTCTTCGCCATGACAAAGGCGCCGATAAACGCGGACAGCGCCAGAATCATCAATGCCATTGCAATAACGACTTCCACCAAGGTAAAAGCGCATATGCTCACCTTCCCGATCTGATCATGCTTATTCATTAGCACCTTTTAATACATCCGGCCTTAAACATTCAAGCCTGAATCATCCCGTTAATTATGCGAGCATTATGCATGCCAATAAAACGCATTCTTCGGATTTATGCGCTTAAACGATATAAAACATGGATTCAGGCGGTAACATAAGGTTTTAAAAAGTCATTATGGCGAATTCGATAATAATTTTTGACCATGCCTGCGCAAACGGTATCCGGCAACTTGATTCAAGTGATTCAAGGGGTCGGTCCGATTCAAGGGATTCAAGAGGTCCTAATAATAGCGAATAAGATTGCGATCAAGATCAGAGCGTGTTATCAGTGGTGACACGGTTCATGCAGTCAGTATTGACCGGGGATCGTGCGCTACAACCTGCGACACCATTGTCATGGGCACTTGACGCAAGGCCGGGACGGCGCCCGATTGGTGGCAGGCGACGAATATTTATTAAAACTTAGCCGGCATGTGCATTTGAATCCTGTAAACGTGAAGGATCAGGAGTGCCGCCCCCTTTTGGAACAGGTGGAGTACTTGCGGGCATACGTGGAGTAGTTACTGTCGCAACAATAGTTCTTAAATTGCCGTAGAATAGGAGCAAAAATGTTCGGCAGGGAAGATATAAAGCTGATGTTTGGCGAGGGCATGGCGTGGCTTGGTAAACACCAGATAGCTGACAAGGACAGCAAGCATTATGGGTCTATCTATTTTCCGACAGAAAACAGATACTGCAACCGTGATACAGGATGTACAACTGCTCTCTTTATGCGTCAGCACCATATAACCGGCGATAGAAAATGGAAAAAGAAAGCATCGTTGGCAAGAGATTATCTGCTTGACGTGCAACTTGAGAACGGTGGATATCAGGAATTACGGGGGCTGGAAAACAGCGATAACGGTTCTGCAGTAAACACATCAATCATTGCCGACAACTTAATCAAGGCATTTTCATTCGGTTTGAAATATTCTTTACGGGACCTTGAAGCGCTGAAAAAAATGGCGGACTTCGAATTAACCCTGGAATGGAAACCAGGTGCTTTTTATCATGATACCAACCATCTCGGCGCATTTGACGATAACAGGGGTTGCCAATGGGGCAACGAGGGTTCCCAGAGAGACTGCCAGAATTCAACGGCATTATCCGCAATGATGTTGCAAAGAATCTACTATTTCCTTCAAAAGGAGGGATATCCCGTTAAAAAGGAATGGTTGCAGGCCGCAGCAAGAGGTATAAAGCATCTGCTTGAAAGTCAAATGGAAAACGGCCACTGGGCATACTGTGTCAACGCTGACTGGTACGACGTAGGTCATCAAGGCATGACCATGTTCCATCTTGAACAGGCAGGTGAATTCCCTCCCTACAACACGGATAATAGAATCAAAACGGCCCTTATAAAGGGAGGAAAATGGCTAACAAAAGAAGGTATTTTGCATACGGAAAAGGGGAATAAGATAAACTGGGCAATGGAAAGGAGCGCCTGTATATATTTTACGTGGGGATATTTTGTGGTAAGCGCCCCTTTATGCAGACTTGCACATATTAACCGTTCAAATCGAAGGTTCTGGCAGAAGGAAGCAACGGAATTGTTGCGTTATGTCCGGACGGACCTGTGGGACAATCCCTTCAAGGAAAAGGAGGGACCTTTCAGAGTGACTGAAGGGGGTGTTGTGAAGGGCTATTCATTTTTCGGTCAATCCCTGGGTTGGTGTCTATATCAACTTGATGATTTAATAGAACATATGCGCTGGTTCTAATTTAAACAAATACCGGATATTCCGCTTATTCTCCGGATTTACCCGGCTGTATTTCTACCGGCCGCGCTTTGGAAGAAGTTAAAAAATATGACCGAGGCCGGTGAACCTCATATTGAAGATATGAAATTACAGCATCATCGTCCCCCTACACCGGTTTCCATCGCCGAACTCGTGGAAGTCTGACAAAGATTCAATGCAAACTCAGCAGGTCCTTCACATCCTCCCAGGTCAGTTTCTGCATGACCTGCTCATCGTCTAAGAGACAAGAGGCAAAAATACGAAAATAATTGTTCGCAATAAAAATATGCCGGTGGTATTATGGGTTTAATGAAAGAAACAATGACGTGAAAATAAGGGATGTGATTAAAATGCTGAAAGAGGACGGATGGTATCTGGCGCGCACACGCGGAAGTCATTGCCAATATCATCATCCGACAAAACCCGGCACGGTCACTGTCCCGGGCAGAGCGGGTGATGACATAGCGCCAGGCACATTAAACAGCGTTCTCAAACAAGCGGGGTTAAAATGAAATATACTATTATAATTGAAAAAACAAATACCGGATATTCCGCTTATTCTCCGGATTTACCCGGCTGTATTGCTACCGGCCGCACTTTGGAAGAAGTTAAAAAAAATATGACCGAGGCCGTTGAACTTCATATTGAAGATATGAAATTACAGCATCATCGTCCCCCTAAACCGGTCTCCATCGCCGAACTCGTGGAAGTCTGACAAAGATTTAATTCAGGCTGAGCAAATCCTTGACATCCTCCCAGGTCAGTTTCTGCATGACCTGCTCATCGTCGGTCAGGGTCGCGTTGATCACGCTTTGCTTGCGGCACTGCATGGCCAGGACTTTTTCCTCGACAGTATCCTTCGTGATCAGCTTGAGACTATAAACAGTGCGTTTTTGACCAATGCGGTGAGCACGGTCGGTGGCCTGGGCCTCGACGGCCGGATTCCACCACGGGTCAAAATGGATCACCATGTCGGCCCCGGTAAGATTCAGGCCCGTGCCGCCGGCCTTGAGACTGATCAGGAACACGGGGATGGAACGGTTGGTGTTGAACTCCTTCACAACAGCCAAGCGATTTTGCGTAGAGCCGTCAAGGTAACTGTAAGTCAATCCGAGTTTTTCCAGTTCGCGCTTGAGGATCGCCAGCATGGCGGTGAACTGGCTGAATACCAGCACGCGGTGTCCGCCATCTATGGCCTCGTCGAGCAGTTCGAAAAAAAGATCCAGCTTGCCCGAGGGATACTGGCTGTCGAGATCCTTTAACTTGAGCAGTTCGAGATGACAGCAAGTCTGCCGCAGGCGCAGGAGGGTTGTAAGAATCTCCATGCGCGAGCGCTGGAAGCCGTTACGCGCCACCAAGTCACTGATCTTGCGTTGCGAGGCCTGCAACAGGTTTTTATAGACGAGTTGCTGGTCGCGGGTCATTACACAGATTGCCAGCTTCTCGATCTTGGGCGGCAGGTCCTTGGCGACATCCTGTTTCAAGCGCCGGAGCATGAACGGACGAAGCTTGCGGCGTAGTTTGAGCTGGGCCGCCTCGGCCGCCGCGCCGCCCTGCGCAATAGGCGCCTCGTAACCCAGGCGAAAGCCTTCATAGGGCCCGAGATAACCGGGCATGAGAAAGTCCATGATGGACCACAGGTCGGCGACACTGTTTTCGATCGGCGTGCCGGTCAAGACCAGGCGGTGGACGGCTTTCAGGCGCTTGGCGGCCTGGGCGTTCTGAGTGGAGCGATTCTTGATGTGCTGGGCCTCGTCCAGCACAACTGCGGCAAAGTCCAGGGCGGCCAGCAGTTCGATATCCCGGCGCAACAGCGCGTAGGAAGTCACGACAATATCAGCCTCGCCAAGACCATTCCACTTCGCGTGCCGTTCGCCGCCGCTCATCACGAGGACACGGCGCCGTGGCGTCCAGCGCGCCGATTCCTCCACCCAGTTTTCCACCAGGCTCGAAGGGCAGACGATCAGCGCCGGTTTACCTTCTGCCGGCGCGTGCCGCCGCGCCAGGTTCAGCCACGCCAGGGCTTGCAGGGTCTTGCCCAACCCCATATCATCGGCCAAAATGCCGCCAAACCGGTTCTGCTCCAGAAACCTCAGCCAGGCGATGCCCTCCTTCTGATAAGGACGTATGACTCGCTCCAAATCCGGCGGCAACACCGCGCTCTCCAAGATTAGGCGTCCGCCCTCCTGCCCCCTGATCTTGTCCAACCATTCCGGCCGCGCCTCAACATCAATCCCTTCCAGGGCATCCAAGGAGGACTTGATATAGGCGGCATACACGCCATCTAAGCGGAAGGTGCCGGCGCGCGCACCCTCGCCGCTGGCACAATCGGCAAAGATATCGCGGGCCGACTCGATCGCGCCGGAATCAAGCAGGATGGTCCGGCCATCCTTCCGGATAAAGGAGTCACCCTTGAGCAGGGCCCTTTGGATTTCGGCCTCCGATAAACTTTGCCCCTGGCCATCTTCAAACGCAAAGCTGACATCAAACCAGCCGGCGCCGGCGTCATCCTGGACATGCACGACGGGCATGGCAGACTCCAACGAGTCCATAAATGGCTGAACCGAGCCGGTGAACTCCACTTTCCAGCCAAGCTGGCGCAAGGCATGGACGCCACTGCCAAGAACATTGAGAACCTCGCGTTCACCGACAACCGGCGTGAGAGCGTTACCGCGTTCCCCATCAAAGCCCAAGGCCTGGACCCGTTGCAGGGCCTGCTGTTCGCGCGCCGGGTTGCGAGTCAGATATCGAAACACATCTTCCGGGTCCGCTATGGCTAATGGGTCAACCGGATCGGGTTTGCCGGCCACCACCGTAATCGCGCCGTACTCGGCAGACAGCGTGGCGGCCAGCGAGGCCGGACTACCACGCACTTCCAGCCGGAACCGGGGCTCAGCCGGGTCCAAACTGAACATGTCAGGCGAAAATTCGGTCGCCACCGGCATATGTTTCGCGAGCAACGCCAATTCGGTGTTCATGAACCGGGGCACAGCCGGGCGCGGAATGGTCACCGGCTGGGCATAAAGCGGCTGAAAAGGGATCGGGAGCAGTTTTTCCAGCGGCCAGAACTGATTGGCGCCAAAGACCCAGCCGGTTTTACCGGCAATGATATAGAAGACCGGCACTGCCGGTCCGCTGACCGGCAGTTCATTATGCACCACCAGGGTCAACTCGCCCGAGTGGCTGTCCATGTCAAGCTTAAGGATGGAAACCAACGGGACGGTATTGACCGTCAAGAGGCTCGGTTGGCCTTCAACGGCTATGGGTTTGCCGGCGTGAATCTGCAGGAGATTGACAAAATCCATCGGCCCAATTTCCAGATTGCCTTTCAGCGGGCCTGCCGAAATATCTTCCAGCACGAAAAGCAGGGATTCATCCCGGGACGGGAATATAAACGACAATTTCCGGGAAACTATTTCGGGTGTCGCACGGCGGCCATTGCACTCGATTTCACAACGGAGCGGAATACGGCCGGCACGGTATCCGGCCATCCAATCACGGCCAAGGGTCAGACACAAGGTGGCGGCGCAGGCGCCGGGCGTGCCCGACGGAACGCGTTTCAGGTAGGCCGCCTCGTCAATTTGGGCCAGACGCGCGGCGCGACGCTGTTCGGCCTTGATCTTGACCGCGCGGTCGGGATCGCTCTGCCGACGGAGCAGTTCCAGACCGACGGCAATCATATGAACGCAGGTCAGGGAACGCTCCCGGCAATTGTAACAACGGCACTGGTTCTCGGCGCCTCCTTTCGGCCGCAGGATGAACTGACAGGCCAGCGTTCCTGCGCCGACCTTAACCGTGCCCTTGACCACGGGGTGTTCATAGGCCACAGCCTGGACAAGCCCCTTTTCGAACATGGCCAGGCCGGAGCGAAACACGTCGGCTCCGCCCCAGTCCATCAGCATTTTGCGGGTAAAATGAATCTCCATATAAGTTCCGGAATATCATGCCAAAATTGACGATAAAAACCACAAAAAATAAAACGCGTCTGTCAAAACCTGCCGCGCCCTGCCAACCAACTTAAGAAACGGGACTCAATCTGCCAAGGTCAAGATAGACATGTAAAGCATTATAAGGCACAAGAAATATTATAGTATTTTAGCACTCATACTTTAACTTATTGTCTATAAATAAGTTAAACAAATAAAAAATACTGTTGACAATGGCTGTTATTATAGTGTATATTTACTTGTAAATAATTATCAGTAGCATCCCATAGGATGCTTTGGCTGAGGGCTGTGGGCTATTGACTGTGGGAAAATCCCAATAAAACCGAGGGCTATGAAGGACCATTATCAAAACCGCAGTTCCGGTTTTTCCCATCTGTGTTTATTCTGTTCCGA
>JBDRJR010000077.1:0-11542 GCA_043814705.1 Verrucomicrobiota bacterium | reverse complement strand
GGGGGGGGGGGGCGGCCCCCCCCCCCCCCGCCGCGGGTCCCGAATTGCTGGCGGCCTGCCGCACACTTGCCGGTTGTGCCACGGGCGAGGCTAAAATCACCCGCGGCTACCGACTCAACGTTTCGTGGGTGATTCACACCGTCGGGCCTATATGGCGCGGGGGCGGACACGATGAAGACGTTCTATTGGCCAGGTGCTACCAGAATTGTTTTTTGCTTGCGGTCCGGAATAAAATCACCACAATAGCTTTTCCGGCTATTAGCACGGGGGCTTATCGCTTTCCCATGGAACGGGCCGCTAAAATCGCGGTCGAGGAGACAAGACGTTTCTTGAGAAGCAATCCCACCATGCGGAAAGTGATTTTTGTCTGTTTCAATGGGGCGACGTTGGAAGGCTATCGGAGGGTTTTGGCCGAGCGGTCTCATGAAGGGGCGTTATAAGTTCAACAACCGGGAAAATAAAATAAATTATCAGGCCCACAAAACGGAGGGGGATGTATGAGCAAGAAGTTTATATTCGCTTTTGTGCTGATTATTGCCACGGCTGTTGTTCTGCTTTACAATATGAAGGGCATATTTACGCCGCCCAGGATTGACGTGGACTTGGTCTTTACCTCGATACAGGGTGTATATACCTCCATTGTATTCCTGGCTTTTACCGTCATTGGTGTGTTAATCGGTCTGTTATTAAGTAAATAGCTTGACTTGAACCGGACTTGTGTCAGAATGAAAACAATTTTGCATAGCAAAGAACAGGAGGTGATGAAAGCAAGGTTTAGTGCACCGGTCAGCGCTGTTCTGCCTGCTTCTGGCAGGGGCTGATGTTAACCGGTCAGAACCAAAATACAGTAAATGTTAATCAGATGGTGTAAATCAGTCTTTAACAACAACAGGATCAGTCTTGGCGGTAAAATTTAAAAACCGAGTTATTAGGAAGATCACCATGAATAATAAATTTTTGAGAATATTGAGTGCGGTAATTATTGGCGCAGGTATGGTAATGGCATTCCAGGCGGTTTCTGCTCAGGAAGCGGAAGCCCCAGCGGCGGCCCCGGTGGCGGCCCCGGTGGCGGCCCCAGCGGAAGCTCCGGCGGCGGCCCCGGCGGAAGCTCCGGCGGCCCCAGCGCCTGTTGTGGCGGCACCGGATGTTAAACCAGCGGTTACCAGCGCACTGGAACTGCGTAAAACCGGCATTGTCAGTGTGGTCAAGGATGCCAGTGGTGCAGTTACAGGATTAAAATTGATCGTCAATAGCTATGATATCCCGCTTGATGAAGGCAGTAAGCCGCTTGAGAATATGGATGGACAGAAGGTCCGCGTGACCGGCACGTTCAGCAATGAGGGCGGCAAACGGATGTTCTATGTTAAAAGCGTGGAACCGGTTGTCGTTGAAGGCGCCGTCGCGCCCGCTAAATAAAGCCGCTTCAGCAGATAAAAAAATGGCCGCGGAGGTAATGCCCCGCGGCCATTTTTTTATTCCTTCATCATTGGGCATCGGGCGTCTGTTTTCCCGTCTGCGCCGAAGTTTTGCCGGGCCGGCCGGCATCCCGCTTCTGACGCTCCCTCAGCCATACGATCCAAATACAGGCTTCATACAACAGCAACATGGGGACAGCCATCACGATTTGGGAAAATATGTCCGGTCCCGGGGTTAACAGCATGGCAAGAATCAGGATGATCACGACGGCATGCCGGCGCTTGGAGCGTAGAAATGCCGCGGACACAAAACCTAAATACCCTAATACCACGACGATGACCGGCAATTCAAATGCCAGTCCGAACGCCAGTAATAATTTCACCGCGAACGTGACATAGCTGACGGCAGTCCATTCCGCGCGGATACCGAGCCAGGCGTGCAGACGCAACATGATTTTGAGCGCCACGGGCAGAGTGATGAAATAAGCCATCCCCACGCCCAGTATAAATAGCGCGGCCACAAAGCCCAGCGCCCTTGCAATTACCTTCCGCTCCAGATGGGTCAGGCCAGGCAGGACGAACCGGGCGAGAAAAAATGTAATGAACGGCGCGCTAACCAGCAGGCCGCCCCACAGGACAATCTGCAGGGCGATGGCAAAACCGCCCGTGATTTCAATGGAACGCAGGAACTGTTCCGGGTTTTCCGTGATCTTGGCCAGCGGCGCGCGCAAAAGGGTGAACAGGCGGGGCGCGAACGGCATAACGACGGCCATGCCAATGCCCCAGACCGCCAAACATTCCAGCAGGGTCGCGCGTAAATCAGCCAGGTGCTCCAGGAACGGCTTGGGCTGGTCCACGGGATCCTTGGCGGTCATGGTGAATGACCTTGAAAATGAAAAATGCCAGGCTCCGCTCCGGCTGTTGCCGGACTACGCCCAGGCGAGCAAAATAAAAAATGCAAAAGGGGTTCAGTCATTTTTAATTCCGCATTCTTTCCGCCTGAGGCGAACCCGCTTTGGCGGAAATTCTTCATTTCTTGACCGCCCATTGCTTGCGCACTTTTTCCGGATGCACCAGCATCTGGCGAATGGCCTTGGTTGTCATCTTGCGCACTTTGGCGTCCGGCACACCAAGCGCCAGCAGGCGTTTTTTCTGGAGGGCTTCACGCCGCCGGCGTTCACGAGGTTTCTTGGCGGAATAGGTCAATTCATCATTCGCTCGTCCTGATCCCATGGGTCTGGTTCCTTTCAATCCAATCATTTTTGATCCCGATGCGCTATGCACTCGGGATGCTCAACGGGCATGACGCTGGGCATACTATTAGATCAGGAATGGGAAAGCAACCCTGTTCTGCGCGGTGTCGGCCAAATGGGGCGGGATGTAGATGCGGTTCGACAGAACCGCAAATTGCCGTTCTATGGAACGGCCGCTACACCCTTAGGCCCAATTCACTTGCTCGCGGAGCGGATGGTTTGCTTGCCGGCGTCAGAAACTGCCGTTCAAACCGCTCCCACACGATTTTTCTCTGCCACTTGCGAATTTGCCCGGCAACTTCCGGCGGCATAGGCTGATGCGCCGTATGCCGCGCGGTCCATTGCAAAACGTCATTGGATAACATCAGGTATGGTTCCAGCCCGTAGGGCGCGGCCGTGAGCGCCCGCCAGGCTTGCATGGCTTTCAAGCGTTGTTCATAACCTGGTTTCGAACGAGGCCGCTTAATCAGATGCGGATGGACCTCTTCCGGCGCCGATAGTCCTTGCCGGACCGCCTCCAGCAAACGCCGGGCTATATGCTCCCGGTATATGGCCGGATGCAGGCTTCTCATCTGCCTGAGCGCTTGGATCGTTTCCGGCGGCTTGATTGCCATCTGCATAAGCAGGTCGTTGCGAATAATAAAATGCACCGGCCGGTTGACGGAACGGGCCACTTCGTCGCGTAAGCGGGTGAGCGATCCCAGGATTGCCAGCTGGCGCGGGGTTAACAGGGCGCTTTGCTTGATGCGGTGATGGGGCGGCGTAAGATCGGGGGTGGGTTCAATCAGTTCGGCGCGCAGAAATTCCTCCCGTGCCCAGTCGAGCCGGCCGAGCTCCAATAACTTGCCGGTCAAAATATCTTTCAAAGTATGCAGGGAGGCGGTATCACGCGCGGCATAATCCAGCGCTTCCTTGGAAAGCGGTCGTTGCAACCAGTCGATCTTCTGGAATTTCTTGTTGGTCTGGATGTTCAATAAATCCTGCATGAGACTGGCCAGGCCGAACTTGCGGAACCCGCACAATTGCGCCGCGATTTTGGTGTCGAAAACATGGCTGAGGTTCAAACCGTAAACCTGGCGGCATGCGCGCCGATCAAAATCGGCATCGTGTACGATCAATTCGACTTGGTTATCGCTGAAAATGGTATTCAAGGGTGTCAAGTCCAGACCGGCTAACGGGTCGAAGATGAAATTACGGTGGTCCGCCGTGGATATCTGAATCAGGGCTATATGCAGGCCGTAGTGATGCCGCTGGTTTTCCATTTCCAGGTCCAGTGCCAGGCAGTGCCGCCCTTTCAAACAGGCCAACGCGGTCCGCAGGGTATCGGCCCGATCAATAATTTCATAACGGATTGATTCCATTAGTTTGTCAGCATACGCCCTTGGGTTGCCTAATTCAACCCGATTCCGACACCGATAGTCGTTTGCTGTAAGTGGCCTCTAAAATTGATTGCATGGCAAGCCTATGTGCGATAGGTTGAGGGCAACCCATTATAAGAAAGAACTTTGATGATTGACCTGCATGCGCATTCAACATTTTCCGACGGTAGTCTCACGCCTGAACAGCTTGTGCGTGAAGCGGAGCACGCCCGGCTTTCGGCCCTGGCGCTCACGGACCACGACAGCATCAGCGGCCTGGAGCAATTTATGGCCGCCTGCACCCAAAGCGTTGTGCGCGGCGTGCCCGGCGTGGAAATCAGTGTTGATTGCAATCCCAACGACGCTACCATGCATATTCTGGGTTATTTTTTCGACCCGGCCAATACGGAACTCAACGCGCATATCAACCGGCTTCGTGATGGCCGCCAGCATCGCAACGATGAAATTCTCAAGCGGCTGAATGCGATGGGCTTGATGCTCACTATGCATGAAATCTCCGCCTTTGCCGGCGAAAATAACGTGGGCCGTTTGCATTTTGCCCAGGCACTTGTGATGCGCGGCTATGTCCGCACCACTCAGGAGGCTTTCGATAAATACCTGGCCAAGGGCAAGGCCGGCTATGCTAATCGTCTGCGTTTTAAACCATTGGATGGTGTGACAATGATCCGCAGGGCTGGCGGTATTGCCGTGCTGGCGCACCCCTTTACCTTGAATCTGGGTAAACAGGCGTTGGCCGATTGCGTCGGCGAGCTGGCGCAGGGTGGGCTCCAGGGCATCGAAATATATTATCCCCAGCATACGCCCAAACTGGTTCGGCAATATATTGATTTGGCCAAGCAGTTTCATCTGGTCGCCACGGGTGGAACCGATTTCCACGGGACCCCCACGCCAGATGTCAAACTTGGGCGTGGGTTCGGCGCGCTTGATGTTCCCGATACGGTATTGGATCAATTAGATGCACTCCGCGCGTAAGCACGCGCGGATGATGGTTGATGGAGTATGGTTAATGGGTCATGAAGCAGGAAGCAATGGCGTTTATAGCTCTGGAACGATGGCTGGCGCAAAAACATGTTCGGGCTCGCTTGGGCGAAACGTTTCAACAAAGCCCGGCAAGATTTCTTTGATCCATCGCGCAGAAAAAATTTCCGGCCAAGTGGTTATCCCGGATCATACTATCCGCATTAACCATCAACCATTCCCAATTCCCGTCGAAGACGGGTCCGCCTATGGCGGAAACCATTCCCGATCGGCGCGGTTGCGCGCGGATCGGGGCATCACCGGTCTTTATGTGCACGTCCCTTTCTGCGACGGCAAATGCGCTTACTGCGCGTTTTACTCCGTGCGTTACGAACCGGTCTTGGCCGATCGCTATCTGGATAGTCTGGAACGTGAACTCGCGACAGCATTGCCCTTGACCCCGGAAACGATTTATATCGGTGGCGGCACCCCTTCGGTACTCTCGGCACGTCAGGTTGATCGGTTGTGCCGGTTGCTTCGTGCCGGTGTTGCCACCCACCGGCTGGTCGAGTGGACGATGGAAATCAATCCCGGTTCAGTGGATGCCGAAAAAGCGTCCATCCTGGCGGCGGCGGGTGTTAACCGGGTCAGTTTGGGCGCACAGTCGTTTAACGATCGCATTTTAAAAATATTGGGACGCCGCCATACGGCGGCGGATATAGTTAAGGCGGTCACCATTTTGCGCGCCGCGGGTATCGGTCATATCGGCCTGGATCTGATTGCGTGTGTGCCGGGGTGTACGCGCGCGCTCTGGCGCAAAACGCTCCGGCAGGCCGTGACGCTGGCGCCAAGGCATGTATCCGTGTATGCCCTGACGAACGAGGAAGGCACACGTCTTAATCGTCTTCTCGAACGGAGGATGACGGCGTTACTTCCGGAAGCGGCACAATTAGCCATGCTGGATCTGGCCGAAACCGAATTAACCCGGGCCGGGTTCAGCCGCTACGAAATTTCCAATTACGCCCAGGCTGGTTTTGAATGCCGCCATAATGCGGCCTGCTGGCGGGGCGAGCAATATGTCGGGCTCGGTCCGGCGGCCGCGTCGCACGTCGGGCTTAAACGTGGAATCAACCGTGCCGATGTGCGCGCTTACATGGCGGCGATCGAAACCGGCCACAGCCCTCCGTGTGATGTGGAAGTATTGACCCCGGCGCTTAAGCGGCAGGAGCAGGTGATCTTTGGCTTGCGCATGGCCGCGGGTATTGCCGTTTCCATGGCTTCAGAATATGAGGCGGCGCTGAACGCGCTCCGAACCGATGGTCTGGTGAATTTACGCGCCGGCCATTGGGTGCTGACGGCGCGCGGCCGCAACCTGGCCGATTATGTGGCCGTGGAATTGATACGGTAAAAAGAAAATTCAGGAACACAACAGCACAAAAACACCTTTGTTCTTTGCAGACGATAGATTATGATATGCGCGAATTTTACGGGAGAGATCATGCCGTCAACCTGGACAAAATCACTGATCGAACTGATCCGGCGGACTTCGGCGGACCTGCCGCGCGATGTGGAAGCGGCCCTGCGCAAAGCCCGGCGGCATGAAAAACCGCAATCGCCCGCGCGTTGGGCGCTCGACACAGTTCTTGACAATGTCCGGCTGGCGCGCGCGCGCGGCACGCCGCTCTGCCAGGACACGGGCGCATTGCTGTTTTACTGCGAGGTTCCGTTCCGCTTCGATACCCGCCGGCTGACTGTCGCCATCCATAAGGCCGTCCGGCAAGCTACCCGCACGGGAAGCCTGCGGCCAAATACGATTGATTCCATAACCGGGTGTTCCTGCGCGCATAATCTTGGCGCCGGCGGGCCTGCCCGCAATGCTACGCATAGCGTTGCAGGCGGGCCTGTTATCCATATAGAATTTACTCCACGCCGGACAGTGACAATCCGGCTCGTCATGAAGGGTGGCGGAAGTGAAAACGTAAGCGCCCAGTTCAGCCTGCCGGATGCACGCCTCAAAGCCGGGCGCGATCTGGAAGGTGTGCGCCGCTGTATGCTCGCGACCGTGGCGCAAGCCCAGGGCAACGGTTGTGCGCCCGGCGTGCTGGGAGTCTGCATCGGCGGTGACCGCGCCACCGGCGCCGACCATGCCAAGCGCCAGCTTCTGCGGCCGTTAAACGAGCATGCCCCGGAGGCGCGCTTGGCCGCGCTGGAACGGCAAGTGCTTACCAATGCGCAAAAATTGGGCATCGGACCCATGGGATTTGGCGGGGCAACCACACTTTTGGGCGTCAAAATCGGCGCCTTGACCCGCTTGCCGGCGAGTTACTTTGTGAGCGTGGCTTACATGTGCTGGGCGTTTCGACGGCGGGGCATTGTGCTGGATGCCGCCGGACGTGTCGTGCGTCAATTATATGACTGAAACAGAATCGTGGACTGTGATCTGCAGACCGTAGGCTGACGTAAAATCAGAAATCAGCAATCAAAAATCATCAATGCTTACGATGCTGACATATCCATTTACCTGTGCGTCCGTCCGCCGACTGAAAATTGGCGAGCGGGTGCTCCTGTCCGGCCGGATTTTTACCGGCCGTGACCGTCTGCACAAATTTCTGGCGGAAGGCGGGCCGATGCCGGTCTTCTTGAAGAACGGGGCCATTTATCATTGCGGCCCAGTGGTGATCCTGGAAAATGGAAAGTGGTCTGTGCGTGCCGCCGGGCCGACCACTTCCATCCGCGAAGAGCCTTACATGGCCACGATCATCAAGCAACATGGTCTGACTGTAATTATCGGCAAGGGCGGGATGGGCACGGCCACTTTGCAGGCCTGCCGCCGTTACGGGTGTGTTTATCTCCATGCCGTCGGCGGCGCCGCCCAGGTTCTGGCCGACACGGTAAAAAATGTCAGCGGCGTCCATTTTCTCGACATGTTCGGGCCGACGGAAGCCCTATGGGAACTTGAGGTCGTCAATTTTCCCTGCCTGGTAACAATGGACGCGCACGGCCATAGTTTGCATGAGATGATAGCTAAACGATCGCAAGCAAGGATTTAAGGCGGGCTAAGCGACCGCAACCCAAGTTTTTTGTGGGAGGCGTCCGGCTTAGCCGGACCCCTCCCACCAAGATTGAATTTCCTTAACATTAGAGCTATTTGCAAAACTGCCTCTCGCCAAGGCCGCCAAGTTTTTAATATTTTCAGGAATATAAATACAATCCCTTGCCTTTGCGAGCTTTGCGTCTTTGCGAGAAAATATCTTTAAAATCTGGACATGGATTATTTTCGACTTTTGCAACCAATTCATTAAATTAGCGTTAAAATCAAGAAAGCACCGGCGTCATGCGCATTATTTTCATGGGCTCGGCGGAACTGGCGTGTCCGTGCTTGGACTGTCTGCTGGCTAATCCGGCTGACCAGGTCGTCGGTGTGGTAACCCAGCCGGATCGGCCCAAGGGGCGCGCGCTCCAGGTGGCGCCCTGTGCCGTGCGCGCCCATGTGGCGACGCGGGGCATTCCCATATTTATGCCCGCCAACGTCAATACGTCCGACAGCGTGGCGGCTTTACGGGCGCTGGCGCCGGACGTGATCGTTGTGGTGGCCTACGGTCAATTCCTGAAAGCGGATATCCTTAACCTGCCGCCGCGCGGGCTTGTCAACGTGCACGCCTCGCTCCTGCCGAAATACCGCGGGGCGGCGCCCATTCAGTGGGCCGTGGCCAATGGTGAAACCGAAACCGGCGTGACCACGATGTTCGTCAACGCACGCATGGATGCCGGCGACATCATGGACAGAATTGTAGAACCCATCAGGCCGGAAGATACCGCCGGCAGTCTGCACGATCGCCTGGCCCAGTGCGGGGCAGACCTGTTGGCGCGCACGATCGAGGCACTTCGGCAAGGTTCAATTCGGCGTCGGTCGCAGAATGAAGCCGAGGCTACCTTTGCGCCGCGTATCAAAAAATCCGATGGCCGTATGGACTGGCGTCTGCCGGCCACCCTGATCCATAATCGTGTGCGGGGTTTTAATCCCTGGCCGGGCTGTTTTTGCGAGCTTCCCCCTGTGGGCGTCGTGCGGGTTTTGAAATCACGGGTGGAACCCGGCCGGAGTGAAGCCGTTGGCGTTGTTCTGGAAGCAGTCGGTGACGGGCCATTGATTCAAGCCGGTCAGGATGCCCTGCGGCTTCTGGAGGTCCAGCCGGAAGGGCGCAAAATCATGTCCGGCGCCGCCTTTCTCCGCGGCCATCCGCTCACGGTTGTCGTTTCGTGATGGCACCCTTAATCGGCAATAAAAATGGGAAGCAGGTGTAATAATGGGTGCTTCCGTCATTTTTTCAAAGCCGAATTCTTATCATCGGTTTTCTTGTGCGCAATCAAATCCAGGTAGGTCCGGTAGCGGGCCACGATCTGGCGCACGTAATTGATCGGCTCCTGGCCGCGCACGAATCCGCATTTCGCCTGCCGGGCGTATTCCGGTTTGGAAAGAAGCCGCATGGCTTCCTCCACGTTGCCAAACCAGATATTCGGATTACGACCCATGCGCCGGGCCAGCGTGCGCGCATCCTGCACATGCCCTGCGCCGGCGTTATACGAGGCCAGCGCAAAAAACACGCGGTTGCTGGCATCCAATTCCTGTGGAGCGCGATTCTGCATGGCGTCCAGATATTTTACACCGGCATGAATGCCGTCCGGCGGGTTCTTCAAATTCTGGAAGCCCAGCTCTTTGGCCGTGCGGGGCATAACCTGCATCAGCCCGCGCGCGCCTGCCGGTGAGACCACGTTCGGGTCAAACCGGCTTTCCTGAAACATCTGCGCCACGATCAGGCGCCAGTCGAAATCATACATTTCAGCAAATCGGCGCACCAGGGGATCATATGGGGAAATACTGCCATCCGGATAAAGCCGGGCATGCGCCTGCGCGGCTTGCCGGATTTTGGCGGGGCTTTTAAAGTACAGGTTATAAACGATGTTGTAAGCGGTGTTGCGATATTCCTTTTTCCAGAAGGCATTGATGGCTTGGAGCAATTGCTTGTCCTGGGCGCGCACGACCCAACCTTCCGGCTGGGGCGGGCCCAGGGTCAGGACGCCCTTAATACCGTCAAGCCAACCTGATGCCATGGCCAATACCTGGTCATCCACCACCGTCAAATCAATTTTGCCTTCGGCCACCCATTCAAGCATGTCATCCGGCTGGGCGCCAGAGGGCGCCGCGCGGCGCTTAACCTTAATACCCTGGCTATACAGGTTGCCCAGCAGGGTCCACGGGTAAGAGGAGCGCGCCGTCATAATCTCGCGTCCGGCCAAGTCCTGGATGGTTTTAATGCGGCGCTCAGCCGTGCGGGCCACAACCGTTTCAGCCGCGTAATTATACGGCACGGAAAATTCAATACCCAGGGCCCGTCGCTCGTCGGTAATGGTCAGGAAGGCGGCGATGAAGTCGCCGCGCCCGGCCAACAGCATGGGAATCAGGGAATCATAATCCGGCGCCACGATCACTTCCAACTGCAGGCCGTTTTGTTTGGCGAACCGGCTGGCCATCTCATATTCGAATCCCCGAAGCGCGCCTTTCCAGAGAAAATACGTGGCGGCCGTATTGACCGTGAGCATGCGCAAAATTTTACGCTTCTTAATTTGCGGCCAGTCTTCCCGGTAGACAGCGGTATTGCGCGCGGCCAGCGGCGCTTGTTTTAAATAACTGTCGAGCGCGGCCAGTAATTGCACGTTCCCGGATCGTGCGCCCCAGACCAGACCGCGCTCGATGCCAAGGTCGAGTACCGACTTGAAGTCGGAACGGTATTGCCGTGCAATGCCCAGCGAATAATCGTCGGTCAAAATCAGATCAAGCTTGCCGGCCGTGAGAGAGTCCAGGATGGCATCGGTGGATAAGGTCTCCGGTAGAACCCGCAGGCGGATCTCCGGATAGCGCCGATTCAATGCCTGGGCGGTTTCCCATTGGGCCGTATCCTTCTGCACGGCGAGGGTGCGCCCTTTCAAGTCGGCAATCTGTTTTAACGTGGAGGTACTGAGGCGGCCGGCAATCAGTTCACGGCATGCAAAGAGCGGGGCCGAAAAGGCAAGGTTCTTTTTCAGGGTCTCCGTGGGGGTCAGGTAGCTGGCGATCAGATCTCCCTTGCCGGCCAGCAGGGCGCGGACCAGATCGGCGCGTTTTTCAACGAAGACCGCGGCCGGGCGAACGCCGAGGGAGGCGCAGAATCCGGCGGCCAATTCCACTTCCCGATTGGGCGGATCCCCCGCGCGGGGGAGATACTGCTCGTCCTGTTGCAATATCAGGAACCGCAGACAGCCGCGTTTCTGCAGGGCGGCCAGGTCGCCGGTTTCGATATAATCAGTAACCGGCGCCGCACTTTCTTCGGCGGGCGTGGCGGCTGACATTGTTTCCGGCGAATCCGGTGCGGGTGCTTCCGCCTGCTTGCCACAGCCCGTTGCCAGGAGCAGTAAACCAACGGCCCCAATTATCCACATTGGCTTAATCAAGCTCATATGTTTACACATACAACGATTTTAACATTTCGGCCGTGCCGGGGTC
>JBDRJR010000076.1:0-14587 GCA_043814705.1 Verrucomicrobiota bacterium | reverse complement strand
TCGGAACAGAATAAACACAGATGGGAAAAACCGGAACTGCGGTTTTGATAATGGTTTTTAATAGCCCTCGGTTTTATTGGGGTTTTCCCACAGTCAATAGCCCACAGCCCTCAGCCCAAGCATCCTATGGGATGCTAATGTTTCGGATTAACGAAAACCAAGAACATCCTTGAGGCTAATGCACATGCATACGAACAATTTCATCCTGGAGTTTGAGGACGTGACGCTGTTCCCCGCCCACCTGGACCATGCCGGGCTACAGAACGTTACCCTGCGGCTGACACCGGGTGAGTTGACGTTAATCAAGACCGAACCGGGTAACGAGCAGTTGCCCCTGGCCGACCTGGCCGAAGGCCTGCTGGCGCCCGATCGCGGCGTTGTCCGGTTCCTGGGCGAATCCTGGTCGAAAATATCGTCCGAACAAAGCGTAACACTACGCGCCGGCATCACCCGGGTTTTCGACGAACATGGCTGGATCAGCAACCTGAACGTGAATGAAAACGTGACGTTATCACAGCGCCATCACACCCGGCGACCGATTCGAACAATCCTGGACGAAGCCGAGGCCCTTGCCCGGTCATTCGAATTGGAGGGCTTGCCCGCCGTGCGTCCCGCCCAGTTGCCGCGCCGCGACTTGCGGCGTTGCGAATGGATCCGCGCTTTTCTGGGACGCCCAAAACTTGTCCTGCTGGAACGCCCCATGCAAGGCGTGCCCCTTGAATTTCTGCCGCGCCTGATCGGCGCGGCGAAGGAATCCATGGCACACGGCGCCGCCCTGATATGGCTGACCGACAATGACCAAGTCTGGCAGAACCCGAATTTAGGGGACGCCACGCGTTACGCCATGCGCGGACAAACCTTGACAACCGTGGAAGCCACCGTGCGCACCGGAAATTAACCTTGAACGTCGAAAACCGCTATAAAGAAACAGCCAAAGGACCAGAGCCCCTGAAGCCAGGGGTCGAGCGAACGGATTGCCTTAATAGAAAGGAGCATTCCTAATGTTCTGCAAAAACATAATGTTACGTGGAAGCGCGCTGTTTGCCATTGGATTGTTAGTTGCTTCCGCCTATCCTGAATCGCCGGAAGTTGCCACGTTCGATTTCGCGAAATTCAATGAAGATAATTGGATTAAGGTTCGCGATCCGGCCGTGAAAGATATCGGGGGGTTCCTGCAAAAAGAAGGATATATCCAGAACTATGTCAAAACAGAACATACCAACAGCCATTCCTTGGAGGCTGGGCATGCATTAAGGCTTCTGAAAGATTATCCATTCAAAGACGGACGTATAGAAACGGAGCTTATGCTCGTCGGCAAGGCGGCGCCTTCTATTTACTTCAGAACGCAGGTGGACAATCAAGTCCATAAAGAAACATATAATCTTGTCGTATTTGATTTTAGTAGTACAAATAACAAATATTATCACGGCTTAAATCTGTGGAAATGGAAAGAAAAATGGCCGACGACGGCAAAGAGTTACAGCAATTGGTTGCTATTGGCAAGCTGGGCATTCCCTGTTCCTTTGAATGAAAAAGTAAAAATAGCGGTAGAAACAGATGGGGCGGACATAAAAGTTTATTTCAATGATCAATTGAAAGGATCTGTTTATGACCCGGATCCTATTGCCGAAGGATGTGTTGGCATATGCTCTTGCGAAGGAGTTAATAATTTTTATAATTTTAAGGTCAAAAAAAAGCAATAGGGCTAAACATCCGGATGCAGGCAACAGCAAATAGCCGCGCCTGATCCGCCCGTTTAGCAAGGATATTTCGATGCCCAACCCACAACGCTATTTATTGATCGCCTGCGCGGTCGTTTATCGCGAATGCTACCACTGTGCGGCCCTCTGCCGGAACATCATCGACATCCGGCTTTGCGACAAAGGACTCCATGACATCGGCGCCCCGAAGATGTGCTCTAAGTTGCAGGCCGAGGTTGATGCGGTTGACCGCACTAAGTACGACGCGATTCTGCTCGCTTACGGCCTTTGCAATAATGGAACCATCGGATTAAGGTCCCCGATTCCCATCGTGATTCCGCGTGCGCATGATTGTATAACTCTCCTGATGGGCTCAAAAGAGCGGTATCGCAAATACTTCGACGCCAACCCGGGAACTTATTTCTTATCGAGCGGGTGGAGCGAGCGTGGAACCTCGAGCCTTGAAAATGAACAGAGCACCATATCGGCCATGGGCATTCGCTCTTACGATGATTATGTAAAAGAATACGGGGAGGAGACGGCCAAATACCTTATGGAGACACTCGGCTCGATGAAGCATTACACCAAGCTGGCTTATATCGACACCCACGTAGGCGATTTCCCGGTGTACAAGGCAGACGCCCGCCAACTGGCTACCGACAAGGGATGGGAGTACGAGGAGATTCCTGGTAGCCCAGAACTCCTGATGCGGCTGGCCAATGGAGAATGGAATGACAACGATTTCGTCGTGATCGAACCCGGCCAAACAACCGCGCCCAGTTATAATGACGGGATATTAAAGTCGGTGTAGGTAGAATGGCCATGCCATCTAAACTCCAAATTCCAAGTTCCAAATTCCAAGGAAATAAAATCAATCAAGGCAAATGTGAAAAAACGAAAAGCAACCCAGGATTTATTTTGTTTTCTATTGGAATTTGACTATTCCCTGGAATTTGGATTTTGGAATTTGGAATTTTTAAGTTGCGGGCACAGCCCGCGTTGGGAGGAATAAATAATGATGGACCAAACATTCAAGTTCCGCTTTGTCAATGAAATCACCGGCGTCTTTGTGCTGATCGCGATCGCCGTACTGATCGCGGGCATCTTCCTGGCGGGCCGCGCCCAGGGCCTGTTCGAGCCCAAGTTCCGGCTCCATGCCGTGTTTCAGGCCGAAGACGGAACCTACGGGCTGAAAAAAGGCTCGGAGGTTAGAATTCGTGATACCGTTGCCGGCAGTGTCATCCGCATCAATCCCACCGCGGAAGGCACAATCGAGGCTACTTTCGAGTTGAAGGCCAGTTTTCACGGTTTTGTGCGCACGAATTCCGTGGCCGTGGTGAAAAAAACGTTGATCGTGGCCGGCGATTCTTTTGTGGATATATCCATCGGCAACCACCAATTCCCGCGGATGCCCAACGGCAGTATGATCGTCTGCACGCTGGACAAGGACATCACCAAACAAGCCATGTTGGTTTTAGATGAACTCCGCGCCAAACTATTGCCGACTGTGGATAAAGTTAACGCCGTGCTCGACGAACTGCCGGCGCTCACGGCGCAAACCCGCAAAACTTTGCATGAGAGCGAAGTCCTTTTGCGCGAAGATGTGCCCGGCCTTTTAATCCAGGCCCAGGATACCCTGCGCTCGTCGCAAGTGCTGATCGAGGGCCTCCAACGGCATTGGTTACTGCGCAAATACATCGAAAATCCGGAAAGCGGCCCTTTGATCTCGCCGGCCAGCCTGATCTTGAACCCCGCGAAGCAAACCGGAGGTGCATCCAAATGAAAATATTTTCGATCAGGTCCTTAAACATTGGGCGCCGCTATAAGAAACAAGATATTGCTACAGCAAGAGGGGATTCACCACAGAGACACGGAGGCACGGAGGATGACTCCGACTCCTTGATCTCCTTCCCTCTCCACACAGAGTGTTGCGTGCATTTGGCGCAGGGCATTACGCCCTACGCCAAATGCACGCAACGATTGGTCGGAAGAGAACACGTGAGGAGAAATCCTCTCTCCGTGCCTCCGTGTCTCCGTGGTGAGGCTTGTTTTGTTTGTGTTACCGGCATGGCCCACGTTAGTGCAACCATTAGCCTGCTTGTCAGCGTCCTGGTTCTGGCCGGCGCCGGGTGTTCCACACCGCCAAAAGTCGTCCGCCCCGACCTGGAAATTGAACGCAACGTGACCGTGGCGCGCGGCGCTTATGCGGCCGGCTCCGCTGAAAAAGCGGCCGTTTATTACCGGAAGGCGCTCCAGCGGGCGCGGGTCATAGATTCGCCGCTCGGGATTGCCGATAACGCGTATAATTTGGCCGCCTGCCTGGCAGTGTTGCGCTCCTATGAAGCGGCCCAGGCCTGCCTGGATGAAGCTCAGCTGGAATTTCAACGCGCCGGCATTCCCTGCCGGGAACTGCCATTGCTGGAAGCTAAAATAGCCCGTGCCCAGGGACGTTCGCAGAAAGCCGCCGCCATTACCCGCGCAGAACTCAAAAAGCCAAAAATCCCTGACGATGCCATCCGTGTCCAATGGCATCTCCTGCTATCTGAACTGCTGTGCGACCAAGACCAGGCCGCCAACGCGGAGGCAGAACTGGCGCTTATCGGACCCAAGCAACTCAAGGCCAGCGGCACCGATATCCAGGCTGAAGCGGCGCTGACCCGGGCCCGCATCCGGATGCTACAGCGGAATCCGTCGGCGGCCGCGCTTCAATATGATGCCTCCGCAGGTTACTGGCAGGAGGCCGGGCGTTATAGCGACATGATCGACGCGCTGGAACAAGCGGGGCACGCCTATGAAAACGCCGGCAACGGTCCGTTAGCCGTGGATCGCTACTATCGCGCGGCGCGCAGTTTATTCGAGAGCGGCCAGCTCACTCGCGCCCGTGACCTTGCAACCCACGCCCTGCCGCTGGCGGTCGCATCCCATCAGACGGAACTGCAAAGACAGGTGGAGCGGTTGAAAGTGGAGATCGCGGCCAGTCCGGAAAAGAATGACAACAGACGACAGCCTGCCCACCGTAGCTTTAGCGAAGGCGGGACGACGAACCCTCCTTCGCCCGAGCGCTTCGGAGGACAAGCGACGGACGCCAGCCCGGAAAAGAAGGAATAGCACGTGAAGCACGCGCAACTACTTTTTGCGGCTAATCGGTTTTTAAGATTTTACTTTTCGGCGCCGCAATGCGATGGCCCGCCGGAATAAGGACTTCGGCGGCAATCCGCCGGCTGACGGATGCATCCCCCACTGTAAGCATCACGCGCGCCGCCTGGGGCAGGGAAGCGTTCGTGCCCCCATCCCACGTGTTGGTCCAGTTTTTTCCATTAAAGACTTCCAGCCGGATCGCACGGACATTTTTGTATACATCTTTGTTGGACACAATGCCGCCCGTCTCGTCTATTCGGAATGCGGTCCAGGTGCGGATCAAACCGTCCACGGCGCCCGAAACTCCATTAACGGCGCGTTGGCCACGCGCTTCAGACGGCGGCAAACCATTGGCCCGCAAGGTATCGGACACCGACAGGGTATAATCCATTTCCCGCATGGCATAGGCGCGAACATCCGGCCCGAAGCAGGATAAATCTTGCGTTTGCGCCGTATTTTGCGGCACAGCCGCAAAAAAATGGAGCTTAATGCCGTCGGCGCCATCCGGAGACGTGGTAAGCACAAACGGCGGATTGGTTATCCCCCACGGAATCACAGCGCCGGTTAAATCGAGCAAAAGCGCATCGAGCGCGGCAGAGGCCGGATAAGCGGCGGCGCGCCAGCGGCTTTGGGAATCGAGCGTGCGGAGCGCGCCGGCATAAATTGCGAACACCACGGCGGCCAGCAATACCGCAATGCCCATGGCCACCAATAGTTCAATCAACGTGAACGCGTGCCGCGAACGAATCATCGCTTCCCTGCGGGAATGGTTACGCGTAGATCGGGTTATTTAACGATCTGGACCAGAAAAACCAAAAGACTGGCCAGGGCGGCCAGGCCAATGACAACAAATACCACCAGCCACAGATTACGGTTGCTTTTTCGGCGCGTACCAAAGGGCGAGACACTTTCAAAAAAAGTCGGATTGATCACCGGCCGGCCCACATCCACCACCACTTGCGTTACCGAGGCGGTAGACGCCCCGGCGCCCTGCTCGGAATCGCCGTTAAACATGAATTCACAAGAGCCGATCTGAATCACCTGTTGTGACTTGAGCTCGGCTTCGTCCGTAATTCGTTCGAAGTTCAAAAGGGTTCCATTGGTGGAATTGAGGTCATGCAGAACATAGCGTTCTCCCCGCCTGGCAACATAGCAATGCTGGGAAGAGACGGCCTCGTCCGCGAGCACCAAGTCGTTGATCGGATTCCGGCCAATGGTCATCCGATCCTTGCGGATCTCAAACTTCTGCCCTTTGACCGATCCGGACATGCCCATGAGATAAGCCACAAATATCGCCTCCTGAAAATTTTAATTAGGAGCCAGAATTCAGGAGTCAGAATTCAGAATGAGTAAAGCTGTCTTGGGCATTTTGTTGAATATTCTGTCTTCTGACTACTGTCTTCTGACTACTTGAGGAGTTACAATGGCATGTTTTGACGTCCATGTCAATTCCGAATTCAGCCCAAACTGAATTCAGCCCAGGCGGCTATCCCGAACATTTCACGCTTTGGCGTGAAATATCAGGGCTATGCGGTCAGCACGCGTTCCACGCGCGGCCCTAACGTGCAAGTGATTTCATGCGGAATGGTATCCAAACGCTCCGCCATGGACTCCACGGAATGCGGATCTTCACGACGATCACTGACGACACAAACCGGACTGCCCACCGTCGCGTCCGGCGCATCCGTCAAATCCAGGATGGTCAGATCCATGCTGACACGGCCGATGACCGGGATCAACCGATTGCCAACACCAACTTGGCCCAGATTGGACCAACGGCGGTCATACCCATCGGCATACCCCAGCGGCAACAGGCCGATGCGCGTTTTCCGCCGCGCGGTAAACGTACAGCCATAGCCGCAGGTTTCGCCCGTCGGGATCCATTTGGTCATAATCACCGGCGCTTCAAGCCGCAACGATGGGCGCAGACGTTCGGAGCCCCGGATATATTTGCCGCCATATCCATAGAGCGCAAGACCCGGGCGGACCATGTCCAGCCGCGCCTCCGGCAGGTTGAAAATGGCCCCGCTATTAGCCAGATGGCGGATCGGGATGCGCACCCCATGCGCCATGAGTGCATTCAAGACCTTCTGAAACAATGACTGTTGCCGGCGGGCGAAATCCAGGACACGTTCATTGGCGCAGGCAAAATGGCTATAAACACCTTCCAGCTCTATAAACGCGCTTGCGCGCAATAACAGGGCTAATTCGACCGCGTCATTAGCAGGACATCCGCTACGGCCCATACCGGTATCAACTTTAAGGTGGACACGGGCAACTTTACGCCGTTGCGTGGCGCATTTGGCCAGCAGACGGATTCCTTCCGCGCTGACGATGGTCGGCCGGATATCCGCTTCCAGCAAAGCGCCAATGGCCGCTTCTGCATCTCCGAGCGGCTCGTAGAGTTCAAGAGGACGCAACAGCAGGATCGGCTCGCGCACCCCGTGCTTTCGCAGTTCCAGGGCTTCCTCCAGCGCGGCCACGCCCCAGAACGCCAGCCCCATACCCGACAGGGCTTCAGCCACGATGACCGCGCCATGTCCATAGGCATTGGCTTTGACCATGGCGCATATAGGCGTACCGTTGGCGGCGGCTTTCAACACCTCAACATTATGGCGCAAGGCGGCGCGACTGATACGGGCTTTAACGAGATTTGACATGGTTTTTCTGGCAACATAAGGTGTTCAGGGTTCGTCCCACCATACTCGCCGTTCATCGGTCAAGCTTCTCCGAAAACCGAACACTGAACACCGAACACTTTCCGAGTAGTCGCAGGCAATCATCCGTGCCCGGTCACACGCTCCGAATCCAAAGTTTGACGGCGCCTATTACCCCGGCGGCCCATCCCTGAAGGAACAGCAGGGTGTCATACCCAAAGGCCACCAGCAACGCGCCGACCAGCGCGCGTGTAAATAAGGCATTGGCAGACAAAAACAGGTAGTAAAACGGATACAAGGGAACCATGATGGCAAGCAAACCGTCAAACATATTATCCCGCAGGGCCAGGCCAATAATAAACAGGTAAGCGGCCGCAACCGCCAGCATGCCATACCATTTCAGCGTTTCCAGAGGTATACCCGGCCAACCACTGTAAAACCGGATATAAGCTCCTCCCCCCGCCAGCACCAGAAAGATCAGGGCGCTCAGCCAGACTCTCAGCGTATTCGCTTGAACCCAATGGATATCACGCGCCAGGCTTGCCGAACGCCGCGCAACCAACGCAGACAAGTCGGGTATATTGTCCGCCGATCCCGGTACATTCGCAGGAACCGCCTGTTCGCGCGGGCGCGGCGGATCGCGCCGTTTCAGTTGCAAACCAGGGTTCCGCGCCGGCAGGGCCAGCGCCTGCCCGCACGCCAGACAGGTCATTACAGGTTCCTCGATAAACTTCGCAACAGTTTGGAGTCGCCCGCAGGCCGGACAAGTTAATTGGATATCAGCCATGGGAAGGGTCAATGGTTGTATGTGATCTGATACTACTCAAAAATTAACAATGCTTCCATGGGATCGGAAATGAACTCATAAACCAACGACACATTATCCATGATCAAATTCATGATGTGCTGTGTGGAACAATTTCCAACTCTGAGGTAAATAATTTTAGGAGGGGGGCCACGAAGAAATGCACGGTGAAAGAAATCCGAATCCTTTGAAATAATGACAAAGCCATGGTCGGCCGCGAATCTCCAAACGATCTCGTCGTCTTCAGCCGTCAGATTGGAATCGGCGACATGCTGTGAACCTGGAAATACAGTGTCAATATCCCGCAAGAGTCGGCGGGAAATGTTCTGGTCGAGTAGCAGTTTCACGCGATTGCCACCACCAGTTTTTTTTCACGTTCAGCAGCAAAAGCCAAGCAGGCATGAATGTCGTCAGGGGTAAGCTCCGGAAAATCCCGCAGGATCTGCGCCTCGGTCATTCCAGATGCCAAATACTCCAGCACATCCGCCACGGTAATACGCATACCTCGAATACAGGGCTTGCCGCTTCGTTTACCGGGCTCTATCGTTATGATCTTCGCGTAATTCATGGATTTACACTACCCCAATGAAGGTGCGTTGACAAGCTCTATCCTGTTTCCATGTCCAAACGCCCGCTTTCATTTTCGGCGTGAACAGTAGTATATCCGCCGCTGGCGCGGAAATTAACGGGAGATATAACCCTACATTTAAAACGGCTTACCTATGGCGGAGCCTGGTTGGCGGCCGAGTTGCGCCAAGTCAACCGAAGTCCAAGCACCAGTCCCAGAATGGCCAGGAGCCCCAGGCACCAGGGATAGGGCGTGGCATTATCGGATAGCCAAGTCCAGGTTTCGAGTGTCGGTTTGAAACAGACGATGATTACCATGAGACCGTTGTTTAAGGCATGCACAACCATACTGCAGAAAATGGATCCGGTGCGCCAGACAACCATGCCGAGGATAATACCCATGGTGAAAATGGGAATAAACAGATGCAGTGGCGGATGAAGCAATGCGAAAAGAAGCGCGGAAAGACCAAGCGCCGGTCCAAGGCCCCAGCACCGAAGCCCGGAAAAGATCAGGCCCCGGAACAACAGCTCCGCCACCAGGGCCGGAGTAACGACAATGATCAACAGCCGGCTCCATAACGGCAACACAGGATCGTGCAAGAACGCCCGGGCCAGGTTAGCCCGCTGATGCTGTCCCGAGGAGAGCGTCTGGCATGGGCGCGCGGCGAAGGCCGTCATGTCGAATTCGTCCACCAAGTTGTCCACGCGCTGGCGCAAGGTCGCGGGCTCCAGCTGATAAAGCCGGCCGAAATAGGTCAAATTTTCGCGCGGGCTCAAGCACGGATATAACTGCGTATCGCCCGATACGAACCCGATGGCGCGCCGGGTTTCCGGACCGTGTTGGGCAATATCCAGACCATTGCCGTGCACGCGGCCGGAGGTGGGCTTGAGAATGCCGGTTATAATCCGCATCAGGGTGTGCCGGCGCCGTTGGGGCCGAGAATGCCCACGACCGCGCCGGCGTGCGCCGTCAGGCTGGCATCCTGTAATGCCACGACGCTGCCATAATGCTTGCTTGAATTCTCAACCGCTACAATTTCGTCCATTTTTTGCGACCGAATTCGATCACACTGCCGGGGGAGAATGGTCATTACATCAAACGCGCGTTGTTACGCACGGATGGCCGCCGACTTCGAGGCCTTACTTTCCTTGGCGTTCTCCGGTTTACAACCGGGAATGGCAAGTGTGCCGTTGTAAAACTCGATGACATGTCCTTTTTCCACCATCCAGCGCAGGGCATGCAGAATGGCCGCCTTTTCCGGCGCATCCGGCGTTGCGCCCGACGCAGTGTCCGACCGAAGCAACCTCACAAGCTCCTGGCGATTAATGCCCGGATGCGCACACAGACATTCCAAAATCCGGCGAATATCATCGGCGGCCTGCAATGGATCAATGGCATGCGGCACAATTGCCGTCACAAAGGTCGCTTTGCCGGAGGCCTTGAACATATGCAGGCCCAAGTGCCGGAAAGCCGGTTGGATCGAAACCGCCATTTTCAGCGGGAACTGGTTCTCATTCACCCAGGACTCCTCGACTAACCGGCGAATTTGGGGATCCTCAAGATCCCGGCAGGCCACGCCCGGCGTGACAAACCGACGTCCTTGCCAAATCAAAGCCGGCGCATAATGTTCCAGGAAATGCGCTTCAACCTGACTGCGACGCTTAAAGGTCAAGGGCTCCGCCGCACGCAAGGTGCGATAAACAATCTGGCGGCAGGCCTCTTTTTTCCAGCGCTCGATCAAGGCCGGATCCGTTTCGTTGACAATCTGCCGGCGATAGGCATCCAGCGACATCGAGGCAAACCGTGTGCCATGCATTTCTAATACCCGTTCATTGAATTCATGATAATTTGGCGGCCCCAGTAGTTCGCCCGAAAGTGAACAGCGCGCCACACACATGAACGCCCCCTTGGGCGGATCGTTTTGCGTCTCTTCCCGGGCATAAAAAAGATCAATATGTTTATTCAACGCATGGGACACCGCCAGGTTGCGATCCAGGAAAACAACCTTGCATTCGGCGCACTGGTAAAGGAAAACCGATGCGGCGCCGGCGGCCCCGGGGATTACCTCCTGTTTGACGGCATAAAAATCCGGCTTGCTTAAAAAGAGTGTCGCCACTTCAAACAACGGATAGGCGCGGCCCGAACGGGCCAACCGGGCAACCAGCGGCTTCAACCCCCGGCGTTCGGGAATAAAGGTCACTGCTACGGGAGGGGGATGATTGCCGGGGTGCTCCCGGCCCGCAATGCTGTCCCGACCTCTTGGAGAGTCGGGATTGCCGGCGGACGGGCGACGATCGCGTTCGGAACAAGAGGGCGCCGCACGAGACGGCCCGGGCGGGCCAAAACCGCCGCGTTTTTCCCCGCCTGATGCCGGACCGCTTCGCCGTTGCGCAATACACCCGGATTTATTAGGTGGGCGGCGCCTGTCATGGTCGCGGTCTCCGTCGTGATCACGACTGCGGCCGCGCGGGCGATCCTCAAACCGTGCATAGCGACTCTGATCAGCGGGGCGCCGCGCCCACTCCGGCACAAAGTTCAACTCGAGAATCATTTCCCCGGATGTGCTCATGAATCGTAACTACTAAGGCGGATAGACTGTAGGCCATCAGGCTCAGAAATTCGCTTAACTTGCGAGTTTATCCTTTTCTTTCATCAGAGGCCGGTTTGGAAGGAGACGGCAAATGAGGCGGAGTTTCGGATATCGAAGGCGGATGCTGACTATCCATCATATCATGCGTTAAATCCCTGGCCGCACGACGAAAATCTTCCAGGGCTTTTCCCAAAGAGCGGGCCATGACCGGCAATCGTTCCGCTCCAAACAACAAAAGGACAACCCCCAGAATCAGGAGAATTTCACCCGCCCCCATGGAACTACCGAAGAAAGCCAGTGGAATCATCATAAGCAATGGTTAATGGACGATGGTTAATGATTGATGATTAATTCGGACTTGATCACTCCACACGGAAAAAAGCAATATCTTCCATTGACCATCAACCTGCCCGCAATACTGCGCATAGCGTTGCAGGCAGGCCATTTCCCATTGACCATTATTCGGATTACTGGTTAAAGAGCACAAATTCCGCGCGGCGGTTCAAGCTCCAGGCGGATTCGTCATGGCCCATGGCAACGGGCTTTTCCTTGCCATTACTCTTGGTCTGAATAATTGCGCCATCAATGCCCAGGCCAACCAAGTAGGCCCGCACGGCCAGTGCGCGGCGCTCGCCCAGCGACATATTATACTCGGCACTGCCGCGTTCATCACAATTACCTTCCACCAGCGCGCCAACCTTGGCGTTTTTCTTCATGAAATCAGCGACCGCTTCGATCTTGGCGCGCTGAGTTTCGCTGATCTGGGCGCTGTCGTAATCGAACAGCACGTTTTCAAATTTAACCGCCAGCACATCCAGGCCGCCCGCCGGACGGGCAAAAAGGCCCTGTTCGGAACCGCTCCCGGCAATGCCGCCAATATTGTCATCGCCAATTGCCGACGTTTTGGGTTTCCGCCGGCATCCCGTTGCGCACAGCGCACAAACCAACACCACCAATAGCATCCCGAACCACAAATTTCTACTCATCCCGCACCTCCTTGTTGTTTTAAACCCTTGTTATTTCGACCAATTCGGGGCAACCCAGTCTCCACTTTCAGAGTCCGGCAATAAAGGTATGCAAGAACCGCCCAGGGTGTCAATCATAAAAATCCGCGACCGGTAATTTGCCGTGCGCGTGCACACGATGTGCCGACCATCGGGCGCCCAGGCGGGGTCTTCGTAATTAGCATCCTCCCGCGTAACCTGCTTGAACTCCATCGTGGCCGGATTCATGACAAAGATCTGGTAGATGCGACCGATAAAACTGCAATAGGTGATATACCCGTTCACACCCCAGTCAGGATCCACATTCTGTGAACCGCGGCTGGTCAGCCGCCGGGGCTCACCACCGGACCGATCCATGACATAAAGCTGGGGAGACCCTGACTGATCCGAAACAAAAACAATTTGACGCCCGTCCGGCGACCAGGCCGGACTGGCCTCGGCCGCACGGCGTGTATTCGTCAGGCGCGTGAGACCTCCGCCGGCCAGGTCCTTGATATACAGGTCCGGATTGCCGTCCTTGGAAAGAATCAGCGCCACTTCGCGCCCATCCGGTGAAAAGGCCGCGCTGGCGTTCAATCCGGGATAATTGGCAATGCACTTGCGGTCGCCCGTATTCAGGTTCACAAGGTACACATCGGGAAACCGGGAACGAAAAGAGGTGTACACAAAACGACTTCCATCCGGCGACCATTTTGGAGCCATGCTGATCGTGTTGTCACGGGTCAATTGCCTGAGATTCTGCCCGTCGGCATCGCACAGATACACCTCTTTTTTGCCGGTGCGGTTACCGACCATGAGGATACGCGTGGAGGCTATGCCTTTCCGGCCGGTCAGCGCGAAAACAATATCATCGGCCACTTGATGGGCCAGTTGGCGGGCTTCGCGGTCGTTTGTTTTATAGGTCTTACCGAGTAATTTTTCGCGGCTGGCAACATTATAGGCTTCACAGCGGACCTCCAGGTCGGCGCGCACAAGCGCCGCTTCGCCGAGCAACGAAAATTCGGCGCGGCCGCTGACGGCCGCCAGGCTGAACCAGCCGGACGCTTTCAGGTCCGCCTCCAGTGTCTGTCGGAATATGGCCGGCGCTTCGCCGGATTGGCCGACAAAGCGCGAGATATCCAGCACCGAGACTTCGTTCATCGCCTTGGTCACCCGCACCTGGGCCAGCGCCGCGGACGGCATGCCGATCAGCGCGATGGCCGTTATTATCCATCCCCATAGCTTCATTGGCTCAAATCCTTCTTATTCTTATGCTTATTCTTAAAACAGCCTCTTCCCGCATTTGAGGACACTATAGCCGGATGATTGTGTAATGCAAGACCCGGTTATCCTCGGCGGCGGGCGCGTTTCAGCCGTTTACGGTATTCATGGGCGCCATAAAAATACCTGGCGACGAAACCGTACCGCAAACGGTAGAGCAAAAAATAAGCCCAGCGCGCATGCCGGTTGAAAAGGTTATCCAGGCCTAAGTGCGTCACAAACCCAATAAACAAACCCAGCGTCACCGGCTGGCGGACGTCGGGCACGCACAACAACAGGGCCAGCCAGATCAAGGCAAACTCCCAGGAATGTAAAAACACAAAGATGTTTTCCATGATCTCAAATTCGAAAGCCGTAAAAAAGCGGCGCAGGCGGAAATGGCGCCGGTGATTGTATATAAAATCAACAATGTGATCCAAGTCAATGAAAACGCCCACCAGGAAACAGGCCAGGGCGGCGGCGGATGAGCGCAACCACCACCAGACCAGGGTGCTGATAATGACCGAGGCAATCACATGTTTTGGCATCTGCATAACGCTTCGCAATTTATCAAGCCCCCCGCCATAAGGCAAGTGCGTAGCGCCGGAACGGAAGGATCACGCCGAAAAATCCCACCTTAGCCTGAATGATTATTAACCAATCATTTTTCGCATTCACTGGCGTCCCACAGGGACACCGAGGACTGTGGACTTTTCCGCCTGAGGCGGATCCGCCTACGGCGGAAGACCGTGGACTGTTGGTCCAAACAAGCATAATGCGTATGGGCCAAACCGGAACTGTAAATTTGGTAATTGTCTAAAATATCACGCTTTTTCCGTTTGTTTTCCTACAGTCAACGGTCCACAGCCTTCAGCCCAAGCATCCC
>JBDRJR010000075.1:0-24515 GCA_043814705.1 Verrucomicrobiota bacterium | reverse complement strand
CGCTCCAGTTACAGGTCTGACTAATCTCCTTTACGAGGTCAATGCCTCACGCGACACATTCAGCCTGCAACCTGTCTACTCCATTCGCCTTTTGCAAATAGAGTATAACCACCGTCAAGCTCCATTCATACCATCTCCTTTCACATGCCAACAAGACTACCGAAAAACGTGATTTCCCAAAGAAGGATCAAAACCGGATACCCATATTGATGAACTCGGTTTGCAAACCGAAACGCGACGACAACAGACGCGCCAGCGCCTTGACGCCGAATACTTCCGTGGCATAGTGACCACAAAAAATAGCGTTGATTTTGTGTTCCTGGGCCAAATGATAGGCTACCAGTTTGGGCTCCCCGCTGACGTAGACATCGATGCCCTTTTGGCCGGCTTCGTCAATTTGCTCGGCATCGGCGCCGCCCGAAACGATGGCCACGGTCCGGATCCTGCGCCTGCCAAAGTCCATCGTGCCAACCGTGTTGCCCATGATGCGTTGCACACGTAATTTAAAGGCGGCATAAGACATCGCTTGCGGCAACGTTCCGCAGAACCCGATGGAAATACCGTGATAGAGGCCGAAAGGTTTCAGCCGTTGCAAGCCCAGCGCTTTGGCTATCTGCGCATTATTGCCAAGGCACGGATGCGCATCCAGAGGCAGATGACAAGCGTAAAGGGCCATGTCATGGTCCAGGAGAAACTTTAGTCGCCGGTAGTTAAGCCCGCTGATGCGTTTCAACGAATCGCCCCAACTCAGACCGTGATGGCAAATGACCATTTGGGCTTTGTGGCGGGCCGCGGCTTCGAAAAACGCGAGGGAGGCATCAACACCGACACCGACACGGGAAATTTTGCCGGAATTCTCAACCTGCAACCCGTTATGGGATTCGTCCGTAAACGCCTTGATGTTGAGTTCCCGGTCAAGCAATGAAACTATTACTTCAAGCAATTTCATTTTGTTATCTTTTGCATGGGTTTTAAATAAAATCAGCGGTATGACAAAACAATTATCACACTAAAATATAACTTTACAAGCACGATAGATGATGTCATAGCGTGGAGTGTTACAAGGCGCCAGGGCGCGTTTGAAGCCGGGCTTGACATTCCTATCCCGTTTTTGCACTCTTTTTTTCTATGAAAGCGCGTATTCGGATCGCTTTTAACAAGCGTGCGCGTCCCGCCCGACAAGCGAATTTCTTATTAATCTGATTACGGAATGAGTGAGCATTGATGAAAGCAAAACTGAATTTTGTATGCATAGTGGCAGACCAGTTGCGGTTCGACGCATTGGGATGCGCGGGAAATTCCGTGGTGAGGACTCCGTATATTGACCGGCTGGCGTCGGACGGAGTGCGTTTTGACCGTTGTTACACTGTCCAGCCGATGTGCATGGCGACCCGCTCCACATGGCTCACGGGAAGGGCTCCGCGCTCTCATGGTGTCCGATGCAACGGAATCCCGCTCCGGAAGGATATCCCCACTATCGGTGACGCTTTGACGGCGGACGGTTACAGAACTCACAGTATCGGTAAAATCCACGTGAATCCCTGGATGCCTCACAAAGATTTTGACCCGAACAAACTTGCCCCCGGAGACTGGCCGGAAGCAATTCCCCTCTGGGACAGCGGCAGGATAACGCAACTGCCCTGTCCATATTATGGTTTTGAAACTGCGGATGCCCTCTGCGGCTGGTGGTCCGGGAATTACGGGCAGTGGCTGAATGCGCGCGAGCCTGATTTCATGCGTCTTGTCTGTCCGCCCGAAGGGATCAAGGTGAATGCCCAGGGGATATTGGAGATACCCGAACAAACATATCCAAGCCGTCTGCCCGCCGAACTTCATTATACCAGATGGGCGACGGAGTGCTCAGGAAAATTTTTTAAGGAAGTGAAAGCATCCGGCAAACCGTTTTTTCTATGGCACTCGATTCCGGATCCGCATCCGCCGTTTTCGGTTTCGGAACCCTATTACAGCCTGTATAAAGATGCGGAAATATCCGAACCGATACGAAGGGTTGGAGAACTGGATTTCATGCCGCCCCATTATAAGCGAATGTTTCAGAAAGACATATTTACGGCAGGGAGAATGGCGCGGACAAAGGTTTCTCGGAAGCTTGAAATAGAAGCCCGGAAAGTCGTGTATGGAATCATAACGCAGTGGGACGAGATGGTCGGGCGGATAGTCGGACAGCTTGAGGAGAACGGGCTGATGGATAATACCGTGATTGTAGTGATGTCGGATCACGGGCAGATGCTGGGAGACCATTGGATGCACAGTATGCCGCCGACACATCTCGATGGCGTATTGCGGGTTCCTTCCATCTGGCATTGTCCGAAAATATTCGGCCGAAATAAAGTTACCCAAGCGCTTGCCAGCCATTTGGATTTTGCGCCGACGGTACTGGATCTGGCGGATGTTCCAATTCCGGAAGGGCGTGTTCCTCCATCACCGGAAGCCGAACAGCAACGTTCTCCCTGGCCGGGGAAGTCACTTATTCCCGTCCTTACCGGAGCGGCGGACAAAGTGCAGGATTCGGTGATAGCCGAAAATGATGATGACTATCTTGGAATGCGCCAGCGCCTGGTCATAACGGAAAGATACCATCTGACTGTTTACATAGGCGAAAGTTTCGGGGAACTTTTCGATTTGGATGACGATCCCCGGCAGTTACATAATCAATGGGATAATCCCCTATATCGGGAAACAAAGCGTGACTTGCAGGTGCTTTTAATGGAGCGTTTCGCGGAAACGGACAGTGTTTTGCCGAGACGGATCGGGCATGCATGAATGAACATGACGCATGATTACTATTGCCAACGAAACGTTGTTTTCTTCACTGATGAGGAATAAATCCCAGGATACTGACGAAAATGATGATAATAAGCACAAGTCGCCGGAACGACATATCGTGAATACGATTTTTCAGGTAAATTCCCAAATAGGCCGCCGCCAATGCAGGCAAGCCTGCCGTGGCGAACATTTCCAGGCTTCTGGCCGTATAAAGGCCAAGCGATAGAAACGAAATATTCGCCGCCAGGCACAAGAAAAAGAAATACGCAAGAAGCGTGGCGCGAAACTGATTTTTCCCCCAGCCACAAGCAAGCCCCATAACTATAACAGGGGGACCGGCTTCGGATATGCTCCCTCCCAACAGCCCGCTTAAAAAGCCGATGCCGAGATAAACCCGTAATGTTTCCCTGAATTTGATGTTTATTTGGAGGATAAAAATCAATGCGAAAGCAAGTGTAATCAGGCTTATGAGAACCCGGAGCGTTCCGAGCGGAAGGCAGGCCAATCCGTAAGCGCCGATAGGAATACCGCACAATCCGCCGAGCAGCAATTTGAACACATGCGGCCAATGAATACTTCGGCGGGCTTCCATCAGCAGAAACAGATTGACTAACAGCATTACCAAATTGTATATGGGCACCGCTTCACGCGGAGAAAGAAAAAGGGAGAAAAGCGGGATGGCAAACAACGAGCCGGCAAATCCAACCGTAGATTGAATTAACAATCCGAAAAAACACACCAAGGCAAAGAGAATTACATCATTCATTTCAGGTTATGCGCTTCAAGATCTTGAACGGCCTTTAGGGCATTTTTGAGAAACGCCTGCCAATCCGGCTCAAATCCTTCGGTAAATTTCGCCGCCAGCCATGCTTGCACAATTGAAACGGCATGTTGCGGCGGAGAAATCCACTCGCCCAAAGTTAAAACATTGGCATTATTGATGATGGTCGCGTGGCGCGCCTCATATTCATTGCTGGCCTGAACGGCATACACGCCTTTGAATTTGTTGGCAACAATGGCGCTGCCTGCTCCTGTCCCGCATATGATAACAGCCTTTGAATATATTTGCTTGCTGACGGCTTCCGCAATGCGGGCGGCAACTTCATAATAGGGCATGAAAAACCCGTTTGCCTGCATGCCGAGATCATCCACTGCGTGCCCCGTTGTGACAAGATAACGTTTAATTTCATCTTTCAAACACAAGCCCGCTTTTGTTGAGCCGACAGCCAGCTTTATCATAGAAATTCCTCCACGGCTGAAATTATGTCCGCTACGTCGAAATGATGTTTTGACAGCAAGTATTTCTCCGACGCAACCTCTCCGAACAGGTCGGGAACTCCCAGCCGCCTCACGCGCGTCGGACATTTTTCGCTGAGAACCTCGCACACCGTTCCGCCAAGACCGCCAAGAATGCTTTGGTTTTCAATAGTAACAACACAGCCGGTCTTGCCGGCCGAATCCAACAATGTTTCGTTATCGAAGGGTTTGATAACCGGAAAATGTAAATGGTCAACATGAATGTTTCGCGCACACAGTTGGCGCGCCGCCTCTTTGGCAAATTTTGTCATATAGCCGGTAGAAACCATGGTAACATTATTGCCGTCTGCCAGCCGGACGGCTCGATTTGGATTGAACCGATAATCCGGGCTGAACAACTGAGGCTCCCGGGAACGGATCAATTGCATGTACACCGGACCATCATACTCCGTCATCCATTTCAGCATCGCGCGCAATTCATAAGCGTCCGCGGGAGAAAGTACCGTCATATTCGGCATTACCCGCATTATCGCCAAATCCTGAAAACACATGTGCGTGCCGCCGTTTGGACCGGTAGTAATTCCAGGCGCGGTTCCCACAATTTTTACATTTCTTTTCGCGTAAGCCACCGAAATGGTCGCTTGATCATATACGCGCCGCGTCACAAATGGCGCGAAACTGGCACAAAAGGGAATCTTGCCCAAATTAGAAAGGCCCGCGGCAATACCGATCATATTGGCTTCCGATACACCCACATCAATAAATCTTTCCGGAAATGCTTGCTTGAAAACAGATGTGCCGGATGCCTTCATTAAATCCGCTTCCAGCACAATGATGCGTGCATTGGTGGCCGCCAAAGAAACCAAGGTTTCGCCGTACACCTGACGCAATTCTTTTTGATGCCATTCCATATCGGCCGTCTCCCTTGTTATCTTCATTTACAGGGCCAGAGAAAACCCGGCGCTTTTACAACTGAGACAAATTCGTGATAACTCTGTTGATCAGGAACTTTGATGTTATGCGACTCCGGCTTGTTCTCAAACAAGCAATGTCCTTTGGCCTTAATGGTATGCGCGATAATCATCTTTGGTTTCCCTTTTTTTCCCGCCGCCGTCATCACGGTCTGATAGATATCATCCCAACAATGGCCGTTCATTTCGCTTACGTCCCAATTAAACGCTCTCCACTTATCCGCCAGCGGTTCCAAGTCCAGGACATCCCGGGTGAAGCCGTCAATCTGGAGCTTGTTGTAATCGGTAATAACAATCAGGTTGTCTAATTTGTGATAACCGGCAAAAAGCGCGGCTTCCCATATTTGCCCTTCATCCGATTCGCCATCGCCAATGACACAGAAAACCTTGAAGTCTTTGTTGTCCATTTTGGCGCCGATAGCCATGCCGACCGCAGCGGAAAGTCCCTGCCCCAACGAGCCGGCCGTCATATCAACTCCCGGCGTGCGCAACATATCACAGTGGCTCGGTAAAAAAGTTCCATCCGCATTTAACGTGCTCAACTCCCTGACAGGAAAATAACCCCTGCAGGCCAAAGCGGTGTAAAGCAGAGGGCCGGCATGTCCCTTGGAAAGCACGAAACGATCCCTATCTTCCCATTGAGGCCGCGTTGGATTGACGCGGAGAATGCGCCAGTATAAAGTGATAATGATCTCCACCAGCGAAAGGCATCCCCCCAAATGGCCGGAACCGGAACGGCAGATAATTTCGGTAATAATATGTCTGAATTCTGCCGCCAGCCGGTTATATGATTCCGCGGTAAATGGCATTCTTTCCATAATTATAATATTCTCCGATATATATCCCGCAACGCTTCCGCCGTGACTTCCCTTGGGTTATTCTGGATATTAGGGTGAAAACTTTCCTTTATAAGGAAGTCAATGTCTTTCGCTTGTATACCGCAAGCTGAAAGTCGAACAGGCAACGCAATTTCCTTCAGCAATATATCAATGGTCTTCAGAAAGCTTGGCAACGAATCAAAGCCACAATACCTGAACAAAATGTCCATTTTAGCGCTCATTACAGGATAATTGAATTCCACAAATGGCGACAGCGTCAGGCCGCAGGCAACGCCGTGTGGAATATTAAAATGAGATGTTAACGGGAACGAGCACGCGTGGACAGCGGCTGTTTTCGGCAGGGCAAAAGCCAATCCGCCCAGGAGCGAGGCGAGCGCCATCTCGCGTCGTGCTTCCCGGTCCAGGCCGTTTTTCACGGCCCTCTTTAAAAACTTCATCGTTCTGGCCACGCATCCGATGGCAAAGCCATCGGTTACCGGCAATGCCTGTTTTGACCAGTAAGCTTCCATACCATGAGCCAGTGCATCTATTCCCGTTGATGCCGTGACATAAGCCGGCATCGAATAGGTCAATTCCGGGTCTACCAAGGCAACCTTCGGAAAAAGTGATTTTCCGGCCAATGGTTGTTTTTTCTTTTTTTCATTCCAGGTAATAACGGCTACAGGAGTTACTTCGCTTCCGGTTCCCGCCGTTGTGGGAACCGCAATGACCGGGATGGAAATTCGATCGATTTTTATTTCCCCGCCAAGATATAATTCTATATCAAAGCCGGATGAAGCAACCAGCGCGGACGCCTTGGCCGTATCCAATGAGCTACCGCCGCCCAGTCCGATAATGATATCCACATTATTTTCGCGGGCAAGATGGCCGCACCGGTTAACGGTCTCCGTTGAAGGATTTGACTCCACCTCCCCAAATAAAACAAAAGCTTTTTTGCCAGGCATTTTTTCAATGAAAGCCGGCATATCGGTAGATGCCCAATAACGATCCGTCACCAACATTATGTTTTTGCCGATGGTATGTTCGGCAAGCGCTGGCAACGCGCCGTTCCCAAAGATGATTTCGACGGGATTTATATAGTTCCAAAACATATCGCATGCGCCGTTTGAATGATTTTTAATTAAAACTTTTTTACCCTTCACACAGCCCACGGCTTATTCTCACGTTGATTCATAATGCTATTTTACCATTTATTACAACCGTGGCCACTTTTTCACTTTTCCCGGTTTCGGATGATTTATAACCCGCCTCGGCAACGGCGGTGGCGCGGAGAGCTTCCACAACGCTTATCGGCGAGTCGTTTCCTTCAATGATCGTTCGAATGAAATCACGGGACATATTAAGAAAGCGGTCATTGTTGCCGGTCTTCACGACTTTATCCGCTTCCCCCGGATGTTTAATCGTAAACTCGTTCCCAAAACCAAAAGATATTACCCCGCCTTTGCCGAAATATTCAACCAGGTTGCTCATCGGCGTTTCGCTTGTGAACTGCATTGAGCCGATAATACCGTTGCTTAAACGTGTGGTTATGGAACTGTTAACGTCGATTTTTTCTTCGGTCTGATCGTTGAATGCGTAAACAGCGTCAAAATCGGAGCCGAGTGTCCATGCCACCATATCAAAAAAATGAACGCCGGTGTCCAACATGCCTCCCCTGACTGCTATTTTTCGGTCCTCAAACCAAGGGGGGCGTTTGCCAACCGATGGGCCGCCGCAAGCCACTCGAAACTGCCTGACTTCGCCGATAACTCCGTTTTGAACTGCCGCCTTGATAGCCTGTGTGCTCTCCGCATAGCGCCAAGCCAGTCCGGTAAAAATAATTTTACCTTTATGTTTTTTGGCAAGCAGGAGAAGCTCCTCGCCTTCTTTGTTGGAGGCCACCAACGGTTTTTCACAGAAGACGTGGGCGCCTGCCTTAAAAGCGGTTTTGATGTTTTCAAGATGCATGCCTATTGGGGTCGTAATATAAACTGCGTCGGGCTTTTCTTTTTCAAGCAGATCATTTATCGCGGAATAAGCTTTTATCCCGAATTCGGCGGCAACCTTGTTTCTGCTTGCCTCAACCAGGTCGGCAACTCCGCAAATTTCAATCTCTTCTATTTTTTTCAATATGGCAAGATGTCTTGTTCCCATCCTGCCCGCTCCGATCATGCCGATTTTCACTTTCATTGTTGAATCTCCTTATTTACCCAAATCGCCGCTCATTTTTTCCAGAAGCTTGGCGGCTTCCAGCATTTTTTCCGAATTAAAAACAGGCGTTTTCCCTTCCAGCAACCCGAGTATTTCCTTCGCCCCCGCGTGGAATGCTTTTCCAATGTCAACGTTTTCCACCACCGCCGCTTTATTGCCGGCGTTGTAATCTATTCTGGAACGGCTGGGGTAGTGCCCGCCTACGCCAAGAATCATTTTTGTACCGTGTTCATTTTCAACAAAAAAAAGACACTGTTTATCATTTGCGTCTACCATGGCGCATTTCATGATCTTCCCGGGGAAACAACCCTGCGCGGAGCATATGATGTGGATCCCGTATTTTTTGATTATATCCGGGGCCATGCTGAAGCTCACCAACGCCGTCCCCCCTTGCGGCATTGCTCTGACGGTTTGATACTCGGGACAGTATCCCATCTGCGACCAGGCGGCCAGCGCCACGTTTTTTTTCCCGGCAAGTTCCACCAGTTCCGAAACAACCGCAAATTTATCCGACGGAATCTTGTCGGCAAATACGTGCCGGCCGGCTTCCAACGCTTTCCTGATAAGTTCAGACCTGCTTTCAATATTTTCATCCATAACCATTATCAGGTCGCAGGCCTCAAGGACTTCACTTAGTTTTTTACACACCTTCAGATTGAAAGTGCCGGCATTGTCTTCGGGAACCCCTTCCAGCCCACCCCATATATGGGTAATTTGCGCCTCGCCGAGTAGTTTCACGCCGGGGCTTCGTTTCATAATCTCCAGTTGCCAGGCGGGAACGGTTTTTGCTTTCGAAGCATATTCCAAATCGGGTTTGTTGAAATGCATCGCGTACGCATAAGTGTGAATAAGTTGAGAGCCGATCAATCCGATTTTTTTCATTTTTATAACCTTTCAATTAATGTTGACGATACTTTTGTCGTTTGCGGATTTCTCGGCGGCGAGGCTGAGTTTGAGCGTATCAATCGCAGAATCTATGTTGTTCAACGGAGTCGTTGCCACGCGAATGCAGTTTATAAAATGCTCGAACTGCCTGCGACATCCCATATGCATTCCCTCTTTTTGTTCAAGCGAGCAGTCGAACGTTAGTTTTTTTCTGCTTGCGCGAATGAATATTTCAAGCACCTCGTCTTTGATCCTCAACAATCCTCCGTCGCCGACAATTTCCATGGCATTTTCGCCGCCTTGTTCGGCAAAGAGACACATCGTCAGGCATGCCCTAATGCCGTTTTGATACTCAACGGTAACGAAGCAGTTGTCAATCAATGGACTGTCTTTGTTCGCATCGTTTGCCGCCGAGGAAAAGACTCTGATGGGACGGGAATCGGCGTACCAGTTAAAAAGATCAAAGAAATGCGAATTCTTCTCGAGCATGACGCCGCCGGTCGCGCCGGTCTGGCGCCACCCGGGAAGAAGCGGCTTGCGGAATTCGCTATATCTGATCATTTTGATATTACCGATGAGTCCTTCACGAATTTTCTCTTTCGCGCTCTCAAAAACTTTGGCATGTCTCAGTTCATGGCCTATCTGTAAAACTTTTCCGCTCTTCCTCCAGGCGCTTCTAATTCCCTCGCCTTGCTCAAGAGTTATGCCGGGGGGCTTTTCACAAAAAACGTGCTTCCCCGCTTCCAGCGCGGCCACCGCCTGTTCATAGTGCAGCCAGTTGGGCGATGCAATAATTATGGCATCGGCTCCGCCCTTGGAAAGCATTTCCGAAAAATCCGTGAATTTATCCGCGCAATTGACAAGTTCCACGGCTTTCTCAAGGGCGCCGCGATCCACATCATTGAGCGCCACAATCTCAGCAGACTCAGTCCGCAACAAATTCGGGATGTGGCCAATTCGCGTAATTTGACCGCATCCAATAATGCCAAAACGGATTTTTCTCATTAGCGACCCTTCCGTTTATCTCACTACAGCCTAACGGCCTACAGTCAATCCACTTTAGCAGTTACAAAGTATTACCTTTGGAACTGCGGCGGTGTCCTTTGTGGTAACTATGTGGTAATCTTTATTTCTAATGTAAGTTACGGGATAATCGTCTCCCGGTTCTCCAAACAGCGCCAACCGTAAAATAGCGTTAGCCCAGTCAATCCCCGGGACGTCATTGCGGCAATAAATAAAAATTTTCCGGGCTGATAAAAGCTGCTGCATGCCCAATGTCAACGCCTTATGGGGAAAATTATGCAAATCTCCGCCTACGCCGGCCCGGATGGCATTCATGGTAATGGTGAAGGCATTTAACTGCACCTGGCGCGGATGCGTATAAGCAACTCCCCTTCCCGGCTCGTTAAAGGCCAAATGCCCATGAATGCCCACCCCCGCAAAACAAATATCAATGCCGCCGGCATCTTTTATCATCCGCGCCAGATATCTGAGATTATTCCGGTTTGGAAAAACGACTTGATTTGATTTCAACCCGCAACCGCCCTGCAATAAAGGGAGAAAATTGTGTTCAATGTTCCTCCTTAAACTTAACGGATGACGGGACGGCAAAGCTTTGCCGTTATCGTCGCAGTATTCATCCATGAAAAAAAACCGGCAATTTGACATATCTATCTTTTTGTTATTGATGATTCCCGCCAGTAGCGGATACTGCTCAAATGGACCGACCGGCAAAATAAGACGGGTCGGCCGGCTTCGCAGGTTGTTCTCGCTGATAGTAGCGGCAATCCGGGCGGCAAAATGTTGATGAAGCAAATTCAAATTATCAAGAATTGTCAATCGGCCTTTTGCTCTGGACAGCAATTGGCCGGGGGTCAATTGAAGAAGCCGTTGAATTTCCGCTTTTCTTTTCATGGTAATATTCGGGTTGTTTTTATATTCGGCCAGGCGGAACATATTTGAAATGCTTCTGCATATTGAACGCCGGCTTGCCACCCGCGAAACTTAGCCGTATCTCTCGCAAGCGTCAGGATGTCAAGGTTGCCTCGCTGTCTTAAATGTTGAAACTGACTTTGATGACATTTTATCATTGCGATTTTGGTCCCGATCACCGCTGAAATATCAACATACTCCGTTGGTAAAAACCCGATCCCCATCAAACTGTCAAAGTAATACAATACGGGAATGTGCGCCCAGGGCGCATGCCTGGTTTGAAAACCGGGTGAACTGGCAATATAGGCGGCATCCGTCACGCATTGGCTCACCACACGGTGATCAGCATGGTAGTCGGAAGGGAAATGCGTTAATAAAACATCGGGTTGTATCCTGCGGATAAGATCGACCATGCACCGTCGGAGATGCATGGTCGGCAGGATTTCGCTATCTTTAAATCCCAGCGATAGTGATTCGGCGCCAATTATATGAGCCGCCTTTTTTGCTTCTCTTGCCCGGATATGGGCGATTGTTTTGTTCCGGCCGGGTGGACCGCCCTTGTCTCCGCGGCATACAAAAGCCATGGCAACACGATGCCCCGTCCTAAGTGATCTGACTAATGTGCCTCCGCAAAACAGTTCTAGATCATCCGGATGGGCGCCAATAGCCAAAATGATGTTGTTTTTGGTTTTCATGGGAATCAATATAATTGATATCAGGCAAACGCGCCTTCAATATATTGCTTGAAAACCTATAAAATAGTGCGCTTCCGGAAGGCGCGCCGATAAGCCAAAGGACAAAATCCCGTGACTTTCTTAAAAGAGGTGCTGAAATAGTTGCTGTCGTTGTATCCGAGCGAAAAAGCTATTTCCTTGATGGGACGCGACGTTTCCTTGAGCATTTCCTTAGCTGAGGCAATGCGCAGGTGGTTTCGATAATCCATGACGGAAAAACCAAGCGCGCTCCGAAAGAGATGGGCAAGATAATACGGCGAAATCCTGATCTTTGCCGCCAATTCTTTTATAAAAAAATCGTCCTGGTAGTGGTTGTCGATAAAAGCGATCGCCTGGCGGACCTTGGCATATTTGGGTATTTCATGACACGGAAGCTTTGCCGTAAAATTCGGCCGCTCTTTCCCGGGAAGTTCTTCCAGCATGACCGTGATTAACGCAATAATCTCTTTAATGGAATGCTGTGAAATGACCGGTATGGATTTAAGCGCCTTGCGCAGAGATTCACGGTTGAGCGGCAGGTCGCTTACTTTGTTTAATAAGCGCTCCTCGTCTTGCTTGTTTATAGGCCTGAATACCAACTGTCCGCCAATTACAGGTATGGCGCCCGCTCTGCTGGGGATAGGGAAAAGAAAATCCACCAGGCCGGCATGGCAGTAGTGCCAGCAAGGTTTAGACGTTCGCTTAAAAACTGCCGCCAACCTTGCGTCCGATAAGCCGCATCGTTGTAATCCCCCGGGCACGGAATGAATAAGCGCACAATACGGAGTTGTTGATTTTTGTCTTAACAGACAACGGATGGAAATAAAGTCCTGCGCATTCCGATGGGCGCAACAAGCCGCAGATAACTTCTTTGCTATAGATCGGAACAACGCGCGAATCTGGTCTTGGGCCGGTTGAATTGATAAATTCTGTTTCATGTTTTCCATTAACGCAGTGACAACAAAACGCCCCGCATTCTCTTGCGAACCGGCATTGGAAATAACGCGCGCTTTTCCGGCGTTTCTTCGGTAACCCAGGCGGCAAGAACACAGCAGGCCGGCAGTACTTGGGGATAATCTTTAAGGCATGTTGCTGAAATTGCCGGCCGCTGTCTTAAATAAATTTTTTAAAAGCGGTTTGCGCCGCATGCAAGGCGACGGCAACGATAATACCGGTGAAAATAATCCCCACCAATGCCGTCAGGACGGCAAGTCCCTTGGACAGTTTCTTGCGCGGATGAAAATCACCGTATCCCACGGTAATTGCCGTGATGAACGCCCAGTAAAACGCGTCGAATTTTGACCAGGCTTCATGGCGTCCGACGATCTGGCCGATCAAGACGATGATCAACCAGAGAAGCAATAACAAGGGCGAGCTGAAATAAAGACCACGCAGGAACAGTCGTAAAAATTCGGCGGTGACTTCCATGGCCGCGCCCAAAACAAATTATTTACGCCCTGTCTTTAATGACCCGGCCTGGTCCTGGCGGCCCGCTCTTAATTCAGTCTGAGCGGCATCAGGACGTATAGGAAAGGAATATCGCACTTGATAACGGCCGGGCTCAGTTCATCCACCAGCTCAATGGCCACTTCATCACTGGTCAGACTACGAAGCGGATCCATCAGATATTCCGGATTGAAGGCCATGGCAATGGACTTGCCCGTATACTTGATTGGAATGGACTCGTGCGCCTCGCCGACATCCGGTGTTATAACTACAATTTGAACCTGATTCTTGGCAAAAGTTAATTTAACCGATGGATTCTTGTCGCTGGTTAACAAGGCCACACGGCGAACAGCGGCAAGAAGATTTTCGCGATCTATGCTGATGCGTTCCTCGCATTGGCTGGGAATGACCTGCTTGAAATTAGGATAACTACCTTCAATCAACTTGGATGTAATTAATACCTCGCCCATATCAAAGGCCACCATATTCGATAATGCCTGGATCTTAACCGTGCCTTCATCGCCCAATACTTTAATCATTTCATTTACGGTTTTCGTGGGAATGACCAGGTCATTTTGCGCGTTCGGCGGCACTTCAATTTCCTGCTCGACCAGTGCTAATCGGCGGCCATCTGTCGCCACAATGGTTAATTTTTGCTCGTGCATACCCAGCATAATTCCATTTAAAATCTGTCGGCTTTCATCAATGGAAGCCGCGTATACGGTTTTTTTCAGCATTTCTTTTAATGTGCCCTGATTGATCGTCACCGACCGGCTGTCATCAAAAATCGGTAGTGGTGGAAATTCGTCTGCCGCCAGGCCAAATATTTTATAATCCGAAGACCCGCATTGAATTGAAGCCACATTACTGTCGGCAACCTCGATTTCCACTTCTTCCTGTGGCAGTTCACGAATAATGCTTAACAGACGCCGGGCAGGAAATGTGCTGGCTCCGGTCTTTTTAATATCGGCTTCCAAATTACACCGCATACTCACCGTTAAATCCGTGGCGATCAGTGATAATTTTTGTTTTTCCGCTTTAATTAAAACATTAAAAAGAATAGGAAGTGTGGAATGCGCGCTGATTATAGATTGAACCTGTTGTAAATTTTTAAGAAATAATTCTCTGGTTATGCCGAATTTCATAATGCCTCCTATGCTGATAATATTAACTTATAGATATATTTATTCGTCGTATTATAACTGTTAATTCTGTTAATAAGCGGTTTTTAGTCATATGCACGCAGATTATAGTACTGTCAGTGGAAGTGTTAATTAAATAGTTGGGTTTGTTGATATATGATTATAAAACATTAGTTTTAAATGTATCATCAGTTTTATAATCAACCTTTACATAATCTATCAACGGTTATTTAACAGGATTCATTTCAATCTGTTTTGTCAGTTTAACGACAGCTTGTTTTAATTGAGTCTCTTTTTCCATGCGCTGACCAACGCGGCGACAGGCATGCAAAACCGTGGCGTGTGTCTTACCGAACGCCATGCCGATTTCCGGAAACGAGGAAGTCGTTAATGTGCGGCATAAATACATGGCCACTTGACGCGGCAAGGCGACACTCTGGGACCGATGCGCGCTGGTCATATCCGCCAGGCGAATGTCGAAATATTCCGCCACATTGCGTTGAATAACCATGAGCGTGACCGGCTCTTTCTTTTCCTGATCCAGCGTGCTTTGTAAAAGGTGTTCCGCCAAGTGGGCTGTCACGGGTTTGCGATATAATGAAGCGTAAGAAGTCAATCGAATCAGGGCCCCCTCAAGGATGCGGATATTGGACTGAATATGAGTGGCAATAAAAACGATGACATCTTCCGGCAACTGGATTTTCAGGGACTGCTGTTTGAAACGCAGAATGGCCATGCGGGTCTCGAAGTCCGGCGGGATCAATTCCGTCACCAAGCCCCATTCGAAACGCGAAACCAGCCGCTGTTCAAGATGCGAGATTTCGTTTACCGGCCGGTCACTGGTCATGACGATCTGCTTGTGAGCGTCGTATAAGACATTAAAGGTATGGAAAAATTCTTCCTGTAGCGCCGCTGTTTTAGTCAGAAAATGAATATCGTCAATCAACAGCAAGTCAGTGTTGCGGTATTTATCGCGGAAGTGTTTGACGCGCCGGTTCTGTAGCGAGTCAATGTATTCATTCATCAGCGCTTCGCAGGAAATATAATTCACGTGTGCTTTGGAATGGCTGTGCACATAATGCCCGATGGCCTGCATCAGGTGCGTTTTACCGAGCCCCGTGCCGCCGTAAATAAAGAGCGGGTTGTATGCCTTCCCGGGCGCCTGGGCCACAGCCAGCGAGGTGGCATGGGCAAACTCATTGGAGGGCCCTACCACGAAAGAAGCAAACAGGTATTTGGGATTCAACGGGCCTGCACCTGTCCCCGTTTTATCGCCCGGACGCAACGCCCGGTTGGAATCCGGCCGGGCAACGGCTGGTTTCCCGGTGGTTGCTTCGGACGGCGGTGCAAGGGCCAACGCTTCCGGATGAACCTCCAAGATAACTTTCAATTCGCAGCCGCAAATCCGACTGGCCGCGTCCTTGATCAACGGCAGGTAATTTTCCTCCAGCCAGGACTGGTAGAAATCGTTGCTGACCGACAGCACCAGCGTATCTGCTTCCAACCGCCTGGGATTGATGACCGCGATCCAGCGTGTATACACATCCGCGTTCAATTGTTCTTTGAGCTCCTGGCAAATTTTTGGCCAGGTCGTTTCAAGATGGACTGTTGTCAAGGACACCTCCCAAATAGGCCGATCTGTAAATGCGATGAAGTTTAAACTCAACCGTTAACCGACATCAATACTAATTATTGATCGTCAACTTATGCACCCGCCAAAAATCAGAACAAAAAAAGCAAAAACTCGGAAACATCCGTAATGCAATCAAGGCGGCACAAACGGCAGGCAAATATCATTTCACGGCCTGTTTGCAACCATCGGTGCAATATCCCCGCTGTTCGGCTTTCAATCCATCAACAAGTTATTAACAGCCCCGTTTGCATCCTGCGCAAGCCTTTATGGGCTTGAAATTAATTGTTCCGTGTCCAACTGACAAGCAAAAAAAAATATTTTTTGCTTTATTTTTTAAAACTACCATATATTGTATAAATGTATTTAAAAAACACCAAATGAAGCATATATAAATTGATGATTGATATGGGCCCGATACCGGTCCGGCCAACAACGTGGTGTGATTAGGCTTGGGAAACAGGCGCGGACAGCGGCAAACGCCAATAATTACAAGGGTGCCAAGGCAATTTTATGGGCAAGCAATTAACAGGCGCAATTTTGGCCATAGGGTCGCCGCAGGAAAATCCCGATATTCGTTATCGCGTTGGATTTTCTGTGCCGGATCCCGTAGTATACGTGCAACGGGCCGCGCAGAAATATTTGGTCGTGCCTCTGCTCGACCGCGAATTGGCGCGATGCGTTGCGCCGAATATTCAGGTGTATTCGCCGGATGCCCTGCGCATTCCGCGTGCGTTGCGCGGCACTTTAGGCGGATGGATTATGGGCCTGTTACGGGAACTGGGCATTTGCGCGGTCAGCGTGGCGGCGGATTTCCCGGTGCGCGTCGCCGATCAACTGCGCCGTGCCGGTTTGCGCCTACGGGTTATGGATGGGCCGTTGATTCCCGAACGAGCGCTCAAAACGCGCGTGGAAATAGAGCGGATTACAGCCTGCCAGCAGGCCGCGGTCCGGGCGATGCGCGCGGCTATTCACCTGATTGCCCGCGCCGGCGCGGATAAAAAAAATCGCCTGCACATACGGGGTAAGTTGCTGTTGTCCGAACACGTGCGACGCACGATTGACCGTGTTTTGGCAGATTATGATTGCACCGGCGCGGGAACGATCGTGGCTTGCGGTGAACAGGCCGCCGCCCCGCATGGCATCGGCCATGGCCCGCTGTGTGCGCACCAGAGTATTGTAATCGACATTTTTCCCCGGCATATCGAACACGGATACTGGGGAGATCTCACGCGCACGGTGGTTAAAGGAACACCGCCGCCGGCACTGCAAAAAATGTATATCGCCGTAAAAGCGGCTCAGACCGCCGCCCTGGCGGAAATTCGCGCCGGTGTGAGCGGACGGCGCGTGCATCGTGTTGCGGCCGCCGTGCTGACACGCCGCGGGTTCAAGACCGGCCTGCTGGATGGCCGGGCCCAAGGCTTTATTCATTCGACTGGGCATGGAGTTGGCCTTGAGGTGCATGAAGCGCCGTCACTCAGCCTGCGGCCGGGGCGTTTGCGTGCGGGGCACGTGGTCACGGTGGAACCGGGGCTGTATTATTTCCAGCATGGCGGCGTGCGAATTGAAGATACCGTGCTGGTTACACGTGGCGGCTACCAGAAGCTGGCGGCCTGCGAGGATATCTTTCAGGTTTGAAAACCGGTAATGCGCATATCATCGCCTGCGTTCTCCTGGCCGTTGGGAATATGGATATCCAAGGTGCAATATCCGGAACATTCCGTGTCCAGGCTGGGACTGGTTACGAAAGGCAACGGCTTTGAAAAAATCGGGCCGTCAACCACGATGGTATGATATTCGCCGTTTTCACCGCACGGATCAATCCCGATTTTCTCGAACGTGCCGGTAATTTTTTCGTCAATTATCCGACCGAGGAATTTCCGGTTCAGTTTGTTTTCGTTGACGCGGACAATCAAAGCCTTGTAACCGAGCGCGATGAACTCGTGCAAGAGAGCCGGTCGGCCGCCTCCCCACAGCGGCAAGCAAGGGATTATATCGGCTTTGGCGCATACTTTTTCTTCCCATTCCAGATGGGGAGGAAAATCAATGTCCCCGAACACCCCGGAAGTAATACCTTTTGCGCGGATTGCATGCAACGCATCAATGAAGGCGGCTTCGTATCCCGTCCAGGTGGCGCATCTGGTAAGCAAGGGAATGCCCAGCGCCGCCGCCTGTGCGGCGATAACTTCTCTGCGCAAACCGTGCGATCTTGACCGGATACCGTCTTCACAGAGCATGGTCAACAGACAGGCCGGCCTGGCGCCCGCCATGCAGGCGCGATGCAGCGCCAGACATGAGTCTTTGCCGCCGCTCCACGAGCTGAAAAAAAGGGTGTTTTTGGGCGGCATCAGCTTTGGCCGGGTGGTCATTGTTTCAGTCCTTGTTCTGCGGGCGATTAGCTTCCTGCGCCGCTTCAGAAACAGCCATGACATAAGGCTTGTGGGAAACAGGATTTTGCTCGATAATCACGACCGTTTTATAGACATCCTCAATAATTCTGTAATCAAGCACTTCCTCGGGCAATCCGAATTTGTGAATGACACCCTGGTTGAAAAGCGCCAGGCGATGGCAGTATTCGCCGGCCAGGTTCAAGTCGTGCAGAACCATAATCACTGTTAGAGCAAAGTTGCGGTTTAACCTTCTGATGAGATCGAGGATACCCACTTGATGGGTGATGTCGAGATAAGTAGTTGGTTCGTCCAGAAGCAGCAACTTTGGTTTCTGGGCCAGCGCGCGCGCAATTAAGGCTAACTGGCGTTCTCCCCCACTGATCCGGCTCATGAGCTGGTCCTTGAACCTGAGCGCGTCAGTTAAAGCCATGGCATTGCGGGCAATCTGCACGTCCGTATTTGTTTCATGGAAGCAGAAGCGGTCATAATAGGGCGTCCGGCCCAGGAGCACGAATTCTTCCACCGTCATAAAACCGGATTCAGCGCTTTGCGAAACAACCGCTATTTTGCGCGCCAAGTCCCGGATTTTCATCCGGCGCAGGTCTTGACCCTCGAAAAAAATGGCGCCGCTTGCCGGTTTCAGCGACCGCGTTATGGCCCTTAGCAGGGTTGTTTTCCCGGAGCCGTTGGGACCGATTATGCCGATGATTTCGCCGGAGGGCACGCGCAGATTTATATTCCGGATGGCGAACCCGGCGCTGTAACCGCAGGTCAGGTTGCTTATATCGAGCATCGGGTTTTACCCTCCGGCCGGCGGCACAATACGTAGATAAAAATGATTCCGCCCAGCAATCCCGTGACAACGCCGACGGGTAATTCCATCGGACTGATCACTGTTCGCGCCAGCGTATCGCAGAAGACCAGAAATATACCGCCGCACAACCAGGCGGCGGGAAGCAAAATGCGGTGGTTACCGCCCACGCAAAGGCGCATAAAATGCGGAACGACCAGGCCCACAAAGCCGATGATCCCGGCGACGGAAACACTCAATCCGGTCATAACCGACGCCAGGATAAAGAGCAGGCGTTTGGTGGTTTCGATGTTGATACCGAGATGGAAGGCTTCTTCCTCGCCAAGCAAGAGGGCGTTAAGTTCCAGGCAGAAGCAATAAGAAACACCCAGCGCAACAACGGAAACAATTAGCGCGATTTTAACTAACAGCAGGCTGGGTTGTTCCAGAGAGCCCATGGCCCAGAAGATCATGCCGTGCAAATCTTCCACCTTTGAAATTGCCATGATCAGTGTGATCAGCGCCGAGCAGATAAAACTGATCATGATCCCGATCAGCAGGAGATTCCGGATATTCAGGCCGCCTTGACCGATGCTTAAAAAATATACCGCGAAAATGGCGGCCGCCGCCCCAATGGAACCGGCCGCGGGCAAAGACCAGATGCCGAAATTTTGGCCCAGCCTTAAAAGGATGGCCAGGCATACGCCCAGCGCCGCGCCGCCGGAAATTCCCATGGTATAGGGCTCGACCAGTGGATTGCGGAACAATCCCTGCAAAATGACCCCGGCCAGGCTCAGCGCGCCGCCGACCGCAATGCCGAGCAAAATGCGCGGCAGGCGCACATCGCATAAAATGGTTCGTTCAATCGTGTCGCCGTTGCGCAGAAGCGCCGCAAAAAGCCTGGCCGGTGAAATGGCGGCGGTCCCCAAGCACAGGGAGATGACCCCCACCGCCACCAGCAACCCGCCCAGAATCAGGAGCATCGCCGGCCAATGTGTAAATCGGTTTTTCAAAATGTTGCTTTCAGGCCGCCCATTACGCTGGCGCCGGGCATGGGATAACCGGCTAACATTTGATATTGCTTGTTCAGGATATTGTCGCCGCGCGCGAAAATTTCCACACCCTTGTAAATGGTTTGCGCGGCATAAGCGCCCATGGTCATAAAGCCGCCCAATTCCTGCGTATTAGCCCGGTCGGTATATACCGAGTCGGTATAGTCGGCATTCACGTTCAATTTCAGCCCCCATTTGCTCTGATAACCCAGGCGGCCGCCCACTTTGTTCTTTGGCCGGTAAATCAGGGTCTCGCCGTCATACTGGCCGCTGGTGTCCTGCGCGTCAAGCAAGGTGTAGTTCAAAGCGCCGGAAATTTCTTCGGTGAATTGCATGCTCAATTCCGTTTCCACACCCTGCAGAAAGGCATCATTAACATTTTCGGCCTTATATATTCCTTGGCCGTCATCAAACCAGGCGATCAGATTTTTTACGTGGCTTTGAAACAGGAAGACCTGCAACATACTTTTCTCGCCCAATGATTGTTGAATACCGGCATCGTAACTGAAGGATTCCTCCGGCTTTAAATCCGGGTTTCCCTCGGAATAGTCATCCCGCCAATAGAGCTCATCCACCGTGGGCGCGCGGAATCCGCGGCCGACCGAGGCCTTCAGTCTGGTCCCCTCTATAATTTTGTAGAGACCACTGATCTTTGGACTCAGCTCCGCCCCCCACTTCGACTGAATATCACAGCGCAGTCCCGGGGTGGCAACGAACTTTTCAAACAACGATATTTCGTCCTGCAGGAAACCAGCGCCGGTGAAAAGATCGCGATTACCGCCGATCCGCGACGCGCCAGCGGCGTTTTTAATGTTCACATAATCGTTTTCCAGATAAATTCCCCCCAGCAGTAATTGACGCGTGCCTAAAGGCAAAGTCTGCTGAAGGTCCACGCCCGTTTTCTGGTTGCGGCTGATGTCATCCGTAAAACTGTCCGGGTCCTTATATTCCTGCCAGTTCTGATTCAGGAAGGCCTTGCTGGTGAGAACGGTGTTTGTTTCGAATTCATATTTATGGGTAAGATCTAACCAGCCTTGTTCGTCATATTGCTTGGCATTGGGCGTGGGCCAGCTTGTGGAACCGGGCACGCCTTTGTTCTGCCGCGTAAAGCCGGAGTTCAGCGTCAGCCGCGATTCCCTGGTTATGTCATAATCCAGTTTCCCGGCAACATGGTACCCGTCACAAGCGCTATTTTCACGCCAGCCGTCGGAAGCATTCTGACTGGCCATGACAAGGTAGCCGAAGTCGCCGATTCTGGCCCCGTTATTCAATCGGAGAATATGCGTGTTTTTTGTGCCATACGCCGCCGCTAAATCGGTTGTAAATTTCTCCGGCGGATCCCTGGTGACGATATTGACCACCCCGGCCATGGCGCCGGCGCCATAAAGAACCGAGCCCGGCCCCCGGATAACCTCAATCCTTTCGATCTGATCAACCGGGAAAATGGAAAGATCGGCCGTTCCCACAGAGGCGACATTAACCGGCCGGCCGTCAACCATAACCAGCACCTGCTGTTTGGATGATCCGCGCAGAGTTATTTCGCTTTCCGCGCCCATGGCGCCATAGCTGTTCACCCGTGCGTCGGTGACTTCCGCCAAGACTTCGCCGACGTTCTGCGCATTTAATTCCTTAATTCTTTCCCGCGAAACAACGGAAACGCTCACGCCCACGTCCCGGATGGCCTGAGGAATGCGCGTCGCGGAAACAATCACGGTATTGGCCTCCGCGGCCGCGGATACCGCCTGTGTTACAGCCGGCGCTGGTTGGGCGGCCGGAGGTTGCGCGGCGCTGGACCCGGCCGCCAGGTTGTTATGCAAGATGAACGATACCGTTACAATACCGATTGTTACCGCAACTATTGGCCTGCTCGCTTTCATGATATTGATTTCCTTTCTTTTTGTTAAATGCAGGGCCTGTCATTCCCGCTCGCTCTGATGCTTCGGAACGAGCGCAAGCGGGAATCCAGAGCGATTATATTTATGTGCGCTTAAACAAATTCAGTATGCCGTGGCACCGGCAGGCTGTTCCCACTGCCAGCGTCCCTGGTTTTTTAGTTTTGACCTCCTTCATGAACGCCAGAAATTCCGATGCTTTGATTGCGCCGACACTGGGCGCCATTTGTTCGGACACAAATATTTTGGCGCAATCGAACAGCCCAAAGACGGCGTATTCCAGCAGTTTATATAAAGGCGCCGGACGCGGTTCGCGCGTTAAGCCGCACGCGCCCGGCGGATGCGGACAATCCGCGCGGCACAATTTCCCCCTGGTCATGTAGCTGAAAATCAGCCCGGCATTCGGCTCGTCATAGCCGAGGAATAAACTTTGCGGCATTCTGCCGGTCACATCGGTAATGGAATCGGCCAGCGGTTTTAAACCGAAGTAATTCCCGATCCACTTCCCGCAAGTATGGCCCGCGGCAGTGGGAACGATAAGATCGGGCTGAAGATCCAACACCAACGTCCAGGCGCCCTGCGCGTCCTGCCTGACAAAATTGTTTGGGGCCACAAGCGACCGCGCTTTGCAGGCGGGATCATTGTCCACAAGAATAACACGCGCTTTTTGCTCCTTGAAATAAAGGCAGGCCTTTGTCCCGTAATTTCCGCCTCCGATTACCAGCACGGTTTTGTTATGCATTGATTGGTGTTTCATGCTTCGGCCTTTCTTTGGTTCATACGGCAAATTTTGGATGGCAGACTTTCTGTCATCCCCACCCCGTGTCAAAGCACGGGGTAGACTCCAGCGGGAATCCAAAAATGGTCTATCTGAATCCGGATTTCCATTTTCATGGGAATGACATTAAGGGTGATAGCCAGGCAAAAAGTCCAAAGCCTGATGGCTAGTGTTTAATTACGGCCCATTTCCTCCTTCGGCTATTTCCGGATGGATGCGCTTTAAAAGTTCGGGCAAGCCGTATAAAATCAGCCGTGGCGAGGGAATGGTGATGACGTGTAAACCAATGTCGTCATAAACGCGGCCGGTTTTAATGGCGGAAATCTTTGCCCAGCCTTTTCTTTGCTTTAAGGCCTCTTTGCCGAAATTTCTTCCCATGTAGGGCAGAATAATCACTTCCGGATCGCTGTTGATGACAAATTCCGCTGATATGCGCGGAAAGGGTTGAGCAATGCCGCCAGCGATATTTTCCCCGCCGGCGATTTCGATCATCTCATGGATGAATGATCCCTGGCCGCAGGTGAACAACGGATCACAACCGGTTTCCATATAGACCCGCGGGCGCGAAGACAGCGTTGCTGTCAAGCGTCTGGTCGTGGCGACGGTTGTCCGCATACGGCGGAGCAGTGTTTCCGTCCGCGCGGGTATTCCGAGGATCTCACCGATCTGCCTGGTCTTTGCGAAAATTTCCTCGATGCCCTGCGTATCATCAAGAATTATGACACGCAGACCCAGGGCGGCTAATTTGCCGGCGGCGGATTGTTGCCCCGCAAAACCGGTGGCGAGGATAAGATCGGGCTTAAGCGCGACGATTTTTTCAATATTGGGCTTGACCCATAAGCCGACCCGTTCCGCCTGCCGGACTTCTTGCAGATAATCAGAAGACGTCGTCACGCCGACAATCCGGTTTTGTAAACCGAATTCAATCAGGGTTTCATCATAACTGGGAGCAAGGCTCACGATCCGTTTGGGCGTGGCGTCTTCCGCCCAGAGGTGCGTGCCAATGAAAATTGACAGGCAACCGGCCATAATCATTCTGGTCATAAAATAAAAAACCTCCGATATGCTCGCAGGCGGATATCGAAGGTTGCCAGTTGCATGTCCCTCATCCCCTCCATCTGCGAGAGAGCGAACCCGGTTACAAAGCCGGATCCTGATGAGCGTGAAAAGCAACGTCTTCTGGCTTCCGGGTACAATCCTACTTTCCCGCCTTCTCCGGCAGGTGCCGGATGGCTTACGGGATTTCGTCCCCGGTTACAGCGGCGCAACCGCGTCCGATTTTAACGGACTTCCGTCCGCCTTCCACGCTTATAAAAACTGCGGCTCAAAGAACAACTTCCTGATGCAAGCATAACTCACGCTGTCCGTCAAGTTAATTTTCGGAATAAAATGGAATATTACTTGCCCATCAGTAACTTATGGAACATCATGGATTGGCCGTGATTACCAGTATTTGTTCGTGCAGTAGTTAAATTGCCAGTCCATAATCGCATATGCGTTCAACCCCCAATATCCACGATTCCAAGCTTGCCCTGAAGGAGGCTCTGAAACCCATTCCGGCTTCGTTAGTTCCGCATCGCCAACTTGAACTTTGAATACTGCTCCTGTATGATTCAGAGAACTGGTATTCCACGCAAAAACCCCACTTCCAATTCTATCCCCCCAATCGTCAAACGTATTCGCGTCAGGGTATTTGGGCCAAGATGACCCCGGATCAACTTCCGTTCCTTTAGCATACAAAGAAATGTCTTTTACTATAGATGTTGATAGCCCTGATACAGTAAAATAAGCAAAAGACCTTTCTATTCGCACCCAGTATTTTCC
>JBDRJR010000074.1:0-6877 GCA_043814705.1 Verrucomicrobiota bacterium | reverse complement strand
CGCTCCAGTTACAGGTCTGACTAATCTCCTTTACGAGGTCAATGCCTCACGCGACACATTCAGCCTGCAACCTGTCTACTCCATTCGCCTTTTGCAAATAGAGTATAACCACCGTCAAGCTCCATTCATACCATCTCCTTTTGTTTAATCCGATTCTGTTGCAAAACCGCAATTATGCGGGTGTTCTGTGTTCGACATTCAGGGTTCAACCCGCCGGGCACTCGCCGAATGCCTTCCGGTAAATCGGTTATGCGTCATTGAATATTTTGCGAGTGATCACTTTCGGCTGAACCGAGTTGTTATACTAACCGGTTGGCCGCTAAAATCAACAATAAATGCAAGGGCCACGGGACTGCAATCACGACCGCGCCATTCCCGCAGCTCGCCAGGGACCTGCCCGCAACACTACAGCTTTGCAAGCGGGCGGCGCCCTGCCTGTCCGGAATTCAAATGGATAGGGCGAAGCCTTACAGCCTTCGTGACCGTGGTTACTACGGCGAAGCAGGCCCGGCTGAGTCGGAAACTCAGGTCAACGTAAGCACATGCTTTAAAGTCCAATAGATCACGGCGGCCAGAAGCGCGGAAGCCGGAATAGTAATCACCCAGGACATAAAAATACTACGCACAACCTTTAGATCTATGGCGCCAAATCCGCGCGCGAAACCGATACCCATAATCGCGCCCACGAGCACAAAAGTTGTGGAAATCGGCAGGCCCAGGCGCGAACAGACGAGCACCGTGGTGGCCGTGCCGAATGCGGCGCAAAAGCCGCGTGTCGGCGTTATTTCCGTGATTTTACTGCCAACCGCTTTAATGACCTTGTGCCCATAGGTAGCCAGACCGATTACGATGCCGAAACCGCCAAAGGCCAGAATCCATGCTGGTATGATTGTGGTTTCGGTCATATTGCCCTGCACGGCATTCAGAATCCCGGCAATCGGCGCAATGGCGTTAGCCACGTCGTTGGCGCCATGCGCAAAGGCCATATAACACGCCGTGATTACTTGCAGGCGCCCGAACCAACGCTCAACAACCTGAAATTCATCGGCCATGCTGTTCACAACATACATGCGCGCGCGGGTCAGCAACCAGCCCAACCAGCCGGCACCGGCGGCGATGATCACACTGGCGCCCAAGGCCAGGGCCGGCAACGGCAGAGTCAAGGGCATCTCGGCGGTTACCATGCGCCGCAACACATCGCTTAAAATAGAATACGCGAGAATAAACACCACGGCCGCGATGCCGATGGGCACGACCACTTTGGCTCTTTCTATGGGACGCCGGCTGGCCATGACCGTCTTGCGGATCATACTGTATAACAGGTAGCCAAATACCCCCCCCGCCAGCGGCGACACAAACCAACTGGCCGCAATCCGGATCAATTTGAACCACTGGATGCTGTCCAGGCCGTGCGCCACCACACCGAAGCCGATGACCGCCCCGATGATGGCATGCGTGGTGGATACCGGCTGGCCGAAATACGTGGCCAGATTCAACCACAATGAAGCCGCCACTAACGCCGCCAGCATGCCGACGGCAAAGTCCATGGGCGAGGCCAGGAATAAAACCGGCTGGATAATTTCACCGCGAATTGTATTGGCCACGTGCGAGCCGACGAAAAATGCGCCGGAAAACTCGAAAATCGCCGCCAGCAGTAAGGCGCGCCGGAATGTCAACGCTCCCGACCCCACCGACGTGCCGAAGGCGTTGGCCACGTCGTTGGCGCCGATGTTCCAGGCCATGTAAAAACCAACTGCCAACGCAACCAATAAAAACACGTGTTCCATCATGCATCGGATTCCCGTAATATCAGCGGCACAGAATCATCAGCCGTAAACTTTTGCCGACGTTTTCGGCATGATCGGCAATACTGGTCAAGGCGCCGCATAATTTTTCAAGGAGGATGATGGTGACGGCGTCAAGACCCGCCACGGCATAATAACGCCGCGCAAAGGCCCGGCTGAGCCGGTCGGATTCCCATTCCATATGGCAGATTTGCTTGATTTTTTCCAGGACCGCCTCCGCTTCCAGCCCTTCGAATGATTCTTTTTGCAGTGTGGCAAGATGATCGGCCACATCCAGCAACGCTTCACTTACCTGGAGGACCTTGTTGACCAGGGCCATGAAGTCCGGCTGTAAGTCTTGCGGAATCTCAATCTTGCGGAAAGTGGCCACGACGGCGAAATCTTCGGCATCATCGCCCATGCGGTCAAGCTGGCGGACATACTCCAGTATATCCGCGCGGCCCACCGGCAGGAAAAAACGCTTCGGCAGTATCTGGCGGATGTTGTCCTTCAGCAAGTCGGCATCGTATTCGGTCTGGGACATCTGCCCCTGCAGGTCGCGGATGCGCTGGGCGTCCCCGGCCAGGATCGCTTCCGTGATCGGCCGGATCAATGCCACGCACTCGTGGATTTTGCGGGCGTGTTGCACCAAGTGCTCAAACGGCGATTCGCCAAACAGGTTCGTCAGTGTGCGCATAATGCTTTTCCTTTCTGATTTGGAAACAGGCGGTGATTTCCGGGGACTCTGGTTCGGCGCTCGTCACAGCCAAAATATACCGGCTGGCCGGTCTGCCGGCAAGCTTTTTGGTCAGCGCCCCGCCCTTGAATCCGCCGGCGCGGCAAATGCCAGCGCGGCACAGCCGATCAGGCCGGCATCCGCGCCCAGTACCGCCGGGGTGACGCGGATGCGTTCGGCAAAAAAGGGATGCAGGCGTTCGCGCAGATGGCGGCGCAGGGGATCGAACAGGACGCGGCCGCTCTGGGCCACGCCGCCGCCGACAATAATTACTTCCGGCTGGAGAAGATAGGTCACGGACGCAAATGCCGTGGCCAGGCAATCGGCCATGGCATCGAAAATCTCGCGCGCCAACGGATCGCCGCGCCGGGCGGCCAGGGCAATCGTTTTCGGAGTCAGGCGTTTCAAGTCGTTTTTCACCAGGCCACGCAATAATGAGCGGCGCCCCGCGCGCAAAGCCCGCGCGGTGGCGGCAACCAGACGCGTGTTGCCCACATATGTTTCCAAGCCGCCGCGGCCTTCAGGGGTTCGCCGGCCATGCAGGTTGATGGAAATGTGGCCGATCTCGCCGGCCATGGAATAGGCCCCGCGATATAGACGCCCGTCTATGACCACTGCACCCCCCACCCCCGTGCCCAGGGTGGCGCACACAATCTGGCGACAGCCGCGCCCGGCGCCATAAGTACATTCGCCGAGGGCAAAAGCATTGACATCGTTGTCCACGAAAGCGCTCAGGCCGAACCGTTTTTTGAGCATGCCGGCCAGCGGCACACGCGTCCAGCCGGGCACATTGGTCAGGTTGTAAATATAGCCGCGCTTGAAATCCACGAAACCCGGCACACCCACGCCAATTCCCGCCGGGCGCCGACATCCGTCTTTAAACTGACGCAGGCATTGTCCGACAAAATCCAGCCACGCCGCGCGGGCGCGAATGCCGGCCGTCGGCGCCTGGATCCGGCCCAGGACCGCGCCGGTTTCATCCACCAGCCCGGCCTTGACGGTCGTCCCGCCGAAATCAATGCCGATGGCTGTGCGTTGGTGACGGGGTTTCATGTATTCCGCAAATTAACGCAAAGTCGAAAAGAAATCATAACCAGGCCACACTTTCCAAGCCGGGAAGAGAGTTAGTCTGAATCTGTTGTTGATCATAGAGCATGAGTCCGGGTTTGTCCATCACTGGTGAGCCGCGAGAATGACACCGCCGTGTTTTGCTCCCCTTCGACCTCCGTTGCCAGGTCTATTCCGACACGGGAAACTGCTGCAGGAAGTTTCACTTCATTCCTCAGCACCTGTGAATGAATATTTACTATTTAAGGGCTGTCCCTGGATTCTCTGCTGTAAGTCCTAATTCCAGGACCCTGCTCCGTTTTTATTCGTCGAGGCCGGCGGCAGTGGGGCGGCTGAGGCCGACAACGGATTTGATGCTGTCCTTCCATTTGATCATGGGGGCATTACGATAACGACGGTAAAGAGCGCCGATGGCGGCGTCGGTCTGGGTCGCCATGAGGGCCTCACCTCTGCGGATGGCTTCCGGGTCGCGGGGGCAGTTTAAAGGCAGAATGTGCCGAAGGCGATTGATCTTGCCGAGCCAGATGGAGTCCGTCACGTAGGGGCGAACGGCGGCAATCAGGGCGTCCGGGGCGCCGTCCAGCATGGGTTCACCGGAAACACTGGTCTGGAAGTCCTTGGCATAGGCGAACTGAAGACAGGCAAGCCGCTCCTTAAAGGATGGCGCGCCGGGTTCCCAATAGGACAGGACGGCATCGTCTGTCGAGCCGATGGAGAATCGGAAAACGATCTGTGCCTGATACGCGGCAAGTTCCCCACATAGGCGCTTGACGCATGACAGGCGGGGTTTGGAGACGATGAGCAGGTCGTTGCCGGCCGCCAGCATCCGGGAGAGAACCGAGCGGCACTCGTCAATGTTCCGGTCGGTGGCTTGGATGTCTGGACTGCGGTGGTGTTCATGGTCATAGTGGGATAAAGCGGAGCGCGAGCGGGGCTAACAACCTTATTGCTTATTCGCAGGACTGACACCTTCTCGGGACTGACACCTTTTCCACACCGCAGGCAGGCGACAACCTGTTGGAAGTCTTCTGTTTTATGCTGTCTGGAACTGCAAGGAGGACAATTCTTCCTTGGTTGCCCGTTGAGAGATGCCAAGGAACTCTACGCCTATGACCCTGTTGTCATTATCATAGTCCAGTATCACGCCGGGCCGAATTTCTTCGGATTCCACTATCCGGCTCTCATCAAGCCGGAAATAAAGGGCATCGCTGTCCTTGTCAATCTTAATTCTCATATTTCCTCCTCAGACGACGGTCAAAAAATGCCGTAACGCGTTTCTCCGGTATCACCGTTATATTGACAATTACTCTGAGCCATCGGTTTTCGAACTCAGGTATCTGCTTGATAAAATGCCGAGTACCGTCATCGTGATCTTCAACCTTCTCTGGCTCCTGCACGGTCCGATCAGCCCATTCAAGCTTGATGCCGCGCTCGCTCAACATGTCTTTGAAATGAACCGTGTCTTCCATGCAGGATATATACCATATCTCGTCATGAATGTCACATTATCTTATGTTTCCAACGTTGCAGGTCAAATCGTGTTGTGAAATAAAACGGCCTCGGTTGCCAGGTCTATTCCGACATAGAAGGCTGTTGTGGAAAGTTTCACTTTATTCCTCAGCCCCTGTGAATGAATATTTAAGGGCTGTCCCTGGATTCTTATTTTGGGAAATGTTTGTCGGCGGGATTATTCAGCGGAATCACTTTTGAAGATGTCCCCCCTTTTTTTCCTTATTCGTCGAGGCCGGCGGCGACGGGGCGGCTGAGGCCGACAACGGATTTGATGCTGTCCTTCCATTTGATCAAGGGGTCGTTGCGATGGCGGCGGTAAAGGGCGCGGATGGCAACGTCGGTCTGGGTCGCCATAAGGGCCTCACCGCGACGGATGGCTCCAGGGTCGTTGGGGCAATTCTGAGGCAGAATGTTCCGAAGGCGATTGATCTTTCCGAGCCAGATGGAGTCCGTCACGTAGGGGCGAACGGCGGCAATCAAGGCGTCCGGGGCGCCGTCCAGCATGGGTTCGCCGGAAACACTGGTCTGGAAGTCCTTGGCATAGGCGAACTGAAGACAGGCAAGCCGCTCCTTAAAGGATGGCGCACCGGATTCCCAATAGGACAGAACGGCATCGTCTGTCGAGCCGATGGAGAATCGGAAAACGATCTGTGCCTGGTACGTAGCAAGTTCCCCACAGAGGCGCTTGACGCATGACAGGCGGGGTTTGGAGACGATGAGCAGGTCATTGCCGGCCGCCAGCATCCGGAAGAGAACCGAGCGGCACTCGTCAATGTTCCGGTTGGTGATGTCGTGGGCCGTTGGGAACATGATGCGGCCGGAACGCTTAGTGAAACTGCGGTCGAGGTCGTGCTGGCGAAGTCGAGGGCGCTTCCACGAGACCGGGGTCGCCCGTTTGAAGCGGATCGCCATTGTTTTGGCGTAGCAGTAGCGGCAGTCGTGTTCGCAGCCGTCCTGGATGTTGACGTTGCTCGCCGCCCATTCCTGGGTGCCGGTCGGTGGCTTGGATGTCTGGACTGCGGTGGTGTTCATGGTCATAGCGGGATAAAGCGGAGCGCGAGCGGGGCTAACAACCTTATTGCTTATTCGCAGGACTGACACCTTTTCCAGATGACGTCCTTGTAAGCCTCGGCATAGCCCTGCTCGTTGTGGATGTCCCAGCCAAGGGCCTTGAAAAGCGGGTCAATGAACTCGGCGCGAATCTGGGCTTCGTTATATTTACCGGACTGGTAAGCCGCGCGTTGGGCGTCAAACCGCGCAACCAGCTCTAAGATTTTCGGCGGAACGGGCATAATTTTAACCTGTGTCCCGTTAGTATAGACTAAAACCCGGCGGAAGCAATTCCGATGGCTGTGCGTTGGTGACGGGGTTTCATGTATTCCGCAAATTAACGCAAAGTTGCAGTGGCGCAAAGAAAATAAATCGTTTGACGCATTTTGTGACTCCCCGGGTATTTGGACGGGACCATTACCCGGCCAGATGATTGCGGCGGTATCGGCCCGGGGCGGTTCCGTAATCAAATTAACGCAGACACCCCGCAGACTACTCCCTGTTTTAACCAATTTCTAACAATAATAATGTTTCCTAAATCTTTATCATCGGTTATTCTGTGACCGTAAAACACTGGCGTCCCACAGGGACGCCGAGGACTGTGGACTTTAGACCGTGGACTGTTGGTCCGAACAAGCATAATGCGTATGGGCAAAACCGGAACTGTAAATTTGGTAATTGTCTAAAATATCACGCTTTTTCCGTTTGTTTTCCTACAGTCAACGGT
>JBDRJR010000073.1:0-3339 GCA_043814705.1 Verrucomicrobiota bacterium | reverse complement strand
TTTCCTCTTTTGGAAACTTTTTTGTCAAATGAAATATATCCATGGCAAGCTGATAGGCTTTACGATAAACAGCCAAATCTGAAAATCGCTCCGCATGTTCAAGCTCACTCATGACCTCCCGTTCACTGATCACTAATCACTGATCACTAATCACTGATCACTGATCACTTCCTTCGTGCTTCAGGACAAAATGCCAAATCCATGTTCCGGGCGGCGGCGACTTCGTCCAAGCGCCCGACGGGCGTTGTCACCGGCGCGGCATGCAGTTCCGCGGGATTAGCGCGCGCCGTCTGCGCCAGCGCGCGCATGGCCTGGATAAAGGCGTCCAGCGTCTCGCGCGTTTCCGTTTCGGTGGGTTCGATCATCATGGCCTCCGGCACAATCAACGGGAAATAGACGGTGGGCGGATGAAATCCGCGGTCAATCAGTCCCTTGGCGACATCCATGGCGCGCACTCCATTTGCGGCCAGCGACTTGGCGCTCAGCACGCATTCGTGCATGCAATGATCGCTGACCGCCGGGAAAACATCCTTCAACTTGGCCAGCACATAATTGGCATTGAGCACCGCATGGTCGCTGACTGCGCGCAGGCCATCGCGGCCCAGGAGGAGCAGGTAGGCATAGGTGCGCGCCAGCACGCCGAAATTACCGTAGAACGGCGCCACATAGCCGATGCTTTTGGGGTAATCGTAATCCAGGCTGTAGGTGCCGTCCCTGGTCTTGACCACCCGCGAAATCGGCAGGAACGGCCGCAGGCGCTCGACGACGCCCACCGGCCCGGAGCCGGGTCCGCCGCCGCCGTGCGGCGAGGCAAAACTCTTGTGCGGGTTCAGATGGCAGACATCGAAACCCATCTCGGCGGGCTTACAACGCCCCATGATGGCGTTAAAATTGGCGCCATCGTAATACATGAGCCCATCCACGGCGTGAATTAAGTCGGCGATCCGGCGCACGTCGGGCTCAAAAAGACCCAGGGTATTGGGATTGGTCATCATCATGCCGGCCGTCCCGGCATTGATAAACCCCTTTAATTTTTCCACGTCCACCGTGCCCTGCGCCGTGGATGGCGCCGCCACCACCTGGAATCCGGCCAGCGCGGCGCTGGCCGGGTTGGTGCCGTGCGCGGAATCGGGAATCAGGATATTTTTTTTGGCATTGCCGCGGTCGCGGTGATAGGCCGCGATCAGCATGGCGCCGGTCAATTCACCATGCGCGCCCGCCAGCGGCTGGAGCGTAAATTCCGCCATGCCGGTAAGCTCCGCCAGCAGGCGCTCGGTTTCGTAAAGCAGGCGCAGGACGCCCTGGGTCAACTGCCCGCCGCCGCGCAGTTGCGGCCAGAGCGGATGAATCCCGACCAAGCCGGGGTGTTGGGCCGCCGCCTCGCAGGCCTTGGGATTATATTTCATGGTGCAGGAGCCCAGCGGATAAAACTGGGTGTCCACCGAAAAATTGAGCCGCGACAAATTGGTAAAATGCCGCACCACTTCAATCTCAGGCGCTTCCGGCAATTCCGCCGGCTGGGCGCGCAGGAGCCGTTTCTGGATCAGCTCCCGCCCCGGCACGGTGCGGCGCGGCGCGCGCACCGCCCGCCGCCCCGCCACGCTTTTTTCGTAAATCAGTTGCATAAAACCGTTCTTCGTTCTACGTTCTTGGTTCTTCGTTATTCGTTTGACATTCGCTGATTAGCCAACTCGTTGTTTTGATCATTTTGCATTTTGCATTTTGCATTTTGCATTCCGCATTTACGCCAGCGCCGCCTCCAGCGCGGCGGCCAGGCAGTCAATTTCCTCCTTGGTGCGCTTCTCGGTGAAGGCCACCAGTAAAACCGACTCCATCCTGCGGTAATAGCGACCCGCCGGGAACCCGGCGGCAATACCCTTGTCAATCAGCGCGCTGATCACATCCGCCGCGTTGGCCGGCAGGGAGAGCGCAAACTCATTGAAGAAATTGGTGTGGAAGGCCGGCTTGACGCCGGGAATTGAAGTTAACTTCTGCCAGCCATAGGAGGCGTTGGCCGCGCACAGCTCGGCGACTTCCACCAGGCCGGTTTTACCCATGAGGCTGAGGTAAATGAGCGCGCGCAAGGCGCACAAGGCCTCGGCCGTGCAGATATTGGAGGTGGCTTTTTCGCGGCGAATATGCTGTTCGCGGGCCTGGAGCGTCAGCACGAAGCCGCGCCGGCCCCGGGCATCCCGCGTGGCGCCAACGATGCGGCCGGGCATCTTATGCGTATGTGATTTGCGCGTGGTCATGAACCCCAGATACGCTCCGCCGAAGGAAAGCGGCAGACCCAGGCTCTGGCCTTCGCCGGTGACAATATCCGCGCCCATCGCGCCGGGCGTCTTGACAATGCCCAGGGCCAGGGGATACACGGAGACGATGCCCAGCGCGCCGGAGCGGTGGGCCGCCGCAATGAGGTCGCTTAAATCATCCAGGCACCCGAAAAAATTGGGGTTCTGCAAGATAACCGCCGCAACGTCGCCGTTCAATTGCGCCTGGAAGGCGGCGCGATCGGCCAGACCGTCGCGCAGGGGGATTTCCACAAACTCAAAGTCCAGGTTGGCTGAATAGCATTTCAGCATTGTCCGGTAAATCGGGTTGACGCCCTCGTCAATCAGAACACGGCGGCGGCGCGTGATGCGGAAGGCCATCATCGTGGCCTCGAAGAGCGCCGTGCCGCCGTCGTAGAGCGAGGCATTGGCGACTTCCATTTCCGTCAGCCGCGTCATGGCGGTCTGAAATTCATAAATCGCCTGCAGGGTGCCTTGCGCAACTTCCGGCTGATAGGGCGTATAGGCCGTGTAGAATTCGGCGCGCCCGGCCAGGGCATCCACGGCGGCCGGGATAAAGTGGTCATAAAATCCGCCGCCGCAGAAATTTACCAGGTTGCGCGCATTCGCTGTCGCCAATTCCGCCAGACGCCGGGTCATTTCCATTTCCGAGAGGCCCGCCGGCAGGTGGAAGGCGTCCGTCTGCAGGTCCGGCGGAATCGCCGCGAACAATTCGTCCATCCCCGTCAGCCCCAGTTCTGCCAGCATCGCCTGGTCATCGGCGGGGCTATTGGCTTGAAATGCCATTCCATGAGACATAATAACAACAGTGATCAGTCATTAGTGATTAGTAATCAGTGATCAGTGATTAGCAGGAAATATAACGCCGCAAAACCGGCTTGATTTAGAGATCATGCCGGCCAGCATTCGGCCGACCTCCTCAGATTGCGTCTTCAACAACAAGAGTTGCTTGCCGTCAATATACCCGCAATCACAGGCAGTTTGAAGCCAGTGGCAGGTTTCCATCTGTTCGCCATCCGCATCGGTCAACTTGCTGATAAATGACTTT
>JBDRJR010000072.1:0-17289 GCA_043814705.1 Verrucomicrobiota bacterium | reverse complement strand
GGACTGGCGGCAAACCTGGTTGCGAAGTGGGATGGAACGTCGTGGACTAACTTGGGCGATGGGTTAACCAAGACAAAAATTGTCTATGCGCTGGCTTTCGGGCCGGATGGGAATTTATACGCGGGGGGGTCGTTTACCAATTCTGGCGACCGGACGGTGAACCTGATTGCGAAGTGGGATGGAACGGCGTGGACTAATCTGAGCGATGGGTTAACTAAGACAAAAGTTGTTTTTGCGCTGGCTATGGCCGCGAATGGCGATTTATACGCTGGCGGGTCGTTTACCAATTCAGGTGGCCTGGCGGTAAGCCGGGTTGCTAAATGGGTCCAAACTTGGATTGAAGGTTCAGGTGTTAACCCGGATAATGGGCCGATCGCGGGCGGAACACAGGTGACCATCACGGGGAATGGCCTGAGTGATGACTCTGCCGATGACATCACGAATGTGACCTTCTGCGGCGTGGCGGTGACCAATATTGAAAGCCAGTGCTCCACCCAGGTGGTGGTGTGGACCGGTCCAGGCTACGCCGGACTGGGCGATGTGCGCGTGTTTTCGATCAACCAGGGTGAGACGGTAAAATCCAACGCATTTACTTATACCGGACCGGGAATGACTGTTCTAGGCACTAATGACGCCGTCATTGCCAACGGTGTGGCGGCCAGCGCCGAGAAGGGCACGGACTTCGGGACAGTGACACTCGACGCGGCTTTGACCAACACACTGGCGATCACCAACGCCGGCACGGAGACCCTGACTATCAGCAGTATCACGACTAATGGCGCCGGGGCGGCGCTCTTCCGCGTGACCGGTCTGCCTGCGGAAGTGCAAGCGGGGACGGTTTCCAATTTCAACCTCGTGTTTAATGCTTCTGCGGAGGGCGTTAGCACGGCAATGATTGCCATTGCCAATAACAGCGCCACGCCTGATTATTCTTTTGGCGTGCAAGGCACGGTAACGGTGCCGGATACGCCCGCGGCCATTACGGCCGATCCGCAATCGTTGACAAGAAATGAAGGTTCCACGGCAAGCTTCACAGTGACAGCATCTGGAACTGCGCCGCTGTTCTATCAATGGCAGAAAAACGGCGGGAATATTTTCGGGGCGACACATACCAATTATACAATCGCTTCGGTGGCGGCGGGGCACGCCGCGGATTACCGGTGCATAGTCAGCAATATCGTTAATGTGGTGACAAGCGCGGTAGCCAGCCTGACGGTGAACACGTCGCCAACCATTACAAGCGATCCGCAATCTCAAACGAAAGCTCCGGGTGAATCCGTTACGTTCAGCGTGACGGCCTCGGGCACGGCGCCCTTGTTCTACCAGTGGCAGAAGGATGCGGCCGACATTGGCGGCGCTACGGCCGACAGCTACACGATCGCATCGGTGGCGGCCGGTGACGCGGGCGATTACCGGTGCGTGGTAACCAATACGGCGGGCACGGCCACCAGCGCGGCGGCCACCCTGACGGTGAGCGCGGCGCCGTTCATTACGGCCGATCCGCAATCGTTGACCAGGAATCCGGGTTCCGCGGCAAGCTTCTCGGTGACGGCCTCAGGCACGGCGCCACTGTTCTACCAGTGGCAGAAGGACGCGGCCAACATCGGTGGCGCTACGGCTGACAGCTACACGATCGCATCGGTGGCGGCCGGTGACGCGGGTAGTTACCGGTGCGTGGTAACCAATACGGTGGGTATGGCCACCAGTGCGGCGGCCACCCTGACGGTGAACGATTCATCGCTTCCTGATGTACCCACCGGTATTTCTGCCAGTGACGGCGCCTATTACGACAAAGTGCGCATAACTTGGAGCGCGGCCAGCGGAGCAACGGGCTACGAAGTGTGGCGGAGCATAAGCAATGATACGGCAAATGCCTCCAACTTAGTCACAACCACGGCTATAACCTATGATGACCTGACTGCCGCAACAACGCCTGGAACTATCCTGTATTACTGGGTGAAAGCCGTGAATGCCGCTGGCGCCAGCGATTTCAGCGCCGGCGATAGCGGGTATGTGCAACCAGCTATCGGACCGACAATCAAGGCCAATGGCGCCGTTGGGGACGTCTCCATCAATTATCCGGACGCCATGGCTGTCACCATTGAAATGAACGAGGACCCTTATGGGGGAGCGCCGGTGGAATGGTGGGTTCTTTCGCTGGCGGGATCGTCCTGGTATTACCTGAACAATGCGGTTGAGTGGACACAGTTTGACGGCAATCTTTCCAATTGTGGCCCGTTGTATCAGGGCGCTTCGTGCAATCTGCCGGCCTATCTGTTGCCGGAGTTAAATGTTCCCGGCTTGCCGGTTAGTTCATATACGTTCTGGTTTGCCGTTGATTCGCAGATGGATGGAAATTTGGACGTGGATGAGCAGACCATGGTTGATTCCGTGAATGTCACCATGCTTTCGGCGTCGCCCGCTCCCTGTATCAAGGCCAATGGCAAAACGGGTGCCGTCAACATTAATTATCCTGAAACGGTGGCGATAACTGTGGAAATGGATGCGCGCGCGTATGCCGGTGTTTCTGTGGACTGGTGGGTTCTTGTTTGTGCGAATGGAACATGGTTTTACATGGATAGCGTGGCCGGCTGGACGCAGGGGGGTGCTTGGAGTCCAGTGCTCCAAGGTGCTTTGGTCAATTTGCCGGCCATTGAAGTGTTAAATATGGCTGGTTTAGGAGCTGGTTTATATACGTTCTTTTTTGCCGTTGATTTACCGATGGATGGGATATTGAACATGGAGCAGATTTGGGTTGATTCGGTGAACGTAATCGTTCAGTAAACAGGGCGACAAGGAACCCTTGTAATCTTGGTGGTAAAAACGGGAAAATAAATTGTAAAGAACACAGAGAAAGAATATAATTCACAATTCAAGTAGTAATATAAAGATCCGGTTTTGGCATGAGGTTACAACTTATAACAGGAGGCATACACGTGAAATGCGCTAAGCGCATAAACGGTATTTGCATTTTTTTTCTCATTTCCAGGTTGCTGGTCAATACCGGCTTGGGCAATAATGTTACCATCACCAACATGAGCCTTCTTGCGCCGGACACGGTCAACCACACGCGAACAATCCGATTTGATATCCGCTGGGAAAATTCGTGGCGGGACGAGGAAAATTACGACGCCGTCTGGGTTTTCCTGAAATATACCTATAATGGTGGTTCTACCTGGAGCCATGGCACATTGAACAATTCCGGCACCAATCCAGCCGGCTTCAGCCAGGGTGCCGGCACGGGGCTGGATATAGTCGTTCCTTCTGACAAAAAAGGCGCCTTTCTTCAGCGCACCGCAACCGGTGAGGGCAGTGTGGGCACGACCGGCCTTCAGTTCGTCTGGAATTACGGCACTGACCTGACTAATAATGATGCCCTGGCCGCAATTTCATCCGTCCGCGTCACGGCCATTGAAATGGTCTATGTGCCGGAAGGCGCGTTTTATGTCGGCTCGGGTGGAACGGAGTATTGTTCTTTTACGGAAGGCGAAGAAGGCAAAGAATGGGAAAACGAAATTACGCCTTCCGTTCCCTTTTGCATAACCAACGAGGCCGCGCTGGCTATCACAAATAGGGCGGGTGGGCTCTGGGCCGTAGAAAATAGGGAAACATCTGAATACCAGAGCACGATTGGTCCTAATGGAGAGTTATCGGCCGCATTTCCGAAGGGATATGCCGCTTTTTACTGCATGAAGTACCAGATTACCCAGGGACAGTATGCCGATTTTCTGAATCAGCTTGCCACCGCTCAGGCCACGAGTCGTGAAATACACTACAAGTCTGGTTATGCGGCCGGCCGCGGCACGATCGGCAATACGGTGGGCGTCTACACGAGCGGCGCGCCCACGCGGGCATGTAATTTTCTTAAATGGACCGACGGCGCGGCGTATATGGACTGGGCGGCGTTGCGGCCCATGAGCGAGCTTGAGTATGAAAAAGCCTGCCGCGGGACAAATGCCCCGGTGGCAAACGAGTATGCCTGGGGAAGCACAAGCATTACCCAGCAGACCGCTCATGTTGGCACAGACGGAAGCGGGACGGAGACGGCAAGCCCGGTATCGGCAAACTGCATGTACGGTCATGGTGATATTGTCAGGGGACCGGTGCGGGTGGGAATTTACGCGACGGGAAGTTCATCGCGTGAGGCGGCGGGCGCAACTTTTTACGGTATCATGGAAATGAGCGGAAATCTGTATGAGCGGATCGTGGCGGTAGGGGGGTATAACAACAGTACCCCTGGACGAGACTTTACAGGTACCCATGGAGACGGTGAACTGGACGCAAGTGGTGAGGCTAATGTTACTTCGTGGCCGGACGTACTCCCTCTGGATTCAATACCTCTTAACGAATCAAGCACCGGTTACGGCATTGGATTCCGGGGCGGTAACTGGAGCCATGCTACGTTATCTATGCTTTGTACATCCAGCCGTTATATGAGCTCGTTTTCGAAGAATACACGAGCGAACGTATTTGGCTTCCGCGGTGTTCGCACGGCGCCGTAGTGGCGAGTTATAGGTAGCCTGTCGTGCCAGCCCGTGCGCAATTCCGCCGCAGTGGACGCCCGGCGAAATGATATATCGCCATGTAATGGCGCCATTTCATAGCCCAGGGTAAAAACCCTGGGGCCGAGGGAGTAATGCCGATTCTTGATTCTTGCCGCCTTTGGCATCTCAACCTGATAACCGTGCGTATGTCTCCCGAGCTTTTTGCAGACTGCGCCGTTCCGGATTCCGATCAATCTTTACCGCAATGACTTGAGCACTGGTCAGAGAAGGCTTTGTTTATCAATCTACAAATGACTTTGCATGATTGACAGCATGGCAGTCCAAGCGCAAAATAATAAATATTCATTTTTTTGATTGACCGAAAATCACGGCAATGCGACAATTAAGATTAAGGAATCGCATAATCATGAATAATGTTTTGGAGCCTGATTTTATGGCGGAGTTCAATACGCTGGTTCGGCGTAACCGGCGCACTTGTCTGTGGTTTATGCGAGATGACTATGTTCCCGTTGGCGCATCCGGCATGCTTAAGGTTCTTCGCAACCTTGAGCAACACGGGGATCGCGAGACATTTATTCAGGCAAGGAGGTTGGCCCGATGCCTCTCACGGCATTCCAGCGCGGTGTGTGCAAGCTCATAGCCGCCAATCGCGTTAAGAGCGGGGAGAGCTATGTGGCCGGTGGCGTCGCGTTAAGCGAGTTGACCTGCACGTCCCGTCTTTCTCAGGATATAGACCTCTTTCATGATACCAGGGCGGCGCTTGTTAGTTCGTGGCTTGCTGATCGTCAAGAGCTGGACAAGAACGGCTATACCACGGCAATTATCCGCGAAATGCCCGCGTTTATCGAAGCAGAAGTGTCGCGCGAGGGCCAAAGCGTCAGAATGCAGTGGTGTTGCGACAGCGCGTTCAGATTTTTCCCTCTGATTAAGCACCCCGATTTCGGCCTGGTCTTGAGTCTGTTTGATCTTGCGGCTAACAAAATTTTGGCCCTGGTCGGCCGCGCCGAAGTGCGGGATTGGATAGACGCGCTTATGTGTCACAAAGAGATACAACCCCTGGGCTATCTGGTGTGGGCCTGTGCAGGAAAGGATCCCGGCCTCAACCCCAGTTTTGTCCTGAATGAAGCCAAGCGGGCAAGTCGTTACACGCCGGAGGATATAGCCGGATTGTTGTTTGAGGGCATTCCTCCTAATCTGGCGGATCTATCCGGAAAATGGCGATTGGCATCGCAACAAGCCCAGGCAGTGATTGATCTCCTGCCAGAGGATCATGTTGGCGAATGTGTCTTGGATCAAAAAGGCGCGTTATTTCGAGGTGAACCCGACGAATTAAAACAAGCATTGAAAAATGATGCCCTTCAATTTCATAAAGGGCATATCGGCGGATCAATGCCGGTGTTCTGTGACATGCTTGGCAAAAAATCTCGGCCCGTTGGGCCGGGCTATGGCATGCAATGAAAGTCACCATCCTAACCCCGGCGCGGACGCTTTATGATGGCGAGGCCTGGAGCGTTTTTCTGCCCGGCGCCGAGGGCGAGTTTGAAATTATGAACAACCACAAACCGATCATGAGCCTGCTCAAGGCGGGCCAGATTGTCCTGGATTGGAAAAAAACGGTTTTGCTCAAAAAGGGGATCGTAAAAGTATTCCATAATGAAGTCGTGGCATTGATCGAGGAAGGTACATAGGCGCAAAGGCAGAAGGCACATAGGCAGAAGGCAGAAGGCAGAAGGCACATAGGCAGAAGGCAGAAGGCACATAGGCAGAAGGCAGAAGGCACATAGGCAGAAGGCAGAAGGCAGAAGGCAGAAGGTGGAATTGGGAGAAGCTGGCGAGAGATGTCAGAATTCAGGAGATAGACTATCTTTACTTTATTCTGACTACTGGCTACTGACTCCTGACTTCTCGAGCATAATATGCGTAATATAATCTTTGTAGTTGTCATGTTTTTTGCCATCCTGGGGCCGTCGTTGGCCATTGCTTTTATCGCGCGCGCCGCCCTGCAGGCCCTGGGAAGAAATCCCTCCGCCGCGCCGAAAATACTCATCACCATGATTGTGGCCTTGATTTTTGCCGGGGTTGTTTCTATTGTCGCATTGCTGGTTACGCTCCAGATATTCGGGGCCTGAAGAAATGCAAAATCAAGAATGTAGAATGCAGAATTTGGCGGATTGAGGAAGATTCCGCTTTTTCCATCCGGCGTTTTTTGGAGTAAAATGATAATACCCCTGATCATCATCCAGATCGTGGTCTTTGCCGCGCTGGTTATTTTTTTACGGAAAATGATTTTTTCTTCCTCCTCTTCCGCCTCAAGCAAAATCCAGCAAATGAGCGCGGAAACGGACCGTAAGGCGGCGGAATTGAGCCGCCAGGTTTCCGAGATTGAAGAACAGTGCCGGCAGAAAATCGTTGAAGCCGAAAAAGCGGTAGGGGTGAAATTGGACGAGGCCGCCGAGGAAGCCGCCCGGATCAAAAGCGGACTGATTCATAAGGCGCAGGAGGAAGCCTCCGCCGTTATTACCCAGGCGCACAGCGCCAAGGACCGCATGCGGCGCGAAATTGAGGAACAGATGCGCACCAAGTGCGTGCCGCTGGCGCTGAAATTGCTTAACACTGTTCTTACATCCGGCCGTTCCCGGTTCCTGCACGAGGCCATTATTGATGAGATTCTCGGGGAAATTGAAACCCAGATAAAAAAGAGCGGATGGCAGATCCCCGATAATGTTACCCAGGCCAAAATCATAACCCCTCATCCGCTTCCCTCGGCCCTGATAAAAAAACTGGCCGAAACCATGTCGAATTTTGCCGGCCGTAAGCTGGCGATGGAAGAAGTTGTCAACCAGGAAGTCCTGGCGGGTTGTGTTATCCAGGCCGGCACCCTGACGATTGACGGCAGTCTGACGCGCAGGCTGGAAGACGCGGCCCAGGAAGCAATCAGCGAATGGCCAACCGAACCCGATGGATCTGCCGCGGCGAATGCAAACGAATCCAAAAAATCCAAATGATGTTTATGGCGGGGCGTGAGCGTTGTTGCTCTGTCCGTCAGCTGACGGATTGCGAAGCACGAGCCCAGCTCCGCCAAATGAGATTATTCCCATGCCTATCGCTCCGGTCACCGTCAGGGAAATTGGGACAGTTACAGGACTTAAACAGGGCATTGCCAAGGTCGGCGGCCTGTATAACTGCGTTGTCGGCAATATTTTGGATTTCCCTCCTTCCGCCAGCGGCCTGACAATCGGGTTCACTGAAAACGAAGCGCTGGTTTTCCTCATGGGCAATGCGCAGGACATCGTTGTTGGCAGCACGGTCATTAACCGTATGCAGAATTTTACTGTTCCCGTGGGCAAGGATATTATCGGGCGGATTGTCAATACCCAGGGACAACCGCTGGACGGCAAGGGCGCCGTTCCCGTTGAGGCGCAGGCAGTAGTCTTCCGCGATGCGCCGGGCGTTTTTGACCGCATGCCGATTAGCGAGACATTCGAAACCGGCACGATTGCCATTGATGCCACACTCCCCATCGGCAGGGGACAGCGCGAACTGGTGGTTGGAGATCGGATGACCGGCAAGACCACAATCTGTCTGGACGCCATTATCAACCAGGCCGGTAAGGATGTTATTTGCATCTATTGCTGTATCGGCCGCGCTTATACCAGTCTGCTTCATATCATCGAATTATTGCAGGAACATAATTCTCTGGCCTATACGACCATCGTCGCGGCGCTTGCCTCCGATTCGGCCGGCGAGCAGTATCTGGCGCCGTATGCCGCCACAGCCATTGCCGAGTTTTTCATGTATCAGGGGCGTCATGTTTTCATTGTTTATGATGATTTGACAAAACATGCCTGGGCCTACCGGCAATTATCGCTTCTTCTGGAGCGGCCGCCCGGCCGCGAAGCTTATCCCGGGGATATTTTCTACGTGCATTCCCAGTTGATGGAACGTTCGGCAAAATTAAATCAAAAATTAGGCTGCGGATCCCTGACTTGTTTGCCGATTGTTGAAACCCAACAGGGCGATATTGCCGGCTACGTCGTTTCCAATCTCGTTTCAATGACCGACGGACAGATTTACGTCGGCTCCGACCTGTTCAATGCCGGCTTCAGGCCGGCAGTTGACCTCGGGTTATCCGTGTCGCGTGTGGGCAGTAAGGCGCAGTGCAAGGCGGTAAAAAAACTGAGCGGAGGTCTGCGCCTTGGTTTCATCCAATACAACGAACTGCTCAAAACGACCAAGTTCAAGCCGGCCACCGGCGAGGTCGTCCTGCGCCAGCTTAATCGCGGCCGGGTCATGTCCAATTTTCTTTTTGCGCAGGATCAGAACCGGCCTTATTCCCGTGAGGAGGAAATCGTTTTTCTTTTTGCAATGAAATCCGACCTGCTCATCAACCAGACCGACGAGCAGATCAAGCATTTTAAGAAAGATATTCTTGCTTTTCTCTCCGTCCAATCGCCGGATTTGGTAAGGGAGCTCGGAACAGGGAATGAGTTGAGCGATCCAATTTTGAATGAATTGACTCGGTTGTTGCCAAAGTTTGTGGCCGAGAACACGGCCGCTGCGCCGGGCAAGGAGGCAAGCGCATAGCAGAATGATTTTTAAAAAAGTTTGACCGGCCCGTTGGAGTCTATGTGCAAGGTCGGCACCCTGTGGGGTGCAATTCAATAGCCCAGGGTCTTCACCCTGGGACAGCAGGTTAGCCATGGCCCTGAAAGAACAGATCAAAAAGCAGATGCAGACCAATAATTACCTGGATAGCCTGCTGGAAGTCCTTAAAATGATCGCGGCGGCCGAATACCGTGTTTTGGAAAAGCAAAAGGCAACGCGCCATGCCGTTTTTATGGAGGCTTTTGGCGCATTTTTTCACTTAATTGATTTCAGCGCCGTAGATCATCCCTTCCGTCATTCAAGGGGCAATCTGGGCATTATCATGATAACTTCTGATGAAGGGTTTATGGGCGGATTGAACTCCCAGGTCGTTCACAAGGGAATAGAATTTGCGGAACGGGACGACGATGAACTCGTTATTTTCGGCGAAAGGGGCGCGCGCCTGCTTCTGCCGACCGGCCGCCATTTCGTTTCTTTTCCGGGCATTAAGGGCGAGGGACGCTATGAGGGGGCGGTGAAACTTAAGGATTATATCGTAGCCGAAGGGCTGGCAAATCGCTTCGGCCGCTCAGTGATTATCTATCCGCATGCGGTTTCGTTTGCCGTCCAGAAAGTTGAAACCATAAGCATGTTGCCCTGTGATCAGTTGTTTGAGAAAAAACTGGCGGCGGCCTTGCCGGCCCGTGAAGTAATCATGGAATCTGCTGTCACCGATTTGCTGGGTTATTTGATTGACACCTGGATCACGCTGATTCTATTCAATGTCTTTGATGACAGCAAATTATCGGAATTTGCCGCGCGTACCATTCATCTTGAGGAAAGCCACCAGCGGCTTGAGGGACAGAATAAAATCCTGCGCAACCAGTATTTTCGTGCGCGCCGCGCATGGATTGACAAGCAGATGCAGGATATGTTCGCCGGCCAGATTGGAAGGCGCAAGAATGAAGCCAGCAGTCAGGAGTCAGAATTCAGGAGTCAGAATTAGGAGCGTATTGGAATTTATTTCGGAATTCGTTGTTCGGATTTTTATTTTGGATCGTTTCGTGAAATACACACGGGGAAATGCATAATGGCTATCGGCGGAAAACTTATTTCAGTCCAGGGTCCCGTAATTGACGTTTTTTTTGAGTGCCATCAAGAAATGCCGGCTACTTATGAAATCCTGGAAACAAAGGATATCCACGGCCAAACGCTCTCGCTGGAGGTTCTGGAACAGGTAAATGCCAATGTTGTCCGGTGTATCGCCCTGGGCAGTACTTATAACCTGAGGTATCACGCGCCGGTCGTCAAGAAAGACGTCTTGCTGAAGATTCCCGTGGGCGATGCCCTGTTCGGCCGGGTGCTTAATGTGCTTGGTCAGCCGATAGATGGAAAAGGCCCCCTGCCTCCCATGGCAACGACCCCGATCCGCAAGGATATCTCGCGCTCTCGCTTTTATTCTTCGGATCGTAAAGTCGCCACTTCAAAAATACTTGAGACCGGCATCAAAATGTTCGATTTATTGTTCCCCCTGGTCAAAGAAAGCAAAACCGGACTGGTCGGCGGGGCGGGACTCGGCAAAAGCGTTCTCATCCTGGAACTTGTCCATAATATTGTCAAGGTCCACCAGGGTGGATGTGTTTTTACCGGCGCCGGAGAACGGACCCGCGAAGGGAATGAGCTTTGTATGGAATTGGCCGAAGCCCAGCTCGGCGATAAGGTTATCATGGTCTTCGGCCAGATGAACGAGCCGCCCGGCAACCGCTTTGAAGTTTGTTTGACCGGGGTAACCCTGGCCGAATATTTGCAGGAGAAGGGGAAGGATGTCCTGCTCTTTGTGGATAATATCTTTCGCTTTATTCAGGCCGGCATGGAAATGTCAGCCCTGTTGGGACGGGTGCCGTCCGAAACGGGATACCAGCCGACGCTTGCGTCCGAAGTTAGCGAATTTCACGAACGCATCCGGCCTAAAGCCGTCGGTTCAATCACCACCATTGAGGCGGTCTATGTGCCGAATGACGATCTGACCGATCCGGCCGTGGTCGCTATTTTCAGCCACCTTGATTCAATCACCGTTTTGTCGCGCGAACGCGTCCAATTGGGATTGTATCCGGCCATAGATCCCTTGCTCTCTTCCAGTAAAAATCTTGATTCCAACATCGTGGGGTACCGGCATTATCATATTGCCCAGGAATGCCGGAAAATACTGTCCAAATACGACGAGTTGAAAAAAATCGCCGCCGTTATCGGCGCGGATGAATTGTCAACCTCCGACCGCACGATTTTTGAGCGGGCCAAAAAATTGGAAAATTATTTTACCCAGCCTTTTGCGGTCAGCGAAGGCTACACCGGCAAGCCGGGCGCCTATGTCACGATTGAACAGAACCTGCGCGATTGCGAGCTGATTATTTCGGGCGAGCTGGATAAAATTCCGTCCGAAAAGTTCTACATGATTGGCGCGGTTAGCGAGATCACGAAAGAAGCATGATGTTTAAGGTTGCTCTGTGCCGCCGGCCGATCCTTGCATCAGTCCCTGCATCAGTGGAAGCAAATCCTTGTTCCTTGCGTTGGCGACTATGTATTGAAGGTGGTCGCCCTGATGTTGCGGGGCGATATATGCCTGTGGCAGGCTGGCGGCCGTATCGTCGTAAATGAGTATGGGCAGGTTGCGGGTGGCCGGGATCATGCGCAAGATGGAGGCGATCTGAGAGCCGTTCATGACATCCATGAACATTTGCATCATAATGCCGTCGGGTTGCTCGGCGATCGCCATTTTCACGATGTCTCCCACGCCCGAGGGGGCGACTACTTCAAAGCCGGCCTGCGCAAATCGCTCTGTCAGTTCTTTGCGGCGTGATTCATCGGGTTCGACCAGCAATAATTTTTTCCGGCCCCTTGTTGCGACGTCGGCCTCCTGCTGTTTCTGTTGGACCAGGATTTTCCTTATGTCCTTGAGAAGTTTATCGGGCAGGCAGGGTTTGGGCATGAAACCGGCCACGCGGACTTCCTCAAAGTAATGCTCCATATTCGCGCGGCCGGTGAACACGTAAACGGGAATATCGGCCCATTCCGGATTTGCCTGAATATTTGCCAGAAAAGCAAGCCCGTTCATTTTGGGCATATTGATGTCCAGAATGATCATGTCCGGCTTTTCCCTCGCGAGCATATGCAAGGCCTCTTCGCCGTTCGTTGCCGTTAGTAGTGTGTACCCGTTAAGCTTGAGAAAGTCGCCGATCGTAAGCAAAATGTCTTTTTCATCGTCAATCAGCAGGATTGTCGGTTTGGGTTTTGCGTTCATTATTTTGCGCTCAGGTTGTCAGTTTCAGCGACGCTTCCGTTTTTGCTTTCATACTCCGGCAGAAAGGAAACTCTTTTCAATCCTGTCCGTTAATTCTTCCGGTTTAAACGGTTTGGAAAGGACCGGTACTTCATATTGATCCAGAATGTTTTTTTGCTCGCTTTCCAGGGCTAAGCCGGTAATGGCGATTACCGGCAAAGCGCGCCAGGCGCTGTTCTGTCGCAGGATATTAGCCAGCTGGAATCCGGTCATCGTAGGCAGGAGTAGATCAAGAATAATCAGCTCAACGGGATTGTTGCTCAAGGATAAAAGCGCTTCTTCGGCATTGGAAGCGGTCAATGTGCGGTAATTGCCGGTCTGCAGGAGGGTTGAGAGCATCTTGCGGACTTCTTCTTCGTCATCCACGATAAGAATAAGCGGGCCGGGCGTAGCCGGCAGTGTAATTGTCGCACGCGCGCCTTTTTCTTTGCCGGGCGGCGGGCTTTCAATCGTTAAGCGGCCTTGGTGCAGTTCGATAATTTCCTTGGAAATGGATAACCCCAAGCCGGAGCCATGCACTTGTTCGCCGCCCCTGAAGTACCGGGTTGTTACTTTGGGAAGGTCTTCGCTCGAAATGCCCTCGCCGTTATCTTCCACCGTGATTAACACCTGCCCGTCGTCCGCATTCCGGACGGTGACTTCCACCCGGCCGCCCGCCGGAGTGAATTTGATTGCGTTATCCACGATATTCATCAGCACTCTTTCCATTTTTTCAGGATCGCAGTCAAGGAAGCTGTTGCACCCGGAAGTATTCATCCTGAACTCCAGCGATTGCTGTTCGGCGCGCAAAGCCAGCCAGGTCAGGCTGGAGCGGACAAATCTGGCCAGCGGCACTTTCTTTTTGTTCAGGCTGAGCATGTTGTTTTCCAGCTTGGTCATGTCAAGAATACCGTTAATCGTCATCAGCATTCGCTTGCTTCCGGCTTCCAGGGAATGCAAATAGCGCACACCTTCCGGGGATAGTTCGCCCGCCGCCCCGTTTAGCATATTGGTGATTGCATAAATCATGGAAGTTAGGGGGACGCGTAATTCGTGGGAGACGTTTGAAATGAACTGTGTTCTATGCTGGTCGTATTCTTTCAATTTATGTTCCGCGTGTTTGCGCATCGAAATATCGCGGATAAAAAAACACATTGTTTTTTGACCACCCATCTCAATTTCATTGACGGCGATCTCAACCGGGAACAACGTCTGATCGCTCCGGTTGCAATAGGTTTCGATCAGGGTGTATATATGACGGCTGATGTTCTCTCTGATTTTCGTGACAAGCACGTTGTCGGCGCCGTGAATCCAGTCCGTAATTTTGCTCCGGCAAAGCGCGTTGCGGTCGGAAAAAAACAGGCGGAGCGCGCGCGCATTGCAGTCAATGATTGCGCCGCTAAAATCGGCAATCAGGACGCCGTCGTAAATGCTCTCGCGCAGGTTTTGGTAGTCGGACAGTTCATTGGTGGGCATCTTTCTTTTGACGGTGGGACTGGTGGCAGTCCGCCGCACGGCAAGATGCGGTTTTGCCGAATCTGTTTTCGGATCGGGCGCTAAAGCAATCCGGATAGTTGATGCGGATAGATTCTCTTCGGTCATATATCCTGTTTTTATCCTGCAGGAATTCCCCGGCTTTGATATTATGGCCCTGTATTTAACTTTAAAAAATATCAGTAATAAACAATGTGTAAAATTCATTTAAAGCATACATATCCTTTGTGTTTATTGTCAATCAAAATGTCAAACCAAAGATGTCAAACCAAGACCGGCCATGAATCCGGCAATAAGTAACAGGACTACCAATTATTTGCGCGGCGTGCTATAATGCGCCCCATGGAATTATTGTATGCCAAGTATAATCGTCAGCGCCTGCCCCCGTTTCAGATTGAAACCTCGATCTGGCGGGACTGTGGCCGGAAATTTGTCCTGAAAAAAGCGCTTGCTCGCGAGGCGGTTGAGCACCTCCAACGACTGTATAAACAGGCCGCGCCGATCCGTCACAGTTTGCGCGGCAACCGCCTGCGGTTGCCGGAAGTTACCGTCATTGATGAGCAAACCCTGCGGTTCGAATTTGTGGAAGGCCGCAGTCTGGATGCCCTCCTAGTCAGCGCTTTCCGGGAACAGGATGAGGCGCGGTTCATGGGTGTTATTACCGATTACCGGGCGTTGCTGAACAGCGCATTTACCACGATTCCGGCGCCGGTGTTTGAGGAGTCCATGCGGCAGGTCTTTGGGCTGGAAGAGCCGGCGGAGCTTGAAGGCCTGGGTCCGTTTTTGACGCCGGCGCTGACGGATCTGGTGTTTGAAAATATTCTCGTGGCTGGCGAAGCGCATTATCTTATTGACCATGAATGGGTGTTTGAGGGATGCCTGCCGGTTTCATTCATCCTGTTCCGGAGCCTGTTTTACTTTTACGAAAAAAACAAGGAATTCAGCCTCGAAGCCTGGATGCCCCTGAACGCGGTGTTGGAACGCTTTGGCCTTTCACCGGCGACGATCCGCCGCTACCGGGAGATGGACGAAGCTTTCCAGGCGCACGTCTTCGGCCGCGAACGCTGTTACCAATACAAGGACCGCTACGCTAAATATGCCCATTCCGTGCCGTCGCTTCAGGAAACCATCGAGCATCAGCGGCAGGTTGTATGCAATTATCATGCCGAGATCATTCAAATGCAGGCCAGTGACGGCTGGCAATTTGTGCAGAAGACCGGCCGTCTGATGGACAGGTATTTCCCGCAGGGTACCCGCCGCCGTCGTGCCTTGATGCGCATCCTGCGCCGCATCCATGCCTGCGCTTTGCGCGGGTGACCCTGATCCTGCCATGGCTATGGTCCGTGGCGGCAGTGCAATATGGGATTGTGGCCGAAGAGCCTTTGGCCGGAACGCTGATGTTCGTGCAAACCAGATCGTATCTGAACCATGTTACCAACCTTATTCGTGAAATTTATGCCGGGTTCAAATCAATGAGCAGGAAAAAAGCATGTGAACAGGATTTGCTATCGCCGGATATCAAGCGTATCGGGAAATACTATTTGCGGTTTTTCAAGGGAACGTTCTATGAAAAAATTTTTACAGGGAAATCACAGGTGCAGTTTGGATATGGCTGGTATTTTTTTACAAAGCCCTATCCGCTCGCTTTTCATAAGGATCTTGAGCTGATTTATGTCCGGCAAGGCCGGGGCGCTTATTACTTAGCGGGTAAAATATATCCTTTTCAAAAACGACTTCTGTTGATCGCCAAGCCCGGTGAGATCCATGCGATGATGAGCGTGCCGCGCAATGAAAAGGCGGAATGCGGTGGTTTTCAATTTCCGCTGGGTTGGCTGGGAATGGACCTGGAGGTCAAGTCCTGGCCGCATCAGGTTCTGCTGAGCACAGAGGAAGCGGCGCGGTTCGACCTGATCTGCGGACAAATCAGCGGCGAAGTAAAAACAAAGGGATTCGGTTATGAGGACATGATCAGGGTAAAGTTTCAGGAAATTTGCTGTCTGGTCCGGAGCATCGTCAGTCAACCGGATAAAAAACGCGTGCATCCGTTAACTGGGCGGTTGAGCGCATATATTGATCAGCATTTTGCCGAAAAAATAAGTATTTTAAATATCAGCAAGGCCTTCGGTTATACCGGGCAATACCTTGATCTGGTATTTAAGAAATCCATGGGTTTATCATTGAAGCGTTATATTTTACAACGGCGGATAATGGAGGCGCGCATGCTGTTGGAAACCAAGCCGGAATTGAAACTGAGCGCGATTGCCGGGCAGGTGGGCTTTGAAGATTATCGGTTGTTTCATCGGATTTTCAAAATATTGACCGGGGTAAAGCCGGAATCGTATCGGCATGTCATTCAAAAGGCGGGCGCCAGGCAAAATAATACAGGTTAGTCTGTATTTTTACACCCTGCGTTCAAAATGTTCCCGTGGGTTAAGGATTATTTCCACCCTCCCTTCTGATTCAACTCCTCAGCACCTTAAATTTTTAGTGCCACTATAAAAAACAAGAAAAGGATTTCCGCCGGAGGCGGATCCGCCTATGGAGGACACCACGGAGACCGGAAGGCACGGAGAAGAAGAGATTGCTATTGGAGCTAAACTTCTGCGAAATAGCCGGCAAAGACGATTTTTAATTGTAGCCGGGGTCGGTGACCCCGGGATTCCCGACATCAGCGATGTCGGCTACAGAAATTCCTGCCATTTTGCAGAACTCTAATTGGAGCAAAAAGGGAGTTTTATGTCTCCCGCCTTCTTCAGTAACAAAGTGTTTTGGCAAATTTGAGAACAACGTTTCGTTGCCGCAAATTTGCCAAAATCGCTTTTTGCTTTAGCTCTGTGTCGCATCTTGCTCTGTGGTTGATTTCTCTGGGTTGCGGGATATAAACCCGCGTTGGGTATATAAGGGCATCACCACGAACTGTAACCGACCGCGTTGAGGTCGGTTGCAAACCGCGGTCACCCGACTACGCTTCTGTAGCCGACCTATATGAGGTCGGCACTACAAAACGCCATACGGTAGCCAACCAGCGTTGAGGTCGGCACCCCAATAACGCCTTACTTCCACCTTTAAAAAAAGGACCTTTAAAAAAGGTTTGACAATACGATCCAGCTTAATCAGAATCTTTTCATTGTTTTGAAAAAACCGGTTTGATGCACAGAATGACTATTTCTATGATCTCATCCGTCATCCGTCATCCGTCATCCGTCATCCGTCATCCGTCATCCGTCATCCGTCATCCGTCATCCGATCTTGATCGGTCTTGCCTTCCCGATTGTCAAGCCGTTTTCCATTGGCCATCCAATTTCGGTCAACCCTGCCCGGTTAACGAGGTGCTGATATGAAATTTATACGACCGACATGGTGGGGCGGCCGTTTCCCCGGAATCCTTCT